>JAFXUS010000078.1 GCA_017535125.1 Bacteroidales bacterium | reverse complement strand
TACCGCCGCCCAGGTCATAGACGGCGACCTTCATGTTCTTGTTCTTCTTGTCAAGGCCGTAGGCCAGTGCCGCGGCCGTCGGCTCATTGATGATGCGCTTGACATCCAGGCCCGCGATCTTGCCGGCCTCCTTGGTGGCCTGGCGCTGCGAGGCGGAGAAGTAAGCCGGGACGGTGATGACCGCCTCGGTGACCTCCTGGCGGAGGTAATCCTCGGCCGTCTTCTTCATCTTCTGGAGGATGATCGCGGAGATCTCCTGCGGAGAATAGAGGCGGCCGCTGATGTCCACGCGCGGGGTGTTGTTCTCGCCGCGGGCCACCTTGTACGGCACGCGGGCGATCTCCTTGTCCACCTGGTCATAGGTCTCACCCATGAAGCGCTTGATGGAGAAGATCGTGTTGTGAGGGTTGGTGATGGCCTGGCGCTTGGCGGGGTTGCCCACCTTGCGTTCGCCATTCTCCGTGAATGCGACGACGGACGGCGTGGTGCGCGCGCCTTCGTCGTTGATGATGACGGTCGGCTGGTTGCCTTCCATCACGGCCACGCAGGAGTTCGTGGTACCGAGGTCAATTCCGATGATTTTTCCCATAATATTGTACTTTTAAAATTTCTTGTCAGTCACCTGCCAGTTCCGGCAGGCCGGATATCCCATCATCAAAACCTTTGCCACCGCCATTTTTCTGACAAAATGTCATTTAACACCACTCATTTGAGCCAAATCCTCCGACAGGTATCCACGCAGAACGCGTAGAATGCAGATTTGCCGGACACCTATGCTTAACACGCGCCCCCAGGAAAGCGACGGGAGCGCAGGTGGGCGGGCTTATAGGAGGGGAAGGATTAGCGGGGCCCGGCGAGGGCGGCGCTGGACCTGAGGAGGAAGATTGGGAGGCCGTCCTCCCAAATCTGACGACAAAGGGACAGGACGGCGTGTGTCTGACGACTGTTAGACGGCTCCGCAGGAGGCGGCTAAAAAGGAGGAGTTAGCCGTCCAGCAACCGAGACGGATAGCCCCGCCCTTCCACGACGTTAGCCCGGCCGCCTGCGACTCCCGTCGCTTCCAATGGATATGTGCGTAGCCCTTTGTAACCTTTGGTTGCCCGTCCTCGCTGGAGAGCGTTTTTGAGGACGAAACGGGGTTTTTCTGGCCGCTGTCCTCAAAATGAGGTGTATTTGAGGACGGGAGGTCGATAGATTTGCTATCTTTGTGGTATGGAGTATAGGGAGCTGACAAAAGCTGAGTTCGAGGATCTGCAGGGACGGATCCTCTATGAGGACAACCACCTGCTGGTGGTCAACAAGCGCGTCGGCGAAATCACGCAGGGCGACAAGACAGGCGACGAGTGCCTGACGGAGGCGTACAAGGCCTTCATCGCGCAGCGCGACGGCAAGCCGGGCAAGGTCTTCCTGGGCCTGCCCCACCGCCTGGACCGCCCCGTGAGCGGCATCTGCCTGCTGGCGAAGACCTCCAAGGCGCTGGAGCGCCTGACGGCCGCCTTCCGCGACGGCACCGTCCACAAGACCTACTGGGCCCTCTGCTGCGCGCTTCCTGAGCCGCGCGAAGGGCACCTGGAGGGCTGGCTCAACCGCAACGAGCAGCAGAACAAGTCCTACATCGTGGCGGACGGCACGGCGCCCAAACCCGGGCGCCACCCCGACGCCAAGCTCGCCAAACTCAACTACCGCTACCTGCGCAGCACGGACCGCTACCACCTCGTGGAAGTAGAACTGCTGACCGGCCGGCACCACCAGATCCGCTGCCAGCTCGCCCACCTGGGCTGCCCCATCAAGGGCGACCTGAAGTACGGCGCACCGCGCTCCAACCCCGACGGAGGCATCTGTCTCCACGCCCGGCAGATCCGCTTCACGCACCCCGTCCGCAAGGAGGAGATGACCGTCGAAGCGCCCGTGCCGGCGTCATGGAGATTCGCCGATCAAGTCGGCGAATGACGAGGTAGGCAGTCGGCGAATGACGGAAAAGGCAGTCGGCGAATGACGACTATTTCGTGAACTTCTGCGAGCGGATGCGCTCCTGATACTTCGAGGGTGTCTCGCCCATGTTCACCTTGAACGCCGCGTCGAAAGACTGGCTCGAGCGGAACCCGCACATCTGCGCCACGCTGATCAGGCGCACGTTCGGATCCTTGCGGATCAGGTCCGCCCCGTAGCGCACGCGGAAATAATTCACGAACTGGCTGAAGTTCCGTCCGGACAAGATGTTGATGGCCCGGGACAGGTACCCGCGGTTGGTAAAGACGGCGCTGGCCAGGTCATCCAGGCTGAAGCCTCCGGCGAGGAAGGGTCGCTTCTGTTCCATTACAGTAACCACGCGCGCGTAGAGGCGCGACATCCGCGCCATTTCTTCCGTCTTCTCCCCCGACTGAAACGGGGCGGTCCGGAGATTGCCGCGGATCAGCTCCTTGATCTCCAGCTCCCGTGCCGGCCGCAGGAAGCAGGTCCGTCCGGTATAGACCCGGATCAGCAGCAGCACGTAAAGCGCCAGGGCGAACGGAAGCGGAATCCAGGTGGCCCAGGCCGACGCGCACGCACCGGGCTGCACCAGCGCCAGCAGGTACAGCGCCATGGAATAGCTGTAGCGCGCCTGGTTCTCCACGCTGTACCATACCGACATGCTGCGGAAGAGCGGCTGCAGCTGCGCGTAGCGCGTCCGGCAGCGGCGCAGCAGGCAGAGGCCGAACACCGCCAGCACCATGCCCAGCCAGACGCGCACGGCCAGCCCGCACAGCACGCCGGTCAGGCAGACGCCCAATATCGCGAGCGCGTAGTGCAGGGCAGGCGTCACGTACTCGTCCATGATCGGCAGCAGGAGGAGCACGGCGCCGGCCGTGAGCAGGCCGCCCGACAGGGTGGCCGGTCCGGCAAATCCGCCCGCGAGCAACGAGCTGACGACGACCGGCAGAGGCAGACATAAAAAGGAAATGCCACAGACGCAACGATAAAAAGAGATGGCAGGTTTTAGTGTTGTTTTCATCATGAGGTAAATTGGTCTGCGACAAAAATAAACAAGTCCCCCGGATTGGCGGGGGTCAATCCGGGGGTATAAAATAATATTGTGATTTTCAGTATGGAATTATTTTTTACTTCTGGACTTGAACTTGTCAAAACCCTTGCCGTACACGCCTGTGACCGAGGAAACGGAAATGAAGGCGTTCGGATCGATGGCGTTGATGTATTTCAGGAAAACATTCAGGTCCGACTTGCGGGTAATGACCATGACCACCTCGGTGTCGTGCTTGGTGTACCAGCCTTTGCCGTTGAAAACCGTCACGCCGCGGTGCAGGTCATTGGTGATGGCGTCCGCGATCTCGGCATACTTCGGCGAGAGCACGAAAATCTGCACGGACTGGCGCGAACCCGTCAGGTAGAGGTCTAGCACCGTGCTGACGATCGTGATCAGGATGAAACCATAGACCACGGTCGTGATCTTGTCCGGCCAGGGCATCAGCGTCCCGTCCGCCATGTAGGAAGGAACCAGCAGCGAAGACAGGATGATGACGGCGTCCAGGATCAGGATCATGCGCCCGGGCGAGACGTTGCGGTATTTGTTGACGATCAGCGCAATGATGTCCGTGCCGCCCGTGCTTCCGCCCTGCGACATCGACATGCCGATGCCGATACCGACCATGATGCCGCCCATGATGGTGCACATCAGTTTGCCGTTGTCCAGCGCCAGGGTCTGGATAAGCGGCTGCGGGAAAATCCCCTGCGCGGCATTGAGCAGGACGGAGGTCAGCAGGATGGCGTAGATGGACTTGGCGCCGAAACTGCGCCCCAGCGTGAAGAGCGCCGCGACGAGCAGGCCCGCGTTGACCACGAAATAGGTATAACCGATCTTGATGACGCCGTTGGTCGCGTACTGGACGATGGAGCCCAGACCCGTCACGCCGCCGCCGATCATGTTGTTCGGGATCAGGAAGATGATCCACCCCATGACGTACATCGTCACCCCGAGGGTGATCAGGGTGTATTCCTTCACCCCGACCCAAAATTGTTTGCTATTCATCTTTTTTCTTCTTTTTCAGATGGACGCCCGTCTTGATTTCCTCAAACCCCTCGCCATAGACGTTGTGCGTCGGGGAGATGGACATGAAGGCACGCGGATCGATCTCCTTGATCACCCGGGAAAGCTCCGACAGCTGGGTCTGGTTGATGAGGATCAGCAGGACGTTCTTGTCGGCCTTGGTGTACCAGCCCTGGGCCTTGAGGATGGTCACGCCGCGGTCCATGTTGTGGATGATGTGGTCGGCGATCTTGTCATAATGCTGGGAGAAGACCAGCAACTGGTAGGAGGAGCGTTTGCCGCCCACCACGATATCGATCACCAGCGAGAAGATCACCACCTCCGTGAGACCGTAGCACATGTCGGAGAAGTTCTTCTCCGGCAGGAACAGCAGCAGGCAGCAGATGAGCACGTCGGACACCAGGAACACCATGCTCAGCGACACCGGCCAGTATTTGTTGACCATCAGGGCAATGATGTCCGTGCCGCCCGTACTGCCGCCGTAGCGGAGCACGAGTCCCAGGCCCACCGCCTCGAACACACCGGCCACGACCGGGATGAGCAGGCGTTCCTCCATGAAGAAGAAGGAACCGGGAATGGCATGGAGGGCATCCGTCTTGGAGATGACACCCATGATGAGACTGGATATCAGGATGCACCAGATGGTCTTGAAGCCGAACCCGATACCCATCGCGATCACGGCGATGATGATGAGGACCGCGTTGATGGCGATGTAGGAATACTGGGCCGGGATCAGGCCGCCGGTCGCGTACTGGATGACGGTGCAGAGACCCATCATGCCGCCCGCGGACATCCCGTTGGGAATCATGAAGCACTCCCACGCCATCGCGAAGAAGAAGCAGGCGAGGGTCAGGATCAGGTATTCCCCGACGGTATGGAGGATGGCTTTCCGCTTCATTTCACGACGATGTTGATGATACGGCCGGGCACGACCACGACCTTGACGATCTGCTGGTCGCCCACCCATTTCGCGGTCTGCTCCATGCCGCGCACGGCCGCCTCGACTTCCGCGGGAGCGGCGCTCTTTGGCAGGTCCACCGTGAAGCGCACCTTGCCGTTGAACTGGACCGGATAGGTCACGCTGTCCTCCACCGTGTAGGCGGCGACATACTCCGGGAAACGGGCGCCCGTGATGCTCTCACGGTGTCCGAGCTGCTCCCAGAGCTCCTCGGCGACGTGCGGGGCGAAGGGCGAGAGGAGCACGCAGAGCGGCTCGAGGATCTCGCGCTTGTGGCAGTCGGCGGCCGACAGTTCGTTGACCGCGATCATGAAGGCGCTGATGGTCGTATTGAAGGAGAAATTCTCGATATCCTCCTGCTCCTTGCCGATAAGGCGGTGCAGGATCTTCAGTTCCGCCGGCGTCGCCTTCTCGTCCGTGACGATGAAGCCTTCGCGGTCGGTGTAGAGGCGCCAGAACTTCTTCAGGAAGCGGGACACGCCGTCGATGCCCTTGGTGTCCCAGGGCTTGCTCTGCTCGAGCGGGCCGAGGAACATCTCGTAGAGGCGCAGCGTATCGGCGCCGTAGGTGTCGCAGATGACGTCGGGGTTGACGACGTTGAACATGGACTTGCTCATCTTCTCCACGGCCCAGCCGCAGATGTACTCGCCGTCCTCGAGGATGAACTCGGCGTCGGCGAACTCGGGCCGCCAGGCGCGGAAGGCCTCCAGGTCGAGGCGGTCGTTGCGGACGATGTTGATGTCCACGTGGATCTCGGTGGTCTCGTACTGGTCCTTGAGGCCCAGAGAGACGAAGGTGTTGGTCCCGACCACGCGGTACACGAAGTTGGACCGGCCCTGGATCATGCCCTGGTTGATGAGCTTGCGGAACGGCTCGTCCTCGCAGACGTAGCCGAGGTCGTAGAGGAACTTGTTCCAGAAGCGGGAGTAGATGAGGTGGCCCGTGGCATGCTCGGTGCCGCCGATGTACAGATCGACGTTGCGCCAGTACGCATCGGCCTCGCGGCTGACGAGCGCCTGGTCGTTGTGCGGGTCCATGTAGCGGAGATAGTAGGCGCTGGAGCCGGCGAAGCCCGGCATCGTGCTCTTCTCCAGGGGATAGCCGTCCCAGGTCCAGTCCTTGGCGCGCGCGAGCGGCGGTTCGCCGTCCGGCGACGGCTTGAAGGAGTCGATCTCCGGCAGCTGCAGCGGCAGCGCGGAGAGCGGCAGCGGCGTGGGGATGCCGTCCTTGTAGCAAATGGGGAACGGCTCGCCCCAGTAGCGCTGGCGCGAGAAAATGGCGTCGCGCAGGCGGTAGTTCGTCTTGCGGCGGCCGAGACCCTTCGCCTCGACGTAGTCCTTCGCCGCCTCGATGGCCTGCTTCACGCTCATGCCGTTCAGGAAGCCGGAATTGCACATGATGCCGTCCTTGGCGTCGAAGCTCTCCTCCGACACGTCGCAGCCCTCGATGAGCGGGATGATCGGCAGGCCAAACTTCTTCGCGAACGCATAGTCGCGGCTGTCGTGGGCCGGCACGGCCATGATGGCGCCGGTGCCGTAGCCCGCGAGGACGTATTCGGAGATCCAGATGGGCACCTTCTCCCCCGTCACGGGGTTGATGCCGTAGGAGCCGGAGAAAACGCCCGTGACCGTCTTGGTCTCGGCGATGCGCTCGCGCTCCGTCTTCTTCTTGACGTATTTGAGGTACTCCTCCACCTCGGCCTTGCGGTCCGCGGCGGTCAGGGACTCGACGAGTTCGCTCTCGGGGGCGAGCACCATGAAGGTAACACCATAGATGGTGTCGGCGCGGGTGGTGAAGATCGTCACCGGCAGCTCGCGGCCGTCGCAGACGGTATTGAACACCATCTCCGTGCCCTCGGAGCGGCCGATCCAGTTGCGCTGCATCTCCTTGAGGGAATCGGACCAGTCGAGCCGCTCGAGCGAGTCGAGCAGGCGGCCCGCATAAGCCGACACGCGCAGCTGCCACTGGGTCATCTTCTTCTGCTCCACCGGGAAGCCGCCGCGCACGCTGAGGCCGTCCTTGACCTCGTCGTTGGCGAGCACGGTGCCGAGGCCCTCGCACCAGTTGACGGAAGTCTCGCCCTGGTAGGCGATGCGGTAACGCATCAGGATGTCGGATTTCTCCTTGTCGGAAGCGGCTTTCCACTGCTCCGGGGTCACGTCCTCATAGCCCGTGGACTCGAATTTGGCCACGAGCTCCGCGATCGGGCGCGCCTTGTCCTGCGCCGGGTCGTACCAGCTGTCGAACATCTGCAGGAACGCCCACTGCGTCCACTTGTAGAAGGCGGGGTCGCAGGTGCGGACTTCGCGGTCCCAGTCGTAGGAAAAGCCGATGCGGTCCAGCTGCTCGCGGTAGCGGTTGACGTTCTTCGTCGTGGTCACTTCCGGGTGCTGGCCCGTCTGGATGGCGTATTGCTCGGCCGGCAGGCCGAACGCGTCGTAACCCATCGGGTGCAGCACGTTGAAGCCCTTCAGGCGCTTGTAGCGCGAGAAGATGTCGCTGGCGATGTAGCCCAGCGGATGTCCCACGTGCAGTCCGGCACCGGACGGGTAAGGGAACATGTCCAATACGTAAAACTTCGGCTTCGCGGGGTCCTCCGTCACGCGGAAGGTCTTCTCCGCGGCCCAGCGGGCCTGCCACTTGCTCTCAATCGATTTGAAATCGTAATCCATACTATCTTTTCTTCTTTCTCTCCAATCTGAATTCAACATAGACCGACAGGGCGGTCTTCACTTTCTTGCCGCGCAGGATGCCGGGCTTCCAGTCCGGCGACGCGGCGATCACGCGCACGGCCTCGGCGTCCAGCCGGGGATCCACGCCGCGCGCCACCTTCACCTGCCCGACCTTGCCTTTCTCGTCGATGACGAAGTCCACGAGCACGCGTCCCTGCACCCCTTCGTCCACCGCGCTCTGCGGGTAGCGCAGGTAGGAATAAACCCAGCGCTGCAGGAAATCGGTGGGGTCGTTGGAGCGGAAGAAGGTGGGTTTGACGTCGCAGTCGAAGAAGGACACGACGCCCTCGTAGCTCTCGCCGCCCTTCGAGCTTTCGCGTCGGAACTCGGGCTTGATGCCGTTCACCAGGGCCACGGTGAAGTTGTAGATGTATTCCAGCTCGCGCTCCATGCCGTCGTACTCGAGGATGGAGGCGGTGTCGCGGTCGGTATTGTATTCGGGGTAGCGTCCGGTCGTGAAGAATACGGACGGGATCTCCTTGTCATAGAAAATCCGGTGGTCGGAGGAGACGGGCTCCTGCGCCACCACCCTGGGCAGGACGGGCTGGAGGGTGGCGTTCACCTGCTCCAGCAGGGTGTTCAGGTCGGGATTGGACGACGTGAAGGCATAGAATCCGTTCGAGCCCGTGCCGAGCATGTCGAGGTTGATCATGGCGTCGATGCGCTCCGGCTGCGGGAAGGAGCGGTTCAGGAAATACCATGCGCCGGCACCCGTCTCCAGCGAGGAGCCGAAGGCGGCGAGGATCACCGTGCGCTTGAGCAGCACGCTGTTGCGGGAAAGCATCCGGGCGAGCTCGAGGAGCATCGCGAGGCCGGAGGCGTTGCCGTTGGCGCCGTAATAGATCCGCTCGCGGCGCTCGCCGTCCACGCTGTACTGAATCGTGCCCAGGTTGTCCAGGCGCGCACCGATGACGATATACTGTTCACGCAGCACCCGGTCGTAGCCCGGGATGCAGGCGAGGACGTTGCGGGACGTGAGGGTGTCGCCGTTCTCCTGCTTCAGGCCGAAGGGGTCGCCCTCTTCGCCGCTCAGCATCTCCAGGCCGTAGGAAGCCAGCACTTCGGAGACATAGGCGGCCGCTTCGCGCTCCCCTTCCGATCCGGCCTTGCGGCCCTCCAGGGCGGCGGAGGACAGGAATCCTACATGTTCTTTCATGGCCGCCACGGCTTCGCTGTCCTCCAGTCCGGTATAGGACGGGCGGAACTGGGCGAAAGCGAAAAGGGGCAGGAAAAGCAAAAGTCCGGTCAGGATCCGTCTCATGGCTATTCGATATTGAGGATCCAGGCGTCCTTGGGGCAGAAGGCCTCGGAACGAAGTTTTTCAAGCGCAGCGCACACGGTGCCCAGGTCGTTGGACGGGCTCACGCCCACGGCGGTCAGGCCGCTCTTGAACGGGAGCAGCGCCGTCTGATAGCCGGCCGCTTCGGCCTTGGAGGCCAGCCGGACGGCATTTTCGCGGCTGCCGAAGGTGCCGATCATCACATAGTAACGATATTCCGGACGGGACTGGGTGAAGGTATCCGAGCTGCGGGTGGAGACTTTCGGGTCGCCGGCGGCCGGAGCCTTCGGCGCCGTCTGCGGAGCCTTCTGTTCCGTCTGCGGCGTCGTTTCCGGCTCGGTAGCGGGCAGGCTCTCCTGCACCGCCAGGACGGAATCCGCCGCCGGCTGCTGCGTCAGCGTGTCCCGGTCCAGCGCCAGGATGGTCTTGCGCTTGGCTTCGATCTCATGCGAAGTGGGACGCCCGGCCAGCACCCGGAAGAAGTCGCATCCTCCGAGCAGACAGACTGATACGGCCAGCGCCGCGATGATTAGAGCTTTTCTCATAATTAACTTACAAAAATACAAAAAGTCTTATATTTGCACAATTTTATGAAAACGACCCGTCTGATCCTCTCCCTCGTGCTGCTTGCCTGTGCCCCTTCCCTGTCCGCACAACGGCCCGTGTATCCATACTTCTCCAACCAGTATCAAATCCCGTTCCCGAAAGCGATGCTCAACGCGCCGGATACCCTGAGCGTGATCGTGATCGGAGACGTGATGATGCACGCCAAGCAGCTCGTGCGCGACCACCATCCCTTCATGGAGCGGATCTCGCCGGCGCTGCGCAAGGCGGATTTCGCGGTCGCCAACATGGAATTCCCGCTGGGCGGGGAGCCTTACGCCGGCTATCCGGCGTTCTCCACGCCGGACTACTACGCCTGGTATGCGGCGGAGGACTGCGGGATCGACGTTTTCCTGACGGGAAACAACCACGTGCTCGACCGCGGATCGCGCGGCCTGCAGCGCACCCTGGACGTGTACGCGACGATACGTGACTCGCTCGGCATCATGCAGACGGGGGCAGCCCGCGACCGAAAGGAACTGGAAGAGACCTACCCCCTGATGCTCTCGCGGCACGGAATCAAGATCGCGCTGGTCAATTTCACCTACGGCACCAACACCGGCCCGGACACGGAGTGGCCGAAGGTCAACCGGATGAACAAGGAAGAGGTCGGCGCCGCCATCAGGAAGGCACGCAATCAGGGTGCGGACTTCGTCGTGGCCCTGCCGCACTGGGGGACGGAATACCAGCTCAACCCGGACGCCTCCGAATTCTCCTGGGCCAAGTGGCTGGTCTCTCAGGGGGTGGACGCCATCGTGGGGAGCCATCCGCACGTGGTGCAGGACACCACGCACATCAAGGGCGTGCCGGTCATCTATTCGCTCGGCAACGCCATTTCCAACATGAGCATCATCAATTCCCGGCTGGGCCTCGCCGCCACCCTCCGTTTCGTCCACGACCCGCTCACGGGCGAGAAACGGATGCTGGAGCCGCAGCTCCGCTTCCTCTGGTGCACGCTGCCGGAGCGGCTCCTGCCCGACAGTTATGCGAGCCTGTTCGTAAAAGAGTGGGCCAACCGCCGGGACGATTGGCTCACTCCTTCAGATTTCGATAATATGATCTCGACCTGGGAACGTGTCAAGGACACGTGCGGGATCGAAGATTAGGCTGGAGAACTATTTGCCGTAGCCGTTGTACTTGTCGTACTTGGCCTGGAACTCCTCGCCCTCGCTGCGGAAGCGGAAGCAGGCGTTCTTGAGGTACTCGGCGATGCTCTTCTTGAGGTCTTCGTCCTGAACGAGGTTGAAGCCCTTCTCGAACGGCTCGATGCAGCCCTTGAGGCATTTCTCGAACTCGCCCATCAGCGCCATGTACTTGGCGTCATCCATCTCCTGGGAAGCCTTGTCCTGGAGCTCGACGGCCATGTCGTAGAGCTGGATACCCTTGCCGATGAAGCCCCACTCGTAGTTCGGGTTGACCTGGGTGGCCTTCTCGTAAGCCGCGAGGGCCTCCTCGTTCTGGCCGAGCTTCTTGCGGGCGTTGCCTTCCACATAGAAGAGGGAAGCGTTGTCCGGCTCGTTCTTCTGGGCCTCGGCGAAGAGGTTGAAGAGCTGGGCGGTGTCCTCGCCGCTGTTGATGTAGTAGTTGATCAGGCCGATCAGCAGGCTCTGGCTCTCCGGGAACTTCTGGGAACCCTCGGTCAGGTACTTCTTGGAAGTCTCCTTGTCGCCAAGGCGGTCGGCGATGTCGGCCAGTTTGGCGTAGGTCTCACCGTCGTTGCCGAAGTACTTATAGGAGAGGCACTGCTCGAAGAAGCTCTGGGCGCGGGTGAAATTCAGGCTGTGCCAGGCGGTCAGGCCGGCGTTGTACAGGGAGTTGGTGTCGAGCTGGCTGAGCGGCGCGGTGCCGGCAGCCTTGACGGCCTTCTCAAAGTAAACGGAGGCGTCCGCGAGCTGGCCCAGGGTGTAGGCGTTGTAACCCGCTTCCGTGTATTTCTCGTTAATGTTCTGCAGCGCAGCGGCGATCTCCTTGGTCTTGGTGCCCTTGGGATCCAGCTCGGCGGCCTTGGCATAAGCCTCGACAGCCTTGTCGAGCGCATCCGCGACGATCGGCTTGGTGACCTCGATCACGCGAAGCTGGCCGGCGCCGTCAAAGTAAAGGTTCTTGAAAGCGTACTCGCGCTTGATCATCGGCTCGCCGCCCAGTTCGACCTGGGACTCGGAAATCGGGCGCTCGCCGGCGGCAAGGACCTGGAGCTCCTGGGCGCTCATGCCCACCCAGGCGTTGCCCGCCGGGGCGTCGTAAGCCTTCACCAGGGTCTCACCATATTTCAGCCACGTGGGCATCTTGGTGTTCTGTTTCGGATTCTCGACGGCCGCCTGAGCCTTGTCAAGAGCAGCCTTGGCAGCAGTCATTTCCTTGTTCTGCGCCTGTGCATCCACTGCGAACATGGTGGCAGCGACTGCGAGGATTGCTAAAAACTTTTTCATTGGGTTATTCGTTAATAGTTAAAATATCCACTTTAAAATTATTCGGTCACTTCCGTTTCCGTCTCCGGAGCATCTTCCGGGAGCTCTTCTTCCGCCTTGGCGACCGGGGACACCGCAGCGATTGCATCTCCTTCCCGGATGTTGATCAGTCTCACACCTTGGGTGGCCCTGCCGGCTACCCGGATGTCGGATACAGCCATTCTGATGGTCAGGCCGGACTTCGTGATGATCATCAGATCATTCTCTTCCGTCACGCTCTTGATTGCAACAAGCGGGCCAGTCTTATCAGTGATGTTGATGGTCTTCACGCCCTTGGCTCCGCGGGAGGTCAGTCGGTACTCGTCCGGATCGGAGCGCTTGCCATAGCCGTTCTCGCTGACTACCAGCACAGTATGGGCTGCGGCATCCTCCGCTTTCGGGTTCGCGGAGATGGCGCCGACCACCTCGTCGTCCTCGTCAATATTGATGCCGCGGACACCCGATCCGCTGCGTCCGATGGCGCGGACTTCCTCTTCGTTGAAGCGGCAGCAGCGGCCCTTGCGGGCGGCGATCATGATCTCGTGGGCGCCGTCGGTGAGCAGCGCGTCGAGCAGTTCGTCCCCTTCGCGGATACCGATGGCGATGATGCCCTTGTTGCGGCTGCGGCGGTTGGAATATTCGGTCAGGTTGGTCTTCTTGACGACACCCCGCTTCGTGATGAGGATCACGAAATGGTTGTCCGTGTATTCCGGATTCTCGATAGAGCGGACGTTCAGGTAGGTGCGTATGCGGTCCTCCGGGTCGATGGAGAGCAGGTTCTGCACCGCGCGGCCCTTGGAGGTGCGGGTGCCTTCCGGCAGCTCATAGACCTTGAGGCGGTAGCACATGCCCTTGTCGGTGAAGAAGAGCATCGTGGAGTGCATGTTGGCCACGTAGATGTGCTCGATGAAGTCTTCGTCGCGCGTGGCGCTGGCCTTCTTGCCCACGCCGCCGCGGGCCTGCGTACGGAATTCCGTGAGGGCCGTGCGCTTGATGTAGCCGAGGTGGGAAATCGTGATCACGACGTCCTCGTCGGCATAGAAATCTTCCGGGTTGAATTCGTCGTCGGAGAGGGTGATCTCCGTGCGGCGGGCGTCGCCGTAGCGGGCCTTGAGGTCCTGGGTCTCCTCCTTGACGATGCCCAGCTGAAGCTCGGTGCTCGCGAGCACCGCCTGGCAGTGGGCGATGAATTTCTCGAGGTCGTCGTATTCCGCCTGCAGGCGGTCCTTCTCCAGGCCGGTGAGCTGGCGCAGGCGCATCTCCACGATGGCCGCGGCCTGCACGTCGTCGAAGCCAAAGGTGGACATCAAGGTCGCCTTGGCGTCATCGACGCTGCGGGAAGCCCGGATGATGGCGATGATCTCGTCGATCACGTCGATGGCCTTGAGCAGGCCTTCGAGGATGTGGGCGCGCTTCTGGGCCTTGTCCAGGTCGAACCTCGTCCGGCGGACCACCACCTCGTGGCGGAAGTCCACGAACGTGGCCAGCATGTCCTTGAGCGACATCGTCCGGGGACGGCCGCCCACCAGGGCCACGTTGTTGATGGAGAAGCTGCTCTGCAGCGCCGTGTATTTGAAGAGGGTGTTCAGGACGACGTTCGCGTTCGCCTCCTTCTTGACGACGAACTCGATGCGGATGCCTTCGCGGTTGGTCAGCTCCCGGATGTCGGAGATGCCCTCGATCTTCTTTTCATGCACCATCTCGCTGATGCGGGACAGCATGTCGGCCTTGTTGACCATGTAGGGGACCTCGGTCACCACGATGGTCTCGCGGCCGTTGTCGCCTTCCTCGATCTCGGTCTTGGCGCGGATCACCACGCGGCCGCGGCCGGTGTTGTACGCGTCAACGATACCCTGCCGGCCCATGATGATGCCGCCGGTCGGGAAATCAGGGCCCTGGATGTGCTCCATGAGCTCCTCGGTGGTAATGTCAGGATTGTCGATATAGGCGCAGATGGCGTCGCACACCTCGCCGAGGTTGTGCGGGGCCATGTTCGTGGCCATACCGACGGCAATGCCCGCGGAGCCGTTGAGCAGCAGCAGCGGGAGCTTGGTCGGCAGCACGGTCGGCTCCTGGAGGGAGTCGTCGAAGTTGAGCGTCATATCGACGGTGTCCTTGTCCAGGTCGGCCAGGACGTCCTCCGTCATCTTCTCGAGTTTGGCTTCCGTATATCGCATGGCGGCCACGGGGTCGCCGTCCATCGAACCGAAGTTGCCCTGGCCGAAGACCAGCGGATAGCGCTGGTTCCACGGCTGCGCCAGGCGCGCCATTGCGTCGTAAACGCTGGAGTCGCCGTGCGGGTGGAACTTACCCAGCACCTCGCCCACGATACGGGCAGACTTCTTGGTCTGGCCGCTGTAGCTCAGGCCCAGGCCGTCCATGCCGAAGAGCACGCGGCGCTGCACGGGCTTCAGACCGTCCCGGGCGTCCGGGAGGGCGCGGGACACGATGACGGACATCGAATAATCGATGTATGCCGTACGCATCTCGTGGTCAATCTCCACCGGCTCGATGATGCCTTTCACTTCTTCCTGGATTTCTTCGGGATTCTTTACCTCGTCCATAAAAATACACTATAGTTCTAAACATGCAAAAATAACTAAAATTTCCGATTAATTTGCTATTTTTGTCCATAATTTGACCCGATGGAAATCAAGTTTTCGAGAGACCTGCAGACCATCCTCTGCTATGCCCGCGACGAGGCCATGCGCACCGGCAACTACGGCGTCGGCGCAGACCACGTCGTGCTGGGTCTGCTGCGCCATCGGAACAACGAAGCCTGCCGTATCCTGAGCGCCTGCGGCGTGGATCTCGACGCCTTCAAGCGCGCCATCGACGAGCAGGTTTTCGGCGAGCAAGCCATTCCCTGGCAGGACCAGGGTCAGGTCCGACCGACACGCAGCGCCGCCGCGCTCGTGGGCGGCGCGGCCTACGAGGCCCTCAAGCAGGGCGGGCACGAGATCTTCCCCGCCCACCTGCTGCTTGCGCTCGTCCGCCACGAAAAGAGCGTCGCCGCGGAGCTGCTCCGCGGCCGGCAGTTCGACTACGACCGGCTGGTCGCCCTGATGCGCGAGCAGCATATCATCTTCGAGCAGACCGAGACCGTCCTCCCCCGCATGGAAGATCTGCTGGGTCCGCTCGGAGAGCAGCTTACCCGTTTGTATGCCGACGTGCAGTCGGACAATCATTACCTCAGCTGAGATGAAACGCCTGATTCTCCCCCTCCTGCTCCTGTTCTCCTGCTATTTGGGACAGGCGCAGCACCGCCTCTCCGTGGCGGAGAGCCCGGACATCCCCAACCCCGACCGGACCCTGCTCTTCGCGCAGCGCGACACCTGCGACCTGCTGCTCGACTTCTATTCCGCGGCGCCGGACCGCGGCCCCTGCGCAGACACGTTGCGCAAGCCGGTGATCATCCATGTATTCGGCGGCGCCTTCCTCATGGGCCAGCGCAACCAGCCGGGCGACCGGGTCTGGTACCGGCAGCTGGCCGATGCGGGCTACCACGTGGTCGCCATCGACTACCGCCTGGGGCTGAAGGGCAAGGCGATGAAGAACAAGCTCGCCATGGCACCCATCCTGAGCGGAGCCATCCAGGTGGCCGCGGATGACCTCTTCGCCGCCACCAACTACCTGATCGACAACGCCGTGGAGCTCGGTATCGACCCGGACCGCATCATCCTCAGCGGCTCTTCCGCCGGTGCCATCACGGTCCTGCAGGCCGAATGGGAAATCTGTAACGGGAAAGCCCCGGCGCAGGTACTGCCGAGTTGGTTCAACTACGCAGGCGTCATGGCCTTCGCGGGCGGCGTCTTCTCGAGGGAGGGCCCGATCACGTTCCCGCAGAAGCCCTGCCCCACCTTGCTGCTCTACGGCACGGAGGACCGCATCGTCCCGTTCGGGAAAATCACCATTCTCCGCAACCAGTTCGCCGGCAGCGACGCGCTGGCGAAGAAGCTGAAGCAGGCCGCGGCCAACTTCCAGATCTACCGCTTCCAGGGCGCCGGGCATGAGATTGCCGGCTCGATGCTGCGCAACGTTTCCGAGGAGCTCCGCTTCCTGGAGGAGAACGTCATCAAGGGCGTGTACCGCCCGCTGGACGCCACCCTGACCGACTCCGGAATCGAAGATCCCGGATGGAAGATTTATACCACCCGGGATCTGTATCCGAAAAAATAACGCTGCAGCTTACTCGCTGAGCTTCTTCAGCGCCAGTTCTACAAGCTCCGCCACGCGGGGCTTGTAGTCCGTATTGGCGTCCTTGAGATAGCGGTGTGCGATGGCACAGCAGACCGTGGCGGCGTTGTGGCCGAGTTTGGCGGACATGCCGGCGAGCGCCGAGCCTTCCATCTCGAAGTTGGTGATCTTGTAGCCGCCGAACTCGAAGGTCTCGAAATCCTCGAGCATGTTCGGCATGGCAAGGCCCTGGCGGACGACGCGTCCCTGCGGGCCGTAGAAGCCGCTCGCGGAAATGGTCATGCCCTTCACGGTGCAGTCCGCGAATTTGTCGATCATCTTCTGGCTGGCGCGCACAAAGTACGGGTCGGGCAGGTGCTTGTCCCAGTGGACATGCTTCTTGAAGGCCTCTTCGAAGTCGAGGAGCGCGATGCTGTCGCGGTTCTCGTACCAGTTCAGCAGGCCGTCGCAGCCCACGGAAATGTGCGACAGGATGAAGGCGCCGAGGGGGATCTCCGGCTGGATGGCGCCGCAGGTGCCGATGCGCAGGATGTCCAGCGTGCGGTGCTCGGGCTTGACCTCGCGGGTATTGAAGTCGATGTTGGCGAGGGCGTCCAGCTCCGTCATCACGATGTCGATGTTGTCCGTGCCGATGCCGGTGGACAGGACGGTGATGCGCTTGCCGTTGTACAGACCGGTCGCCCACACGAATTCGCGGGAAGCAGCCTCCGCCTCGATGGAGGAGAAATAGGACTTGACCATGGCGACCCGGCCGGGGTCGCCGACGAGAATCACGTTGTCGGCCAGCTGTTCCGGGCGGATGTGGATGTGGAACGCGGAGCCGTCGCCGTTGATGATGAGTTCTGATTCGGGAATTCTCATGATTATGTGGTGTTTGATGATTATTTCTTCTTGCGCTTGGCGGCGCGCAGGCGGTCGGCGCTGCGCACCAGCAGCTCGTCCGCGAGGATGCTCCGCGCGGCGAGGAAATCCAGGATCGTGGCCACGATCGGGAAGATGGCGGTCACGTGGAACATCGGATCGTTGTGGGTCTTGATGAAATCGACGACCAGCCAGATCTGCAGGCCGATCAGGATGATGGCCGACAGGGAGGCGGTACGCATCTGGAAAATGCGGTGCTTGTACGTGGTCAGCGCCATGACCTGCAGGAAACTCGTCAGGATGATCAGGACGGCGTAGGGCCAGTATTCGGTATAGGGGATCTCACCTGCCTTGGTGCAGAACAGGAGGGCGACGACCAGACCCGTCGCCAGGAGAAGATACAGTGTTTGAACTCTTTGCCACATATGCTAACGCGAATTGAAGCGGGCCAGGACGGCCTGCTCATAGGTTTTCGAAATGGGGATGGGCTCGATGGAGTCGATGTCGAAATCGACCTTGTAGCCCTCTTTCTCGGACTTCAGGATGGAGATCTTGCGGATGTTGACGATGTACTTGCGGTGGCAGCGGACCAGCTCGCTGTCCGCGAAGCTGTCCTCCACCGTCTTGAGCCGGCAGCGCAGCATGTACTGCTTCATCTCGCCGGCGCTGTCCATGTACCACGCCTTGATGTAGTTGTCGTCCGACTCGATGAAATAGAGGTTGTCCGAGCTGATGGAGAACTTGAGCACGCCGTTGTTGTCGAACAGGGTGATGCGCTTGTCGGAATACGGCACGGCCGGCTTGTCGCTGACCACGTTGCCGTAGTTCATCAGCCGGATGGTGTTGTCCCGGTCCTGCAGTGCGAAGTGCAGGGCGCAGAATGCAAACGGCACGCACAGGCACACCGCCGCATAGACCATGGCGCTGAGGAAGATCTCCCCGGTTTCGCGGCCGTCGCCCGCGATAATGCCCACTTCCATGCCCCTGCGGGTGAAGACCGTGTAGAGCAGGGCCACGACCGCGACTTCCGCCACGTTCCACGCGATATAGCCCAGCAGGGTGAAATGCTGGAGGTCGCGGCAGCGGTGCATCAGCGCGCGGCTCAGGATGATGAGCAGCGCGGAGAGCAGGATGAACGCGAGCGTGTAGATGAAGGCCTCGCTCTCGCCGAGGGCGAACCAGGCCGAGCCGGAGAAGGGAATGCTGACCAGGATGAAGACCAGCGAGAACAGCGCGGTATAGACCACGGTGGTCCAGATCTGCTCCTTTTCGAGCAGATAACGAGGAAGCCGGTCATGGAGTGCGATCATAGTCTTACAGGTCCCTATAGAATGCAAATATAAGAATTATTTGCTACCTTTGCGCCGTTAAAAAAAGGATTCTTTATGGAGAAAAGAGTAGTAGTGACCGGGCTGGGCGTCCTCTCCTGCGTCGGCAACGACGTCAGGACTTTCTGGGACAACCTCATCCACGGCGTGTGCGGCATCGACTATATCACGGAATACCCCACGGACAACCTCGCCGTCAAGATCGGCGGTCTGGTCCGCAATTTCAATCCCGAAGAATACGGGATGGACAAGCCGTTCATCCGCAAGCAGGATCCGTTCACGATCTACGGCATGGCATCCGCCTGGCAGGCCATGCGGGATGCGGGGCTCGTCGCCGGCGAGAACATCGACCCGGCCCGGCTCGGCACCTACGTCGGCTCCGGCATCGGCGGCTTCACGACCATTCAGCGGGAGCTGCAGAAATTCTTCGAAGATCCCTCCGGACAGTGGGTCTCCCCCAACTTCGTCCCCACGATGATCAGCGACATGGCCGGTGGCCAGATCGCCATCAAATTCAACGCCCAGGCCTCCTGCATCGACATCGTGACGGCCTGCGCCACCTCCACGCACTCCATCGGCGAGGCGTTCCGCACCATCCGGCACGGCTATGCCGACGCCATCATCGCCGGCGGCACGGACCGCTGCACCATCCCGATCGGCATCGCCGGCTTTGCGAACGCCAAGGCGCTCACCCGCGCCACCGATCCGCAGTACGCCTCCCTGCCGTTCAACGCGAACCGCAGCGGCTTCGTGATGGCGGACGGTTCGGCCATCATGATCCTCGAGGAAATGGAGCACGCCAAGGCCCGCGGCGCCCACATCTACGCCGAGGTCACGGGCTACGGCAGCACCTGCGACGCCTTCCACGCGACGGCTCCGCGCCCCGAGGGGACGACCCAGGCCGAGTGCATCAAGATCGCGCTGGAGCAGTCCGGTTTCGATCCCGCCAAAGACAACGTCTATATCAACGCCCACGGCACGGGCACGCTCCTCAACGACGTGGCCGAGACCAAGGCCTACAAGCTCGCGATGGGCGACTTCGCCTACAAGTGCCACATCAGCAGCACCAAGTCCATGCACGGCCACATGTTCGGCGCCACCGGCGCCGTCGAGGCCGTGGCCACGGTGCTCGCCCTGCAGGAAGGCATCGTGCCGCCGACGGTCCACCTGGACGCGCCGGATCCCGAATGCGACCTGGACTACACGCCCAACGTCGCCGTCAAGGCCGACGTGAATCTTGGCCTCTCCGATTCCTTCGGTTTCGGAGGCCACAACGCTTGTTTAGCCTTTAGGAAATATTAATCGCCGGCTTCTTTCAGACGCTCGGCGTTCTCGGCGATCTGCAGCTGGTCAATACACTCCTGGATATCCCCGTCCATGAAGACGGGCAGGTTGTACATGCTCCAGTTGATGCGGTGGTCCGTGACGCGGCCCTGCGGGTAGTTGTAGGTGCGGATCTTGGCGGAGCGGTCGCCCGTGGACACCATCGTCTTGCGCTTGGCGGCAATGCCGTCCAGGTATTTCTGGTGCTCCAGGTTGTAGAGGCGCGTGCGCAATTCTTCGAATGCGCGGTCCTTGTTCTTCAGCTGGGAGCGCTCCTCCTGGCACTGTACCACCAGTCCGGAAGGGATGTGGGTAAGGCGGACGGCGGAATACGTGGTATTCACGCCCTGGCCGCCCGGGCCGGAAGAGCAGAAGAGGTCCAGACGGATGTCGTCCCAGCTCAGGTCCACGTCGAATTCGCCGGCCTCCGGGAAGACCGCCACGGAAGCGGCTGAGGTCTGGATGCGGCCCTGGGTCTCCGTCTGCGGCACGCGCTGGACGCGGTGCACGCCGGACTCGTATTTCATCACGCCGTACACGCCGTCGTTGCCGGAGAGCTTGAAGACGATCTGCTTGAAGCCGCCGGAGGTGCCGGGCGCCTGGTCCGTCACTTCAAGCTTCCAGCCGCGGCGCTCCGCGAAATGCTGATACATGCGGAAGAGGTCGCCGGCAAAGATGGCCGCCTCGTCGCCGCCGGTGCCGCCGCGGATCTCGACCATGGCGTTCTTGCCGTCGTCGGGGTCGGCCGGGATGAGCAGGAGCTTGATCTGCTGCTCCATCTCGGGGATCTTGGGCTCGATCTCCGCGATCTCCATACGGGCCATTTCACGCAGCTCTTCATCCTTCTCGTTGACAAGGATGTCCTTGGCGGAGGCGAGGTCCTCCACCATCTTCTCATACTGCTTGCCGGTCTTGATGATCGGTTCCAGCTCCTTGTAGTCCTTGTTCAGCTGGACGTATTTCTTCATGTCCGCCATGGCCTCGGGGCTCGCGAGCTGCTCCTGCAGCGATTTGAACTTGCCTTCGAGGGAGAGGACTTTGTCGAGTAAGGTATTGTTGTCTGCCATGAATTAAATCTTCTTGAGGTAGCAGCGGCGGCGCATGAACGGCTCGTGTTCGTAGCTGTTCCAGATATTGACCGCGCTGTTGGATTCTATCTGCGGGTTGGAGATGGCCCAACGGTTGCCCACTTTGAGGGCCTTGTCCGCGATTTCTTCGTAATAGACCGAGGACACGCCCTTGTTCTGCCATTCCGGCGCAGCGCCGTTGACCATCAGGTCCGTGACCTCGTAGTTGTGCATCGCGCGCCAGAGGTGCCACCAGCCGAAGGGGAAGAGCTTGCCTTTCGCCTTCTGCAGGGCCGGGGAAATGGTCGGGAAGGAGATGCCGAACGCCACGATCTCATTGTGCTCGTCGAGCAGCACGCAGCTGATCTTGTCCGAGAGAAACGGCATCACGTTCGAGGCCTCTTCGTCGATTTCCTCCTCCGTCAGGGGGATGAAATTCATCACGGACGAAGCAAAGCTCTCGTTGTACACCTGGAAGAACTTGCGCACCAGCGCCTTGTCCTTCTTGAGCGCGTCGATACTGCCGAAATGCAGGTTGTAACGCTCCTGCACCATTTTGGACACGCGGCGGGCCTTCTCGGGAACACCATGGTTCGCGACCATCTTGTACTGGATCCAGTCGCACTCCTTTTCGTAGCCCAGCTCCTTGACGAAGTCGTTGTAGTACGGGAAATTATAGAGGCAGTTGAAGGGCGGGATGTGGTCATATCCCTCCACCAGCATGCCCTGTTTGCCGAAGGTGTTGTAGTAGAGCGGGCCGTGGATCTCGTCCATGCCCTGAGTCTTTGCCCAGGCCTCCGCCGTGCCGAGCAGCAGGCGGGCCACCTCGATGTCCTTGATGCAGTCGAACCAGCCGAAGCGGGCGCGCTTCTTGCCGTAGAGCTCGTTGTAGCGGGGATTGATCATGCCGCTGATGCGTCCGACCACCTTGTTGCCGTCCAGCGCGAGCCACAGTTTGTGGGTGCAGTACTTGAGCGGCGCGACACGCGTCAGCGACTTGACCTGGTCGCTGTGCAGCGCGGGCACGTACTGGGAGCAATCCTTATAGAGTTCGTCCGGGAAACGGATGAACTGCATGAGCTCCTTGCGGCTGCTGACTTCGTGGATCTTATAATCGGGCATCGCGGGTATAACTACTGATAGTTTGCAAAGATAAGCAATTCCTTTGGAATACTAAACACTGAAGTTGTGCCAGTGCGGGCCGAAGCGCTCGAAGGCCGCGCGGTCCAGCATTTCCCGGTCGTCCGGGTGCGCGATGCCGATCATCAGCTTGGCACGCTCCTGCAGGCTCTTGCCGTAGAGGTCCACGGCGCCGTATTCCGTCACGATCCAGTGGGCGTCCGCGCGGGGTGTGACGACGCCGGCACCCGGATTCAGCTCCGCGACGATCTTGTTCTTCCCCTTCAGCGTGCGGGATGCGAACGCGGTGATGCTCTTGCCGCCCTCGGACATGGTGGCGCCCTTGACGAACTCGAGCTGGCCGCCGGTGCCGCTGAAGATGCGGGTGCCGATGGAGTCGGCGCTGATCTGGCCGGTGAAGTCCACCTCCGTGGCGGAGTTGATGGCCTTCATGTGCGGGTTCTGCGAGATGACCCACGGGTCGTTGGTGTATTTGATGTCCCGCATCAGGACCTGCGGGTTGTGGTCGATGAAGGAATAGACCTCCTGCGAGCCGAGCAGGAAGGAGGCGACGACCTTGCCGGTGTCGATCTTCTTGTTGGCGCCGTCGATGACGCCCGCCTTGATCAGGCGGAGCAGGCCGTCGGCGAACATCTCCGTGTGCAGGCCCAGGTGCTTGTGGCCGCCGAGCTGCGCCGCGAGCGCGTTCGGCAGGGCGCCGATGCCCATCTGGATGCAGTCGCCGTCCTCCACGAGGGCCGCGCAGTTCTTGCCGATGAGCACCTCGGTGGGCGTCGGCTCGGCGAAGGCGGCCGTCACCAGCGGCGTGTCGTCCTGCACGAGGTAGTCGAATTTCTCCAGCGGAAGGAGGTCGCCGTAGGCAAACGGGACGTTCGGGTTGACGACGCCGATCACGAGGTCCGCGCTCTCCACGGCCGCGACGGAGCAGTCCACGGAGGTGCCGAGGCTGACGCGCCCCTGCTCGTCCGGCAGCGACACGTTGACCAGCGCCGCACCCAGCTTGATGAAGCCCTCGCGGTAGAGTTTCTGGCTCTCGCCCAGGTGCACCGGCAGGTAGTCGGCATAGCCGGCGTTGACGTTCGCCCGCACGTTGGGGCCCACGAAGAAGCCCTGCTCGAAGAAGATGCCTTCGTAGCGCGGCTCGCTGTAGGGGGCGGGGCCTTCCGTATGGAAATGGTGGAAATGAAGATCCTTCACGTCCCCCGCGTCCGCGCGGCGGCAGAGCGCCTGGATGAGGCAGTGCGGCACGCTTGCGACGCTGCTCAGGTGGATATGGCAATGGGAGGGAATGTGGCTGACCGCCTCGTCGGCGGAAACGTATCGGATCGGCTTCATGTCGAAGAATTATTGTTATTTTTGCAAGCGCAAATGTAGCAAATATTTCCATGCATACCAAAGAAGAAAAACTCGCGGCCTTCGGCCGGCTGCTCGATACGATGGACGCCCTGCGCGAGCGCTGCCCCTGGAACGCCGCCCAGACGATGGAGACCATCCGTCCGATGACGGAGGAAGAGGTCTATGAACTCAGCGACACCATCCTGAAGGGCGACCGTCCGGGCACGGCCAAGGAGATCGGCGACCTGCTCTACCACCTTGTTTTCTATGCGCGCATCGCGCAGGAGGAAGGGGCCTTCGACATCGCCGATTCGCTCGACAAGGTCGTGGACAAGATGGTCTTCCGCCACCCGCACGTCTTCGGTCCGGAGGCCGGCAAGCCGACGTCCGCGAAGGAAATCGCCGACACCTGGGAGCTGGTCAAGGCCAAGGAGAAGGACGGCAACAAGACCGTCCTGTCCGGCATTCCGGACGCCATGCCGGCCGTCCTGAAAGCCCTCTCGATGCAGGAGAAGGCCCGCGGCTGCGGCTTCGACTGGGAGCAGCGCGAGGATGTCTGGGACAAGGTGCGCGAAGAACTGGGCGAAGCGCAGGAGGCCTGCGGCGAGCAGGACCAGCGCCACATGGAAGAGGAATTCGGCGACCTTCTTTTCGCCGTCATCAACGCCGCGCGGCTCTACGACGTCGATCCGGAAGCGGCCCTGAGCGGCACCTGCAGCAAATTCCGCCGCCGCTTCACCTATCTGGAAGAACAGACCCTCAAGAAGGGCCGCAAGCTCACCGACATGACCCTCGCCGAGATGGACGCCATCTGGGACGAAGGGAAGGCGAAAGGCTTGTAGCCGCTGGAGCGGCAGGTTGCCCCTGCAGGGCATTTCCGCAGCGGAGCGAGGACGGTTTTTTTGCCCTGCAGGGGCAAGCCTGCCGCCCAGCGGAAATCAAATCCGACCCGATCTTTTTCCGAATTCGATGATTAAATCGGCGCAGCCGTCAAGGCCGAGGAGGGAGGAGTCGAGGCAGAGGTCGTAGTTGGAGGCGACACCCCAGTCGCCGAAGGTGTAGAAATTATAGTAGTCGCGGCGCGCCTTTTCCTTTTTCAGAATGAACTTTTCCGCCTCTTCGGCGGCCATGCCCGTGCGCTCGCACACCCGCTTCACGCGGTCGGCGAGCGGCGCGCAGATGAAGACGTCCAGGCAGTCCATGTCGCGCAAAACGTAGTCCGAAGCGCGCCCGAGGAAGATGGCACTCCCCTGCTGCGCGATGTCGCGGATGGCGTCGCTCTGGTACTTGAACAGCTCCGTGCCGTCGATGGCCGACGGCGCGTAAGAGCTGGCGCGGTTCAGCCCGAAGAGGCTGCCGAAACGGAACAGGCGGCGGCGCTCGTCGCTCTTGCGGAACAGCGCGGGGTTGAATCCGCTCTCCTCCGCCGCCTTCTGCAGCAGCTCGTTGTCATAGACCGGGATGCCCAGGCGCTGGCCGAGGATCTCGGCGACGCCCTTGCCGCCGGCGCCGAACTGGCGCCCGATGTTGATCAGGATATGCTTCTGCTCCATAACGCTAGGATTGGATGGTACTGCCCAGGATATCGGGATTCTCGCCGTCCTGAAGGCGGTCGAACTTGCGGAACAGCCGCACGATCAGGATGGCGGAGATGATGATGTTCAAGGTGTCGGAAATCGGGAAACTGATCCAGACGCCCGTTTCCTGCAGCCAGAGCGGCAGGGTGTAGATCAGCGGCAGCAGGAAGAGCAGCTGGCGCGACAGCGACAGGAAGATGGACTTGCGCACCATCCCGAGGCACTGGAAGAAGTTGCCCGTGACCATGCCGAAGCCCACGAAGGCAAAGCCGCAGTTCATGATGCGGAGCCCGCGGGCGGCCAGGTCGATGAGCTGGGGATCGTTGGTGAACAGGCTCACCGCCGTGCGCGGAACCAGCTCCGACATCAGGAAGCAGAGCAGCGTGACGAGTATCTCCCACTTGGCCGTGAGGATGAAGATTTCCTTGACGCGGGAGTACTGACGTGCCCCGTAATTGTAGCCCGCAATCGGCTGCAGGCCCTGGTTGAAGCCCATGTTGATCATCACGAACAACATGCACAGCCGGTTCACGATGCCGTAGGCGCCGATGGCGAGGTCGCCCCCGTACTTGCCCAGCTGCTGGTTGATGAACAGCGCCACCAGACAGGCGGCCACGTTCATCAGGAAGGGACCGACGCCGATGGCCAGCGACTGCTTCGCCACGCGCCAGTCCAGCTGGAAGAGCGGCTTCGTGAAATGCAGCAGGCGCCGCTTGTCGGACAGGAAGCGGAGGGTATAAACGAGGGCCACCAGTTGGCAGAGGATGGTCGCCAGGGCGGCGCCGCGGATGCCCATTCCCAGTACAAAGATGAAAATCGGATCCAGAACCGCGTTCGAGAACACGGTGAACAGGGTCAGGCCCATCGCCACCTTGGGGTGGCCGGAGGAGCGGATCAGGCCGTTGAAGCCGTGATACAGGTGCGTGAACACGTTGCCCGCCAGGATGATCGTCATGTAATCCCGGGCAAAAGGCAGGGTGGTATCGCTGGCCCCGAAGAAACGCAGGATCGGGTCCAGGAACGGGAGGGTCAGCGCCGTAAAGATGACGCCGATGATGACGTTGAGGGTCAGCACGTTGGCGAGCACCTTCTGCGCCGCGCCGTAGTTGCGCTGCCCCAGCAGGACGGAGATGAGCGTCATGGCGCCCACGCCGACCAGCGTGCCCATCGCGATGGACAGGTTCATCAGGGGGAAGGTGACGGCCAGGCCGCTGATGGCGGCGGAGCCCACACCGGGGATGTGCCCGATGTAGATGCTGTCCACCATATTGTACAAAGAAGCCGCCGTCTGGGCGATGATGCCCGGGACGGCGTACTGCTTCAGGAGTTTACCGATTTTCTCGGTTCCGAGTTCGGTCGGAGCCGCACCTGCAGCCGTCATTCCTTATTTGGGTTTGTTCACGACTTCGAAATCGAAACGCAAGGGTGAATAACCCGGAATGGCGGGACTCGAGCCGCTGACTCCATATCCCCAGTTCGAGACGAAGATCGCCGAGCCCTTCTCGTGCGGATGCATCTGGTCGAGGCCCAGCGAGAATCCGTTGATGACACTCGTCCCGCTCGAAGATTCAGGCATGGTCATGGTGATGCTGGTGTAGTCCTTGTCGGAACTGTACCAAGTGATCTTGCAGGCCCCGTAGGTCCTGGACGCGGAATAGATGCCATAGTACTTGGCCGTATCCGCGATGCTGGTATCGAAAACCGAGCCGTCCAGCCGGCGACCGACATAGTTGATGTAGATCGTCGTGTCGTTTGGGAAACTGTTCTCGGAAGAAGGCGCACCCGTACGGAAATAATAGAATCCCTTCTTGGTCGAGTCCGCCGCGGTCTTGCCGGGGAACTGCTTCGCCAGATACCGGCCGATGGAGTCGATCTGCCATTGCAGGATATCGGGAATGGCATCCGTCAGCTCCACCTCGTAGATCATCGGACTGCTGCCGGACACGTTCTTGAGATACTCTTCAGCCGTATCGAAGCGGACAGACTTGTTCGTACTTCCGTCAACGCCCATCAGCCAGCTGGGAATCACCACCGTGCGCCGTCCGCCGACGTTCATCGTGGAGACCAGCTCTTCGAGTCCCGCCACCAGGTTGTCGTTGCCGCGATACCAGACCACAGGGCCATAGTAAGGGTTTTTCAGCTGGTTCGTCGCGAACGTGCCCAGCTGCTTGGACATGGCCTCGGAAGTCGTGGTCTGGACGGCACCGTTCAGGGTGCGCAGCGTATAGTTGACACGGACGTAGGGATAGGCGTCCACCGAGTTGGCGGAGACGCCCGAGCCGGGCGTATCTTCAAGCACATAGGAGCCAAGCGCCGTACGCGTGGCCTCGGGATGGTTCACCAGGATCCACGCTTCGAGGTATCGCTTGGCGGCATCGTTCACGCCCGTCTTCGGGTCTTTGGCGCATCCGGCCAGAACGAGCGCCGCCAAACTCAGGTATAATAAGGTTTTCTTCATATTCATCGGTGTCATTTCTTCCGCATAAATCGTGCCGTCACGTTCAGGATGTAATCCTCCGCCTGCGCCGGTCCGGCGATATCCTGCGGGAAGAACAATTTGCCGCCCGCCGCGCGCTCATGCCCGCCGCCGTGGAAGGCCTCCGTGGCCAGCCGGTTGGCGGAAATTCCCTCTTTCGAGCGGATGGACACGCGGAAATGGCCGTCGTCCTGGCGGAGCAGCAGGCTGATCCGTACCCGGTCGATGCCCAGCGGGAGATTGACGAAGCCCTCGGTCTCCCCGTCCTGCAGGTCGAAACGCTCCAGGAAGGCCCGGTCGAGCACGATGCACGCCGCCCCTTCCGGGGTGATGCGCATCCGCTCCTGCAGGCAGGCGCCCATGGCGCGGAAACGGTTTTCGCGGTAATTGTGATATAGATTATCCAGCAGCGCATCCCGGTCCACGCCGGCAGCCAGCAGTTCGGATGCCATCTGCAGGGTGGAGGGGAAAACGGAATTGGCGAAATTGTTGGTGTCCGTGGTCATGCCCGTCATCAGGGACGTGAGCACGGACAGGGGCAGCCGGTCGGCCGTCCCCACGCCCGGCAGGGCGAGCAGCACCCGGTAGAGCAGCTCGCAGGCGGAGGAAATCTCCGTCTCGCTGAACGTCAGGTCGAAGGACGCGCGCTCCGGATTCAAGTGATGGTCGATCAGCACTTTGCGCGCAGCGGAATCCCGCAGCGGGGCGGCCAGCGCCTCCGCCCGGGAGAAGCCGTTCATGTCCAGGCAGACCAGCAGGTCGCTCCCGGCGATCCGCGCGGCAGCCGCTTCCGGTTCGCGGGCGGCTACGATGACGCATTCCGCGGGAAGCGCGAAATCGAGCGAAGCGGGTGCGGCGTCCGGCAGCAGCAGGCATGCGTCCAGCCCCCGGCACTGCCGGAGATAGGCGAGCATGGCTGCGCCGCTCCCGACCGCATCCCCGTCGGGATGCGTGTGCACGACGACGGAAACGCGTTTCGCGGACGCGAGAAAGGTCTCCAGACGCTGGATATCTGCCGGAACGGGCGCTTGCATATCTTCCAAAAAAACTGTGCAAATTTAATAAGAATATTGCATTTGATAAATCATTTTCATAACTTTGTGGGACTTTGGATATCAAATAAAATCAACCGATACAATGAACAAAGTAGCAAAGATTATTATCGAGGTCGTCCTGCTGGCGGCCATCTGCGGTCTGGTCTATCTGCTGTACAGCAACATCATGAAGCCGGTCAACTTCAACAAGGAGCGTGACAGCCGGCAGGCCGTCGCCGTGCAGCGTCTCAAGGACATCCGCACCCTGCAGGTCGCCTACAAGTCCGTCACCGGCAAGTTCAACTCTTCCGTGGACTCCCTGAAGCAGTTCTACGAGAACGGCCAGATGGAGATCGTGATGCAGATCGGCTCCATGGACGACTCCCTCGCCGTGATGAACACCGAGGCTATCAAGAAGGCCAACAAGAAGCTCAAGCCCGAGCAGCTGACCGAGAAGCTTCAGGAGGCGTATGCCGCCGGACAGAAGGTCGTGTTCTCCACCGTGACCAAGATCCCGGTGCGCGACACCCTCTTCAACAACCGTCCGGACTTCTGCATCGACTCCCTCAAGTACATCCCGTTCTCCGGCAAGGAGCCCATCCAGATGGAATCCGCCATCAAGATGGTGTCCGGCGTGCCCGTGCCCCTCTTCGAGGCCCGCATCCCCTGGAAGTCCCTCCTCAAGGGCATGGACAACCAGCTCCGCATCAACCTTGACGCCGAGAGCCGCGACCTCAACCGCTACGAGGGTCTGCAGGTCGGTTCCATCACCGCCCCGAACAACAACGCAGGTAACTGGGAGTAGTGTTCACCCTCGTCCCCTCCCGATTTTTCGACCCTGCGACGGCGCGACAGGCGCTGGCCGAAGTGGCGGATTTGAAAGAGGATGACGCAGTCGAGCACCTCGACCTTCCGCAATATGACGCTGTCCTTGTCTACTCCGTAGGCGAGGACAGTGTCGTTGTGGACGGTACACCGGAGATCTACAAACTGCTCACGCAGCTGCAGGACTGCCCGGAGTACAACAAGATACTCTGCAGCCTGTGCGACCAGCGGCTGTATCTGGCCATCGCCCAGGGCAAGAACCTGATGCTGGCCAACAGCTTCCCCGTCCAGGACTTCACCACGGCGGAATACTACATCTTCCTGTCCTTGAAGTCGCTCCAGCTGAATCCGGAGGTATCCACCATCTGCTGGCGGACCCCGCTGGACGCGGAAGACGAGATGTCGCTGTACCGCTATTTCAAAGCCGTCGTCAACCTATGAGAATCATCGGCGGCCGCCTGAAAGGCAAACCCATCCAGCCCCCCATGGGCTATGGTGCCAGGCCCACCACGGATTTCGCCCGGGAGGGCCTGTTCAATATCCTCAACAACGAGTACGAATTCGAAGACCTGCAGGTGCTCGATCTCTTCGGCGGCACCGGCGCCGTGTCCTATGAATTCGCGTCGCGCGGCGCGCGCCGCGTGTACTGCGTCGAGATGAACCGCGACCACGCCGCATTCATCCGCCGCGAGGCCGCCCGGCTCGGCCTGCCGGCCGTCACGGCCGTCCACGCCAACGTCTTCGATTTCCTTCCCATCTGCCACGAGAAATTCGATCTCATCTTCGCGGATCCTCCCTACGCCCTCGAAGGGCTGGACACCCTGCCCGACAAGGTCCTGTCGCTGGACCTGCTTCATCCGGGCTGCTACTTCATCCTGGAGCACGGCGATGAACATTCTTTCACCGGCCATCCTTATTTTAAAAAGGAAAAGACCTACGGCCGCGTGCATTTCAGCTTTTTTGAAAAATAAACATCCGGACTTGCAACAATCCGGATGTTTCTGCGTTATATAAGCAGAGAACGCAAAGATGACACGTCAGGAAATCACGCAATTCTACCAGGAACACCACCGTCGGCTGTACAACATCAGCCTGCGGATCCTGCGGAATTCCGACGAAGCGGAAGAGGTGATGCAGGACACGATCATGAAATTCGTGTCCGCCCCGCAGCGGACGTTCGGCTCCGGGGCCCAGGTCTCCGCCTGGCTGGCACGCACCTGCATCCGCGCCTCCATCGACCGGCTGCGCAAGCGCCACCGCGAGGAGGCTTTCCTGGAGGACTATGCGATGGTTGAGGGAGATTCGCCGGTCGAGCCGGCGAATGACGAAAGACCCTCCATTTCCCGGGTGCGGGACACGATGGACCGGATGCCGGAACCCTACCGCCTGGTGCTCTACCTCGTGCTCATCGAAGGCCTGGACTACGGCGAGATCGCCGAGATGACCGGCCGCAAGCAGACGACGCTCCGCTCGATTTACTCGCGCGGCCTCGACAAACTCAGAGCAATGTTAAGATCATAAGATATGACCGAACTGGAAAAATACATCCGCGAAAACGCTGCCGCCTTCGACACGGAATCCCCCGCCGAAGGACATGAGGCGCGCTTCCGCGCCCGGCTTTTCCTGACCTCATTCCGGGCTGCGATCCGGAATCTCCGCCCCGCCCCCGTCCTGGCCTTCGCCGTCGCCGCCTGCGCCGCGCTGCTGCTGATCATCCGTCCGGGCGATCCGTTCCGCGGCGTCGCCCACGATCCCGAGGCCATCTACCTGGCCTACATGGACCGGGTGGCCGATCTTTACCAGGCACTGCCCATGGAGGATGAAGCCCTGCAGGAAATCACGGAAGAAACGGAACCGCTCTTCACGCAATTGCCTGAAAACCTCTCCAACCGGGAGCGCTCCCGCATCCTGAGAAACCACTACGGCGAACTGCTCGCCGCTGCACGACAACTTAAAAAACAATAAACGATATGAAACGATTCTTCACCCTCCTCGCGACGGCGCTGCTCGCCGTCCTCCCCCTCTCCGCCGCCCAGACGACGGATCTCGCCAAGACCGAGACCAAGGATTATCAGTTCAACGGCTTCGATGGCCTGCAGGTATCCTGGGTCTATCATGTCGAACTATCCCAGGCCCCCCGTCACGCCGTCCGCGTGGAAGCACCTGACTTCGTGATGCCCTACATCCGCGTCGAAGTCCGGGACGGTAACCTGATTCTCGCCGTTGAAGAAATGCCGAAAGACATCCGCCGCCGGATTGAAAGCGGCAACCGCTTCGACGTCCGCGCTTATGTCAGCATGCCGGTACTGAACGTCCTCAAGATGTCCGGCGCATCGAAGCTCACGGCCCGCGGCGAATTCTCCTCGAGGCAAAACGTCGAGCTGTCCCTCAGCGGCGCGTCTGTCGCGCGGGATCTTTCCGTAAAAGCTGCTTCCATCGATATCGAAGCCTCCGGCGCATCGAAGATCGTGGACCTGACCGGAAAAACCGACAAACTCTTCCTTCGGGCCAGCGGCAGTGCGGCAACCACGATGGCCGCCGATCCCAAAACGGTCGATCTGGGCCTCTCCGGCGCCGCCAAATTGTCCCTCAAGGGCAAACTCGGCGACGTGGAACTGCGGGCCTCCGGCGCAGTCAATGTCGAATTTGACGGATCCATCGAGTTCCTCGACGCCGACAGCTCTGGCGCCTCCAAGCTCAGCGCCAGCAGAGCTCCGGTCCGCCGTGCGCGAATCAGCTTCTCCGGTGCCTCCGGCGGCATGATCGACGTTCGTGACGAACTGAGCGTCACGCTCTCCGGCGCGGCCAAGCTCAACTACCACCCGGGTCCGGCCCTCCGGATCACCCACCAGTCCATCTCCCGCGGCGCGACCCTGTCGAGCTACTAGGATGGTGACATACAACGAGCAGCGCCCCGCCAAACGGTGGGGCGCTGCTCGTTTGTAGTTGATCCTAGGCGCGGTGCAGGAACGCGTCGAGGATGGGTTGCAAGGTGTTGAGGTCGGGGACGAGGACCTGACGGGGCTTGGATCCCTCCT
>JAFXUS010000077.1 GCA_017535125.1 Bacteroidales bacterium | reverse complement strand
CCTGAGCCAGGATCAAACTCTTCTTTGTATATTCTTTATACTTACTCAGTCTTCTCCTGACACTCTATCAATTTCCAAAGAAATCAACGCTCTCGATTCTTAGTTTCTCGGTACTTGCTTGTACTTTGTTTTGTCAGTCTTTTCAATGAACTCTTTCAATTCTGGCGCTAAAAAAACCAGCCTCGCGGCTGATGCCAGACCCTATCTTGCGATTGGGATTGCAAAGGTAAATACTTTTTTTGAATCTGCAAATTTTTCAAAGAAATTTTCGAAAAATTTTTGATCCTCAAAAGGGCTGTAAAAGAACTTTGCGTCCCCCCGTTTCCGAAAGGGGACGCAAAGGTAGTTACTTTTTTTTAACCTGCAAATTTTATTGCAGAAATTTTTACATCATTCCGCCGGCAGGCATGGCGGGAGCGGCGGGAGCCGGCTCCGGGATGTCCACGATGCCGCACTCGGTGGTCAGGAACATGCCTGCCACGGAGGCAGCGTTCTCGAGCGCCACGCGCGCGACCTTGGTCGGATCGATGACGCCGGCCTCGAACATCTTCACATATTCGCCCGTGCGCGCGTTGTAGCCGAAGTCGCCCTTGCCTTCCTTGATCTTCTGGATGATGACGGCACCGTCCACGCCCGAATTGACCGCGATCTGGCGGAGCGGCTCCTCGATCGCCTTGGCCACGATGTGGATGCCGGTGGTCTCGTCGTCATTCTCGCCCTTCAGGCCCTCGAGGGCAGCAGCCGCGCGGATGTAGGCCACGCCGCCGCCCGGCAGGTAACCTTCCTCGACCGCAGCGCGGGTCGCATTGAGCGCGTCCTCGACGCGGTCCTTCTTCTCCTTCATCTCGACCTCGGTGGTCGCGCCCACGTAGAGGACGGCCACGCCGCCGCCGAGCTTGCCAAGGCGCTCCTTGAGCTTCTCCTTGTCGTAGTCGGAGGTGCTGGTCTCGATCTGCTTCTTGATGGACTCCACGCGCTCGGCAATGGCGTCCTTGGCGCCGGCGCCACCCACGATGGTGGTGTTCTCCTTGGTGATCGTGACCTTCTCGGCCTTGCCGAGCATGTCGGGGGTGGTGTTCTCCAGCGTGAAGCCGCGGTCCTCGGACACCACGACGGCGCCCGTCAGGGTGGCGATATCCTGGAGCATCTCCTTGCGGCGGTCGCCGAAGCCCGGGGCCTTGACGGCCGCGATCTTGAGGGCGCCGCGGAGCTTGTTGACCACGAGGGTGGTCAGCGCTTCGCCGTCCACGTCTTCCGCGATGATGAGGAGCTCGCGGCCCTCGCGGGCAATCTGCTCGAGGATCGGGAGGAGATCCTTCATCGTGGAGATCTTCTTGTCGGTGATGAGGATGGAAGGATTGCTGAGCTCGGCCTCCATCTTGTCGCCGTTGGTCATGAAGTACGGGCTGATGTAGCCGCGGTCGAACTGCATGCCCTCGACCACCTTCACCTCGGTGTCGGTGCCCTTGGCTTCCTCGACGGTGATCACGCCGTCCTTGCCGACCTTGGCCATCGCGTCGGCGATGAGCTTGCCGATATAGTTGTCGTTGTTGGCAGACACGGTGCCTACCTGCTCCACCTTGGAGTAGTCGTCGCCGACCTGCTGGCTCTGCTTCTTGAGGTTCTCGACCACGGAGGCGACGGCCTTGTCGATGCCGCGCTTGAGGTCCATCGGGTTGGCGCCGGCGGTCACGTTCTTGATGCCGACGTTGATGATCGCCTGGGCGAGCACGGAGGCAGTGGTGGTGCCGTCGCCAGCCTGCTCGTTGGTCTTGGAGGCGACCTCCTTGACCATCTGGGCGCCCATATTCTCAAAACGGTCCTCCAGCTCGACTTCCTTGGCGACGGTCACGCCGTCCTTGGTCACCTGGGGAGCACCGAATTTCTTCTCTATCACTACGTTGCGACCCTTCGGACCGAGGGTCACCTTGACTGCGTTGGCCAATGCGTCCGCACCGGACTTCATCTTGGAGCGGACATCGACGTCGAATTTGATTTCCTTTGCCATAATTACAGAATTGCTAAAATGTCAGACTGCTTCACGATAAGATATTTCTTGTCCTCGACCGTCACTTCGGTGCCGGAATACTTGCCGTAGAGGACCTGGTCGCCGACCTTGACCTCCATGGGCTCGTCCTTCTTGCCGGGACCGGCCGCGAGGACCGTGCCCTGCTGGGGCTTCTCTTTCGCCGTGTCGGGAATGTAAATACCGGATGCCGTCTTGGTCTCAGCCTCCTTGGGCTCGATCAGGACTCTGTCTGCTAAAGGTTTGATCATAATACGTATTGTTTTTGATTTGTATTCACAAAACGCCGCGGCAGCGCCGCGACGTCCAACATGAAATCAAGGTCTGTGCCAATGACAATTTGTCACTGCCCGTAGATGAGCTGCCACAGGACGATGCCCACGGACACGCTGACGTTGAGCGAATGCTTGGTGCCGGACTGCGGGATCTCCACGCACAGGTCCGCCTCGTCCACGACGTCCTGCCGCACGCCGTCCACCTCGTTGCCGAAGACGACGGCATAGCGCCGGCCCGGCTCGCGCCGGAAATCGGGAAGGCGCACCGCATGCTCCGTCTGCTCCGCGCAGACCACGGTCCAGCCTTCGGCGCGCAGGCGCCGGATGAGCGCGAGGGTGTCGTCCACATGCTCCCAGGGCATGCTCTGCTCGGCGCCGAGGGCCACCTTGTGGATCTCGGCCGAGGGCGGCGCGGCGCAGATGCCGCAGAGCCAGACCTTATCGACCTTGAACGCGTCGCCCGTGCGGAAGGCGCTGCCGACGTTGTGCGCGCTGCGGATGTTGTCCAGCACGAGCACCACGCCGGAGGGCGGCAGAGCGCGGTAGTCGTCCGCACGCACGCGCCCCAGTTCAATATTCAGCAATTTCCTGTCGCTCATATACCGCAAAGATACGGAAAAGTTGTATATTTGTAGATACATTTAAAACGACGTATGAAACAGGACATCCAAATTACCGATCTGATCAAGAAAGAATACGAGCGGCAGAAAGCCGGCCTCGAACTCATCGCTTCTGAAAACTACGTGACCGACGAGGTGCTCCGCGCCATGGGTTCCATCTGCACGAACAAGTATGCGGAGGGCTACCCCGGCAAGCGCTACTATGGCGGTTGCGAAGTCGTGGACCAGATCGAACAGCTGGCCATCGACCGCCTCAAGGCCCTCTACGGGGCCGAGTGGGCCAATGTCCAGCCGCACTCCGGCGCCCAGGCGAACATGGCCGTGACCATGGCCATCCTCAAGCCCGGCGACACCTTCATGGGCCTGGACCTCAGCCAGGGCGGCCACCTCACGCACGGCTCCCCCGTCAACGCCTCCGGCCTGCTGTACCACGCCGTGGCGTACGGCCTGAATCCGGAGACCGGCCGCGTGGATTATGACAAGATGGAGCAGCTGGCCCTGGAGCACAAGCCGAAGCTCATCATCGGCGGCGCCTCCGCGTATTCCCGCGAATGGGACTACGCCCGCATGCGCAAGATCGCCGACGCGGTGGGCGCGATCCTCTGGATCGACATGGCCCACACCGCCGGCCTCATCGCCGCCGGCCTGCTGGAGAATCCTGTCAAGTACGCCCACATCGTGACCTCCACCACGCACAAGACCCTGCGCGGTCCGCGTGGCGGCATCATCCTCATCGGCAAGGACTTCGACGACCCGCAGGGCCGCACCACGCCCAAGGGCGTCGTCAAGAAGATGAGCCAGGTCCTCGACTCCTACGTCTTCCCCGGCGTGCAGGGCGGTCCGCTCGAGCACGTCATCGCCGCCAAGGCCGTGGCCTTCTTCGAGGCACAGCAGCCGGAGTTCGTCCGCTACCAGAAGCAGGTCATCGCCAACGCCCAGGCCATGTGCGCCGAGTTCCTGCGCCGCGGCTACAAGGTCGTCAGCGGCGGCACGGACAACCACCTGATGCTCATCGACCTGCGCGGCAAGTTCGACGAGGTGACGGGCCGCATCGCCGAGCAGCAGCTCGAGCGCGCCGCCATCACCCTAAACAAGAACATGGTCCCGTTCGACACCCGCAGTCCGTTCCAGACCTCGGGCTTCCGCATCGGCACCCCGGCCGTGACCTCCCGCGGTTTCGGCGAGAAGGACATGGTCGACATCGTCGGCCTGATCGACGAAGTGCTCACTTCCTGCGCCGCACACATCGACGCCCTCACCCTCAAGAAAGGCGAGGAGCCCACGCCGGAGCAGCAGGCGTCCCTCGACGCCCACAAGGCCGTCCTGGACGACGTCCGCCGCCGGGTCCACCAGATGACCGCCGGCGTCCCCCTCAACCGCTTCTAAGAGAGCGTGATAAGGAAGTCGCTCTGATTCTGTTATTTACGAAATCTCTGGGGTCTGCAAGCAGCCCCAGAGATTTCTGTTTTAATTGTCTTTCAGCGAGTTGCTCATCACGCAAAATGAGAGCCCCCAGCGGTGCGACAGGGGCGATACCAGCTACACTTTGAGTCCTGCGATGACGGCGGCGGTGAAGCCGGCGGCCTCCATGGCGTTGAGGCCGCGGATGGTGATGCCGCCCGGCGTGGTGACGCGGTCGATCTCCGCTTCGGGGTGGGTGCCGCGCGCCTCGAGCAGGACGGCGGCGCCCTTGACGGTCTGGAGCGCCGCCT
>JAFXUS010000015.1 GCA_017535125.1 Bacteroidales bacterium | reverse complement strand
TGAACTGTTGCATATCAGATATTAGAGTTAAGAATTTTCCAGTCCACAAATTTAACAATTATTTCCGTATCTTTGCACAAAAGGAGCGGAAGAGATTTCTCGGCAAGCTCGAAATGACAGAGAGACCAAGCTCGAAATGACAAAAGCCATGACCATCGAATACCCTGCGGAATACTGGAAAGACTATCAGCTGATCGACTCGGGACGCGGCGAGAAGCTGGAGCGCTTCGGCAAGTACGTGCTCCGGCGCCCGGAGCCGAAGGCCCTGTGGGCGCCGTCGCTCCCGGAGAGCGAGTGGAAGCGCCAGAGCCACGTCGTGTTCCGTCCCGGCGCCGGCTTCGGCAAGGCCGGCAAGGAGGACAGCGGCACCTGGGAGAAAGTCCGCAAGATGGACGACCAGTGGAGCATCGCCTACAACGGCGCGCAGGACCCGGAGACGCACGCGGCGTCGGACCTGCACATCGCCCTTCGCCTCGGCCTCACCTCCTTCAAGCACGTGGGCGTGTTCCCCGAGCAGGCCCCCAACTGGGAGTTCATCTACCGGGAAACCCTGCGGCTGGGCCGCATCTGCAAGGCGAACGGAATGGGCGCGCCGAAGGTGCTGAACCTGTTCGCGTATACCGGCGCCGCCTCGCTGGCCGCCAAGGCCGCGGGCGCCGACGTCACGCACCTCGACTCCGTGCGCCAGGTCGTCACCTGGGCGCGCGAGAACATGGAGCGCAGCGGCCTGGACGGCGTGCGCTGGGTGGTGGAAGACGCCTTGAAGTTCGCGAAGCGCGAAGCCAAGCGGGGCAACCGCTACCAGGGCATCATCCTGGACCCGCCCGCCTATGGGCACGGCCCGGACGGGGAGAAATGGAAGCTGGACGAACTCCTGTTCGACCTCCTGAAGAACGTGGCCCAGATCCTTTCCCCGCGCGATTCGTTCATGGTCCTGAATCTCTACTCGAACGGCTACTCCGCGATGCTGGGCGAGACGACCGTCCGCGAAGCCTTCGGCCTCCGGCCCGAAGCCGGCTTCACGGCCGTCCCCGGCCACGACGGCGCCTTCCTCGCCCTCGAAAGCGGCGAACTGGCCCTCCGCGACGCCTTCGGCAAGGTCCTCCCCCTGAGCATCTTCGTCCGGCTGAAGCGGTAAGTCCGGGCCGGATGGGTTTTTCTTTACGTGCGGGCACCTGCGCCCGCACGTTTTTTTTGTACTTTGCGCAGTAAAGCATTATCTTTGTAGATTACTTATAGTGAGCAATTGAAAGTATGATGCTTATGCGTGAACTTGTCGTCCATTGGCACGTCGATCCGGCCATCCTGCATATCGGAGGTTTCGAACTCCGCTGGTACTCCATCCTCTTCGTCAGCGGGTTCATCCTGGGCTGGTTTATCTTCAAATGGTTCTTCCAGCGTGAGAAGATCGATACGAAACTGCTGGATCCGCTGCTTTATACGCTGCTCATCTGCACGATCGTGGGCGCGCGCCTCGGGCACTGCCTGTTCTACCAGCCGGATTATTATCTGGGCAGCTGGCAGGGTTTCTGGGAAATCTTCATGCCGTGGAAGGGCGGCCTTGCCAGCCATGGCGGAACCATCGCCCTGATCCTCGGGATGTGGTGGTTTGCCAGGCACTACGGGAAGAAGAACGATTTCGATTTCGTGTGGTTGCTGGACCATCTGGCTATCGCCGTGGCCTTCGCCGGCGCCTTCATCCGCTTCGGCAACCTGTTCAACTCCGAAATCTACGGCGACGTGACGAACCTTCCCTGGGGCTTCGTCTTTGAACTCCGCGGCGAAACGGAACCCAAGCATCCGACGCAGCTCTACGAGGGATTCACCTACCTCCTGCTGGGCTTCGCCCTCATCGGCCTGTATTGGAAGAGGCTGGACAAGATGCTCCGCGGACAGTTCATCGGCATTTTCCTCATCGTATGCTTCGGCAGCCGCTTCCTGATCGAGTTCATCAAGGAACCGCAGGTGGCGTTCGAGCAGTCGATGGCCCTGAACATGGGCCAGCTTCTGTCCATCCCGTTCATCCTGCTGGGTATTTTCTTCCTCGTGTGGGCGTACAAGAAGCGGATTCCCGCCCGGGCGGTCCATCCGGAGGCGGTGAAGACGAAGAAAGAGGCGACACACTACGCGAAACCGCTGTCTTAGATTTCTCGACTTCGCTCGAAATGACAGTTGGTTTGATTTTTGCAGTGGAAGGCCGTCAATTTAACGGATTATCAGTTGGTTAGTATATGTATTTGAAACGAATTGCCCTCCTCGCCGCAAGCGCATTCCTGGCGTTTCCGGCGTTGGCGCAGTATCAGGACGCGGCTTCCCGGCAAGAAGAGGGGAAGGTCGTCCTTACGCTGGAGGACGCCTTGAAAGTCGCACTCAGCGAGAATACGTCCGTGAAAGTCGCGGACATGGAGATCGAGCGGCAGCAGTATGCCCGTAAGGGCTCCTACGCCGCCTTGCTCCCGCAGGTGAGCGCTTCCGGCATGTACAGTTACGCCCTCAAGAAACAGAAGGTCTACTTCGGTTCCGACAAGCAGGACGAGGGCGAAGGCGGGTCCCAGGGTGGCGGCATGGCCAGCATGATGGCCTCCCTGATGAACCCCATCATGTACTACATCGAGCAGCTCTATGACGGCACCGGCGTCCCGTTCGTCCCGTACGTGGACCCGGATGCGGGCAAGGAGAGCGGCTCTTCCGAGCCGATGGAAATGGGCCGTACCCACTCGGTCACCTTCGGTCTCAGCGCTCAGATGCCGGTGGTGAATTTCCAGCTCTGGGAGAGCCTCCGTCTCAGCGGCGACCAGGTGGA
>JAFXUS010000076.1 GCA_017535125.1 Bacteroidales bacterium | reverse complement strand
GGGCTGATCCACGTCGCGGCCCTTCGCGATGGCGATGTGATAGGCCAGCAGCTGCAGCGGAATGATCGACAGGATCGGCTCGAAGCATTCCTCGGTGTCCGGAATCTCGAACGACCAGTCGGACAGCGCCTTGACGTCGGTATCCCCCTCCGTGACCACGCTGATGATCCGCCCCTTGCGGGCCTTCACCTCCTGGATGTTCGACAGGATCTTCTCGTAATTGCCGCGGCGCGGCGCGATCACCACGACGGGCATCTCCTCGTCGATCAGTGCGATCGGACCGTGCTTCATCTCCGCGGCCGGATAGCCCTCCGCGTGGATGTAGGAAATCTCCTTCAGCTTCAGCGCGCCCTCGAGCGCCACCGGATAATTGTACCCGCGGCCGAGATAGAGGAAATTGCGCGTATAGGTGAAGACCTTCGCAAGCGCCTCGATCTCAGCGTCATGCTCCAGGATCTTCGCGATCTTGTCCGGAATGCGCTGCAGCTCCTGCACCAGGGCGGCGCGGCGCTCGTCGGACACCGTCCCGAGCTGCTCCGCGAGACTCAGCGCGATGAGGAAAAGCGTCGTCACCTGCGCGGTGAACGCCTTCGTGGACGCGACACCGATTTCCGGACCGATGTGCGTATAGCAGCCCGTATTCGTGGCGCGGGCGATGGAAGAACCGACCACGTTGCAGATGCCGAAGAGGAAGGCGCCCGCCTCGCGGGCCAGGTTGACGGCGGCCAGCGTGTCGGCCGTCTCGCCGGACTGCGAAATCGCGATCACGACGTCCGTCGGGAAAATGACGGGGCGGCGGTAGCGGAACTCGGAGGCGTACTCCACCTCCACCGGCTTGCGCGTCAGCTCCTCGATGATATATTTGCCGATCAGGCCGGCGTGCCAGGAAGTGCCGCAGGCGCAGATGACGAAGCGCTGCGCGGCCAGCAGGCGCTCCCGGTTGTCGATGACACCGGAAAGCTTGACCTCGCCGAGCTCCGGATGCAGGCGGCCCTGCATCGAAGCGCGCAGGGTACGCGGCTGCTCGAAGATCTCCTTCAACATGAAATGCGGGAAGCCGCCCTTCTCGATCTCGCTCAGGCTCAACTCCAGCTCGCGGACCTCGGGCGTCTGCTCGACGCTGCGCAGGTCCGTGATGCGGAGCTCCTGCCCGCGCTGGATGAACGCGATCTGCTCCTCGCCGAGGTACACCACCTTGTGCGTGTACTCGATGATGGGCGAAGCGTCGGAGCCCACGAAGTACTCGTCCTCCCCCACGCCGATCAGCAGCGGGCTGCCCTTGCGGGCGGCGATGAGCTTGTCCGGCTGGTTCTTGTCCATGATCACGAGCGCATAGGCGCCGACCACGTGGTTGAGCGCCATCGGTACGGCCTCCTCGAAGCTCGCCTTGCGGGAGTCCATCATGTACTGGATCAGCTGGATGACGACCTCCGTGTCGGTCTGGCTCTGGAAATGATAGCCCTGGCGGGTCAGCTCCGTCTTCAGGGACTGGTAGTTCTCGATGATGCCGTTGTGGATCAGCGCGAGGTTGTGGTTCTCGGAATAATGCGGATGCGAATTGACGTCGCTCGGCTCGCCGTGGGTGGCCCAGCGGGTGTGGGCGATGCCCACGCTGCCGGACACGTCCTTGTCGGCCGCCACAGCCTCCAGGTCCTTGACCTTGCCTTTCGTCTTGTAGATGACGAGATTGCCGCTGTCGCCGATCAGCGCCACGCCGGCGCTGTCATAGCCCCGGTACTCGAGCCGGGTGAGTCCCTTGATGAGAATCGGATAGGCCTGGCGCCCTCCGACGTATCCTACGATTCCGCACATATGCAGTTAGTCACAAAAAACGCACAAAGCTACGCAATTTCCGTCAAAAATCCATCGCATCCATCATCTCTTCGAGCTGACGGCGGTCGCGCTTGGTGGGACGGCCCGCCCCGCGGTCGCGCTGCAGGACGATCGTCTCCTTCGGCGCATGAAGCTTGAGACGCTCCGTCTCGGGGGTGAGATCTTCGGCGTATTCGGGCACCAGAGCGGCGCCCATGCGGCTTTCGGTGACTTTCAGGACCCGGTAGGAGAAGAGCGCCGGGCCCTTGCGTATCTCCAGCACGTCGCCGGCCTTCACGGCCTTCGACGGCTTCGCGTTCACGCCCGCAATCTTGACTTTGTTGCCATTACAGGCGTCCGTGGCGTCGCTCCGGGTCTTGAACACCCGGATCGCCCATAAATATTTATCAATTCTTACACTGTCCATTATCTCCTATTTCCGAGGGAGATGTAGTAGAAGAGGGTGGCAAGGGAGCCGAGGGCGGCGATGATGTATGTGTAGGCCGCCCATTTCAGGGCGTCCACCGCCATCGGGCGCGTCTCGGCATCCACGATGCCGGAACGCTCCAGCCACGCCACCGCGCGCTGGCTCGCATTGATCTCCACCGGAAGCGTCACCACGCTGAAGAAAGTCGTCATCGCGAACAACGCGATACCGACCCACAGCAGCGTCGGGAAGACGTTGATCAGCAACACGCCCGCGAGCAGCACCCACTGGACCGTATTGTTCGCGAACGTCACCACGGGCACCAGCGCGGAACGCAGCTTCAGCGGCGCGTAGCCCTTCGCATGCTGGATCGCGTGGCCGGTCTCGTGGGCCGCCACGGCACAGGCCGCGACGGAGGCGCTGCCATAGACGCCCTCGCTGAGGTTGACCGTCTTGTTCTGCGGATTGTAGTGGTCGGTCAGCTGGCCGTCCACCGACTGCACCGTGACGTCCGTGATACCGTTCTGCGCCAGCATCAGCCGCGCCACGTCGGCGCCCGTCAGCCCGCGGGGCGAAGGCACGCCGCTATATTTCTCGAACTTGCTGCTCAGCACCCGCTGGATGATGAAAGACGCCAGCATGACGGCGAGCATGATGATCCAAATTCCACTCATACGCAAATGGTTTTCGTTGATGCGAAGATACGAAAAAGCGCGGAAACGGACAAAGAAAAAGAGAGGTCCTCTAGTCGAGGGCCTCTCCTTTCTCATTCACGATTTCATACTGCAGGATGCTGTGGTCGGTCATCTCGACCAGCTCCAGCTTGCACTTGTACTTGCGTTTCCACTTGCGGAGGAAGGAATTCCATCCGCGCGTCAGGTAGGCCCCGAGGATGGGGCTGACCCGGACGGTCATGGTCTTCTGCCCTTTCTCGGAGAGGTCGGCGATCTTGCGCTCGATCTCCTCGTCGATGACCACGGTGGACGTGATGTGTCCGGTGCCGTGGCACAGGGGGCATTTTTCGGTCGTGTTGATCTCGGTCACGGGGCGGATCCGCTGGCGGGTGAGCTGCATGAGCCCGAACTTGGTGAGGGGCAGCACGTTGTGCTTGGCCCGGTCGCTCGCCATCAGGTCCCGCATGTACTTGTAGAGGTCGTTGCGGTGCTCGGGCTTGGCCATGTCGATGAAATCGACGATGACGATGCCGCCCATATCGCGCAGCCGCAGCTGGCGGGCAATTTCCTCGGCGGCGAGCTTGTTGACCTCGAAGGTGTTCTCCTCCTGGTCGTTGGTCTTGGCCCGGATGCCGCTGTTGACGTCGATCACGTTGAGCGCCTCGGTGGTCTCGATCACGAGATACGCACCCTGCTTCATCGGTACCACCTTGCCGAAGGAGCTCTTGATCTGGCGGGTCACTTCGAAATGGTCGAAGATGGGTTCCCGGCCTTCGTAGAGCTTCACGATCTTCTCCTGTTCGGGAGCGATCAGGGAAATGTAGCGGCGCGTCTCTTCGTACACCTTCCGGTCGTTGACCTGGATGTTGGTGAACGAGTCGTTGAGCAGATCGCGCAGCACGGTGGTGGTCTTGGAGTACTCGGTGAAGAGGAGTTTCACCCCCTTGGATGCTGCCACCTTCTGCCAGGAGCCTTCCCATTTCTCGATGAGCAGGCGCAGCTCGGCCACCAGAACGGCGGCCGTCTTGCCTTCCGCGGCGGTCCTGATGATGGCGCCGTAGTTCTTGGGGAGGATGCTCCGGACGAGGGTCTCAAGTCTCTTTTTCTCCTCCTTCGAGGAGATTTTCTGGGAAACGCTCACCTTCTCGGCGAAGGGGAGCAGTACGACGTTGCGTCCTGCCAATGAAATCTCTGCAGTCAACCGGGATCCCTTGGTGGAAATCGGTTCCTTGGTGATCTGGGCGATGATCATCTGCCCGGGCTTGAGGTGGTCTTCGATCCGCCCCTCCTTCGCGAGGGCGGGGCCGATCTTCATCCCCGAATAGAGCTTGCTGAGGTCCCGGTTGGGATTGCTTTCGCGCACGAAGGTGTCGAAAGCGGTGAAGTACAGGCCCAGGTCGAGGTAGTGGATGAACGCCTCTTTGCTGTCACCGATGTCCACGAAGGCGGCATTCAGCGCGGGGAGGATTTTCTTGACCCTGCCAAGGAAAACGTCCCCGACCGAATAGCTCTGACCCTGGTTCGATTCGCGGTTCAGCTCGATCAGCCGATGGTTCTCGAGCAGCGCGATCCGGACCTCAGAGGACGATACGTCCACCACCAGGTCTTTTTCAGTCTTCGCAGTATCCATTGTTCGCAACTGAATCAAGAAAAAGCCCGCCGGATCTCCCGTCAGGCTTTTCTCGACTTCTATTTCTTCTTGTGGCGGTTCAGACGCAAGCGCTTCTTACGCTTGTGGGTCGCCATCTTATGTCTCTTATGCTTCTTTCCGTTCGGCATAATTATTTGGATTTGGGTTTCACGTTATCCTTGACCGCAGCGGCGAAAGACTTGGACGGCTTGAAGGCGGGGATGCAGTGGGCCGGAATGGTCATCGTGGTCTGACGGGTGATGTTCCGGGCGGCCTTCTGGGCGCGCTGCTTGTTGATGAAGGAACCAAATCCGCGCAGGTACACGTTGTTGTCCTTGATGAGGGAAGCCTTGATGCTCTCCATGGTGGCCTCGACGACGGTCTGGACGGTCACCTTCTCGATGCCGGTGGCCTTGGCCACTTCGTTCACGATTTCTGCTTTAGTCATTTTCTTGAATATTTAGTTGTATAATAGTCAACAATTTTGGGAGTGCAAAAATAGAGTTATTTTTTTATTATTCAAAATGATATTTGCAGTTTTTGGCAGTGGCACGGAGATTGACTATATTCGCAGGCAGTTCCTGAAAACAGACATCACTGACATTTTGACAATAATATGAGACAAGATAAAGAATTCACCCTCCCCGCTGGCGCTGAAGTCAGCATCATTCCCGTCATGCAGGGAGAAGGCCTGCTGAAGATCGACGAGTCCGAACTCCCTGAGATTCTGCCGATTCTGGCGCTCCGCAACGCGGTGCTCTTCCCGGGCGCCGTCTTCCCGATCACGATCGGCCGGGAGAAGTCCGTGCGCCTGATCCAGGACGCCGAGAAGGAAGGTTTCTTCATCGGCGCCGTGCCGCAGAACGACGTGATGGTCGAAGAGCCGCAGGAGGAGGACCTCAGCCACTACGGCTCCGTCTGCAAGGTCCTGAAGACCCTCGAGATGCCGGACGGCACGATCACGGCCATTCTCCAGGCGTTCAAGCGCCTGGCGCTGGATGCCGTGCTCGGCTACGAGCCCTACATCACCGCCCGCGTGCACTACCTCCCCGACATCATGCTGGAGGACCCGCACAGCACGGACATCAAGGCCATCAGCGAATCGCTGAAGGACAAGGCGATACACCTGCTGCGCGCGAGCAATATCGGTACGCGCGAGACCATCGGCGCCCTCAAGGCGATCGACGATTTCAGGTTCCTGGTGAACTTCGTCGCGACCACCATCGAGGTGGAGAACTTCGAGTCGAAGATCCAGCTGCTGGAGATCGACGACGTCAAGGTGCGCGCGCTCAAGCTGCTGTCCGTACTGGATTCGCAGGTCGAGCTGATGAAGATCAAGCAGGAGATCAACCAGAAGGTCAAGAGCGAGATCGACCAGCAGCAGCGCGAGTACTACCTCAACAACCAGCTCCGCACCATCCAGGAGGAGCTCGGCATGGACGAGGAGCAGGAATTCGACAAGTTCCGCGAGCGCGCCGCCAAGAAGAAATGGCCCAAGGAGATCGGCGAGGCCTTCAACAAGGAGCTCGCCAAGCTCGAGAAATACAACCCGTCCTCCCCGGACTACAGCGTCCAGTACAACTACCTGGAGTTCATGCTCGACCTCCCCTGGGGCGAGATGAGCCAGGACAACCTGGACCTCAAGCACGCCCAGAAGGTGCTGGACGGCGACCACTACGGCCTCGAGTCGGTCAAGGACCGCATCATCGAGTACCTCGCCGTGCTCAAGCTGAAGGGGAACATGAAGTCCCCGATCCTCTGCCTCTACGGCCCTCCGGGCGTGGGCAAGACCTCGCTGGGCAAGTCCATCGCCAAGTCGCTCGGCCGCAAGTACGTGCGCATCGCCCTCGGCGGCATGCACGACGAGGCGGAGTTGCGCGGCCACCGCAAAACCTACGTGGGCGCCCTTCCGGGCCGCATCCTGAACGGCATCGCCCGCGCCGGTACCTCCAATCCGGTGATCGTGCTGGACGAGGTGGACAAGTTGGCCGCCGACTTCAAGGGCGACCCGTCTTCGGCCCTGCTGGAGGCGCTCGACCCCGAGCAGAACTCCACCTTCCACGACAACTACCTGGATCTGGACTACGACCTCAGCAACGTCCTCTTCATCACCACGGCCAACAGCACCGCGCCCATCCAGCCGGCCCTGCTCGACCGCATGGAGCTGATCAACGTGACGGGCTACCTCGCGGAGGAGAAGATGGAGATCGCGAAGAAGTTCCTCGTGCCCAAGCAGCTCGGGGAGCACGGCATCGCGAAGAACGCGCTCAGGATCGACAAGGCGGCCCTCGCCGCCATCATCGACGAGTACACCCACGAATCGGGCGTGCGCGGCCTTGAGAAGCAGATCGCGAAGCTCGCCCGCGTGACGGCGAAGAAGATCGCCCTCGGCGAGGAGTATCCTTCCGTCATCAAGAAGGAGCACCTGAAGGAATACCTCGGCCTGCCGACCAACTTCCACGACCTGATCAAGGGCAACGAAGCCCCCGGCGTGGTCACGGGCCTCGCCTGGACCCAGATGGGCGGAGAGATCCTCTTCGTGGAGAGCTCCGTCTCGGGCGGCAAGGGCGTGATGTCCATGACCGGCAACCTGGGCGACGTGATGAAGGAGTCGGCGACCATCGCCTACCAGTATATCAAGGCGCATCCGGAGATGGCCAGGATGAGCTCCGAGGAGTTCGCGGCCAAGGACCTGCACGTGCACGTGCCCGAAGGGGCCACCCCGAAGGACGGCCCGTCAGCGGGTATCACGATGGTGAGTTCGATGGTGTCCGCGCTGCGCGGCCAGTCCGTCAAGCACGGCATCGCCATGACCGGCGAAATGACGCTGCGCGGCCGCGTGCTGCCCGTTGGCGGCATCAAGGAGAAGATCCTCGCCGCCAAGCGCGCCGGCGTCCACACGATCGTCATCTCCGAGGACAACCGCAAGGACATCGAGGACATCAAGGAGATCTACATCCGCGGCCTCGAATTCCACTACGTCAAGACCATCAAAGATGTAATTGATTACATCTTCTGAAAAAAGCGACAGGCCGTTTTTGTAAGTTTTTGACTGACCGTGTTTTACAAAAATGCTTGAGGGAATATACCCTCAAGCATTTTTGTATTTAGCAGACTATTAATCAGTTACAAAAACAACTCCTATTCCTCGAACAGGTCGTCCGGCTCGAAGAGGCCGTCGCAGGAGGAGTCGTAGGTGTAGCCGCCGAGCGGGAAGTCGAATTCTTCTTCGTCCACGCCGAAGAAGCGGATGGCCTCGGTGGAGATCCAGACGCCGGCGGTCTCATTTTCGGCCTTGAGCGCGTTCCAGTCCCTGACGATCATGTGCTCGCACGGCTTCAGCTTGTAGCCGTCGAAGTCGTAGGCCTTCAGTTCGCGCGTGTCCGCCGTGTAGCAGAAGACCTTCCAGGAGGAAGGGAAGCCGAGTTCGTCATACTCGGCGTAGATCCGCATGTGGACGTTGTCGTCGTCGAAGCCGTGATAGGTTTCTTCCACCTCTTCCGGATTGGCGCCCAGCATCAGGGTAAGTGCGCGCATCTGCACGTCGTCCAGGTCGTCGAAGTCCTGGCGGACCAGGCGCTGGCCGTTCCAGCCGTAATCGGCGTCGAGGGTGGTGCCGGGATACGCCGCGTCGCTACCCTCCTCGGGATAGAACAGGTAATCGACGTCCAGCGTCACGGTCAGCAACCCGTCCTCGCCGGAGCCGAAGTTATAGCTGTAGTTGTTGCCCATATAATCCCACTCACCGCTTTCCCGCAGGGCGTCGATGAGGTCCGCCGAGAGCAGTTCCTCCCTGGGCGGCGCAGGCAGCAGCCAGAATTCCTCCTTGGTGAGTTTGCCGTTCACGTAGTTGTAGGCGCCGCCCCGGTCGAAGCCGCACAGGCCGTCGTAGCCGCCGTAAGCGGCCCAATAGGCGCGCCAGCCGCCGTCCTTGAGCGGATAGCATTTGACATTGACATAGCCGTAGAATCCGGAGTCCATGCCCTCGACCATGTGGCCCTCGACGTTGCCCGCATAGAAGGTCGGGTCGAACTCGGGGACGTCCGCCGGGTCATAGTCGCTGTAATCGGTCTCCTGCACGTGGGCGCAGTAGTCCGGCAGGTCTTCCTTGGGGATGAGATCAAAGATGGTCTTGGCGATGTAGTTGTCGCAGACCGTTTTGCCGCCCTTGCAGGCGGTCAGCGCCAGGCCGGAGCATAGCAGCGCGGCCAGGGCGATCAAACTGAGTTTTTTCATGGTATCTACTAACTAGAATAATTTCGGGTGGCTCTCTTCCAGGCCGACGAGCACGCGCTCCATCACCGCCTGGCGGATCAGGGCGGAACGCGACGACACCTTGAACCGTTTGCAATACGTGTCGATGGCCGCGAGCTCCTGTGCGTTGAACAGCACGGACTTGCGGTGGATGCGCCGGAGCGAGGCCCGCTGCTTGTCGAGGTAGGCGGGATCGACGCCGGTGAATTTCTTGCTACTCTTCTTTTTTCTGGCCATAGAGCATATTGATGTATTGGATGATTTCCTGCAGGCTGTCCATCTCGAGGCGCCGCCCGAGGATCTCTCCCTCCCAGACCACGAAGATCTTGGGCGTGGAGAAGACGCCATAGTCGAGCAGCAGCGTGGACTCGGAATCCGGGTCCCAGAGATGGATCATCTTGACCTTTTTGTTCGGGGTCTTGAGCGACTTGCGGAAGGCCTTGAATGCCTTGCGGTCGCTGTCCACGTCGATGGCGTAGAAGTTCATCGGGAACTCGACCTGCGCGAGCACGGAAGGCAGCGCGTAGGTCTCCAGACGGCATTTCGCGCACTCGGGCGAATAGAACATCAGCACGCAGGCGCGGTCCGCGACGGGCAGCGTCCTGCGGCCGCCGCAGGGGGTGCGCAGGGTGAGCTGCGGCGCGGGCATGCCCAGCAGCGTGGAGCGGTGTTCGAGGGCGAAGCGCTCCGCTTCGAATAATTCAAACTCGCTGCGCGGCTGCACGAGGCCCGGTTCGATCCACTTGTCGTAGAGGTGGACGGCCACGGCTTCCTCGCCCATCACGCGGCTGAAGCGGTAGTGGTCGAAGACGGCGAGCGCCACGTGCTGGCGCATCAGCGAATCGGTGCAGGACGCGATGAGCGCGTCGAATTCGGCATTCTTCTCCTCGATGTCCTCGTAGAGCAGGGCGCCGTAGAATTGCGTCAGCAAGCTGTCCAGCGGCGCATAGACGCCGGTCGTGTCGATCTGCGCTACCGCACGAAGACTGCACGCAAGCAGGATCAGCAGGATGACGATTTTTCTCATAATACCTCAGGCAGGACGACTCCCTCGGGCAGGAACTGGCTCGTGTCGCCATGGTGGCGGAGCAGGTCGCGCACGGCCGAGGAGGAAATGTGGGCGAACTCTTGCGCCGTCGGGATGATGATGGTCTCGATCTCCGGGGCGAGGCGGCGGTTGGCGTCCGCAATGGCTTTCTCGTTGTCGAAGTCCATCATGTTGCGGATGCCGCGGACGATATGGCGAATGCCCAGCTGGCGGCAGATGTCGATGGTCAGGCAGTCGTACGAGACGATGCGCACGCGGTCACCGAGCTGAGCGGTAGCCTGGCGGATGATGTCCAGCTTCTGCTCGTTGGTGAAGAAGCCGCGCTTGTCCTGGTTGATACCGACGGCCACGACCACCTCGTCGAACATCGTCAGCGCGCGGCCGAGGATGTTGAGATGGCCCGCGGTGAACGGGTCGAACGATCCCGGAAAGAGTGCTATTGTGTTCATAACAAGCAAATATAGGCAAAAAATGTGTATATTTGGGTGATGACCGTAAAAATCGAACCCTCCTGGCGCGAAGCGCTCCAAAGCGAATTCGACCAGCCCTATTTCGCCGCCCTGGCGCAGCAGCTGCATGCCGAGAAAGCCGCCGGGCGTACCATCTTTCCGCCCGGCGGGGAGATCTTCCGCGCGTTTGACCTCTGCCCGCTGGACCAGACCAAGGTCGTGATCCTGGGCCAGGACCCGTACCACGGCTACGGCCAGGCCATGGGCCTGTGCTTCAGTGTGCCGCAGAACGTCCCGGCGCCGCCGTCGCTGAAGAATATCTTCAAGGAAATCGAGACCGACCTCGGCGTGCGCATGTCCGGCAGCCCGGACCTCACGCCGTGGGCGCGGCAGGGCGTGCTGCTGCTCAACGCGGTGTTGACCGTGCGGGCGGGCGAACCCACCTCGCACAGCGGCATCGGCTGGCAGACCTTTACCGATGCGGTCATCCGCACGGTCAGCGAGCGCCGCGACGGCGTGGTGTTCCTGCTCTGGGGCAACTACGCCCGCAGCAAGGCGCCGCTCATTGACGGCACGCGCCACCTCGTGCTCGAGGCGGCGCACCCTTCGCCGCTGGCCCGCGGCGCCTTCTTCGGCTGCCGCCACTTCTCCCGCTGCAACGACTACCTCACCGCCCGTGGCCAGGTCCCGATCGACTGGAAGTTGTAACTGGCCGTTTTTGTAACTGATTGGCATTCTGCTAAATACGAAATTGCTTGAGGGTAAATGCCCTCAAGCAATTTTACAAAATACAGTCAGTCAATAACTTGCAAAAACGGCCTACCGCTTGCCGGGAACGATCACCCGGACAAGCAGGAAAGCAGCCAATAACAGGAAGACCAGCGTGCAGACGCGGCCGACGATGTCGCCGTGCCGCACGAAGGCGGTCTGTTCGGAGGAGAGATTGATCTCGCCGGAGAGGGTCTGGCGGGTCCACCAGTCGGAAGCTTCGAGGATCTCGCCGCGCTGGTCGATGAAGGCGGAGATGCCGGTATTGCCGCAGCGGGCGATGTCGCGCCGCAGCTCGATGGCGCGCAGCGCCGCGTAGCTGAGGTGCTGGCGGTAGCCCGGCGTGTCGCCCCACCAGGCGTCGTTGGTGATGATGGTCAGGGCCTGGGCCCCGGCGCGCACGTATTCCGTGCAGAATTCCCCATAGACCGACTCATAGCAGATGGCGCAGCCGAGCGGCACGCGCGCCTGCCCGAAATGCAGCAGCGACACCTGCTCCTGCCCCACGCAACGGCCCATCAGGCCACCCACGCCCATCTTGGACGACAGCCAGTCGTCCAGCGGCGCGAAGATGCGGGGATACGGCGTCATTTCCGTGCCCACGACGAGTTTGCTCTTGTGGTAGACCTCCACCGGCCCCTCGGGGCGTGCCATCAGGGCGCTGTTGTGCGAAATGATCCACCCGTCGCCGTAAGGGCGCGACAGGAGGGTGGGTGCGGCGCGCTGCATCACGATGTCGTAGGTGCTGGCGCCGAGCAGCATTTCCGCGCCGGGATGCTCCGCCAGGAAGGAACGCACGCACTGCAGCGTGCGGGAGTTGTCCGGCTCGTTCAGCACCACGTCGCCGGTAAAGGTCTCGGGCGCGAGCAGGAGCACGGGCTTTCCGGCCGGCCGGGCGGCGAGTGCCTCGGCGAACTGCCCCAGCAGGATCCCGGTCTGCTCGGCCTGCGGGAGGGATTCGAATTTCTCGTAGGGGTCGAAATTGGGCTGGCCGACGATGACGTCCACCACGCCCTCCGAGCGCTCCTCGTAGGACTCCCAGATCAGCTTGGAGGTCACCACGGGACCGGCGATGACGAGGATGGCGCCCAGCATGGCACAGGCGCGCGCCAGGCCGTTCCAGCGCTGCCAGAGCCCGTCGGAAGCGGCCACGATCATGCCGTAGATGCCGAGGTTGGCCGCCCAGACCCAGAGCGAGCCGCCCATCGTGCCGGTGAATTCGTACCACTGCACCGTGCGGGTGCTGCGGGCGAAGGCGCCGCCGAGCGTGAGCCAGGGCCAGGAGATGTCCACGGAATAGTAGAGCCGCTCCCACGCGATCCACATCGCCGCGAGGAAGATGTACGGCAGCGCGCCGCCCATTTTCTTTTTCGCGAGGCGGAAAAGGAGCCAGATCAGCAGCATCTGCCAGCTGCTATGGAAGATGGCATAGATGCCGCCGCCCACGGTGGCGTTGCACACCCAGAAGGTCGTGGCGGCGTTCCACGCGACGAAGGTGAAGGCGGGCAGCAGCCATGAAGCCCGCAGCTTGAGTTCCGTCGCCACTTCGTCGGCGAAGAGCAGCGGCACGAAGGCGACCAGCGCCAGCGCCCCCACGTGGGGCACCAGCCAGGGCAGGCTCAGCAGCGCCGCGGACAGCGCGGCGCACAGCCAGAGGACGGCATGCTGTTTTCTCATTCTTCAGGCATCTGACCGCAGTATTTGCGCCATTTGTCCAGGAGGGCGGTCATATCCTCCGGGAGCTCGGAATCGAATTGCAGCCATTCTCCCGTACGCGGATGCGCGAAGCCGAGCGTCCGGGCATGCAGCGCCTGCCGGGGGCAGAGCGCGAAACAGTTCTGGATGAACTGGCGGTATTTGGCGTAGATGGTCCCTTTGCGGATCTCCGCCCCGCCGTAGCGTTCGTCGTTGAAAATGGGGTGTCCCAGCTGGGACATGTGGACGCGGATCTGGTGCGTGCGTCCCGTCTCGAGCTTGCATTCCACCAGGGTCACGAAGCCGAAGCGCTCCAACACCTTCCAGTGCGTGACGGCGCGCTTGCCGCGGTCTTCGTCTTCGACGGAACGGAAACGCAGCCGGTCGGACGGGTCGCGCCCGATGAAGCTCTCCACCGTGCCTTCGTCCTCGGGCATGTCGCCCCAGACGATGGCGTTGTAGCGGCGCTCGATGCTGTGGTCGAAGAACTGCTTCGCGAGCTTGAGCTGCGACTCGTCGTTCTTCGCCACGGCCAGCAGGCCGCTCGTGTCCTTGTCGATGCGGTGCACCAGGATGCCCATGCGCTCGTCGAGCGCCTCGGAGTCCTGGCTGATGCCCAGGTGGTGGGCCAGGGCATTGATGAGCGTGCCCTCGTAGTGGCCGTGGCCGGGATGGACCACCATGCCGGCCGGCTTGTTGACCACGAGCACGTCGTCGTCTTCAAAGACGATGTTCAGGGGAATGTCCTGCGGAATGATCTCCAGCCCACGGCGCCGATACGGCATCACGAAGCGGATCACGTCGCCGGGACGGACGATGTAGTTGGCTTTGACGGGGGTCTCCCCCACCCGCACGTAACCCTCCTTGAATGCCTGCTGGATACGGTTGCGGGAGGTGTCCTCGAGGTGGGTGGACATGTATTTGTCAATCCGCACGGGCGCCTGCCCCGGATCCACTTCCAGGCGGAAGTGCTCGAACATCTCCTGCGGCTCCTGCGGTGTCATTTCCTGGCGGAGGAAGGGAGTTTGTCCGGGTCGGTCGTCAGGGACATCGTGACCTCGGTGCCCATGCGCACCTTCTCGGAAGCGACGGGGCGCTGCTGGTACACGAACGCGCTGACGGAGTCGGCGTAGGTCTTGACGGTCTCGTCGAAGTGGAGTTTACCCACGTTGAGCGAGCTCTCGAGCGTCTGGTCCACGGCAGGCAGATACTGCTTGCCGACGAGCTTCGGCGCGTAGGTCATGTTGTCGTTGGGGTTCAGGCCCAGGACGAGGTTGATGGTAGTGCCGCTGGCCAGGATGGTGCCGGCCTTGATGTCCACGCCGCCGCGCTGCTGGCGCAGCACGCTGTTGGTGGCGATGTCGCGGGTATAGATGAGGCGGCCGAGGGTCAGGCCGTGACGGGCCAGTTCGGCCTTGGCCTGGCGCATCGAATAGCCCACCAGCGAGGGCATCTCGACCTCCTTGGGGACCATGGTGTTGATGGTCAGGCGGATGCGGCGGCCGCGCTTGACGTGCTCACCGGCCTCGGGCGTCTGCAGATAGACGACGCCCGGCTTGAGGCGCTTGACATAGACGGAGTCGGCGAGGATGATGCGCACGCCGCCGTCCGTCGCGGCCCTGCGGGCCTCGGACCAGGTCATGTTGGTGAAGTCGGGGACCTCGATCTCCTTGCCGTGCTGGGTGCCCAGCGAGAGGAAAATGCTCACCAGCCCGACCAGCACCAGGACGGCGGCCACGGCCAGCAGGACGTTCTTGACGATCCAGTTGTTGAGAATTTTCTTGATATCCATATCTTTAGCTTCCTATTAGCAACAATAAACCGCGCAGCACCAGCACGATGCCGAACACGCACACGACGGCGCCCGCCACGGCGCTCAGGATGCGGAGCGTCCGCATGTTCAGCCGCAGGTAGCGTGCCAGCACGGCCGAGACGGAGAACCAGTAGATGCACTCGCCCAGGCCCACCAGCGGCGCCAGCACGACCGGGAGGAAACCTCCCTGCTCCGCCAGCCCGAACATGGCCAGCAGGGTCATCATGATGCCCAGCGCCAGCGGGTTCGAGAGCGTGGTCCCGAGGCCCTGCCAGTAGCAGGTCCAGGGGGACATCCGCGCCGGCTCGTCCTGCAGGTTCACGGCCACGGGACGCAGCAGCATCCCCACGCCGATCACGCCCACGAGCAGGCCGCCCACGAGCAGGATCCATCCCTGGTTCCGCTCGATGAATTCCTTCAGGAGCGAGAGCGCCAGCAGGCCGATGGCCGCGAAAATGGTATCCGCGGTGGCTGCGCCGTATCCGACCATGCGGCCGCAGCGGGGCCCGTAGCACAGGGTCCGCTGGATCACCATCACGAGGATGGGACCGATGGGGATGGCGACGAGGACGCCGGCCACCAGGGCTTTGAGGATCGCAAATACCATAAATTTTACAAATATAGTGAAAATTAAAGATTCCGGGGCAAGCCCGGAATGACTATGAATGGCAGGTGAATGACAGGAAAAGAAAAAGTGACCTGCCAGCGCAGGCCACTTTTTCTTGCAGGGAGGACGATTACATCATCGGGCGTCCACCGCCCATCATGCCGCCGCCCATCGGGGGCATTCCGCCACCCATCATGCCGCCGCCCATGCCGCCACGGCGTCCGCCGCCCATGCCACCGCGCATGCCGCCGCCACGGCGACCGCCGACGGTGCCGAAGTTGTAGGCCAGGGACACGATGAAGTAGCGGCCCAGCGTCTTGCTGACGGACTCGACATGACGGGAGGCCTGGTCCTGCACCGAGAGGGCGCGGGACTGGCCGAGCAGGTCAGCCACATAGACGGAGAGGTTGACGGGGCCGAAGGACTTGGCCACGGTCATGTTGATGATGAGCTGGGGATCCACCGGCGTGGTGTAGCCGTTGTACCAGCGGTAGTTGGCGTTCGCGGTCACGGAGATGCCGGTCAGCAGCCAGTTCCAGGTGAGCTCGGCCGTGGCGGCGTTGCTCCAGGTCTGGGAGTTGCGGGCCGCCTGCGTGGACTTGGCCGCGGCGTCACCCTTCTGGGTGTACCAGGTCTGGTTCATGTTGGTGCTGGCACCGATGGAAGCCTGGAACTGAATGCCGCGGTAGGTGATGCGCAGGCGCTCGTTGAGGCTCAGGTTGTCGGTGTAGTTCTCCACGATGTGGGCCTTGTAGTAGGCCGGATCGTTGAACTGGTCGATGAACCAGTTCATCCACTCATAGAAGCCGTTGTCGGACTGGGTGTACTTGCTCATGTCCACGTCAACACCTTCATAGGCGAAGGACTGACGCCAGTTGAGGCCCGTATTGTTGTTGAGAGAGAAGACACCCTTCTTGTCCAGCGGAATGTTGTTGAAGAAGTTCACGCCGGCGTTGGCCGTGGTCGGAGCGTTGAACGGGATCGTGTACTGACCGCCGTTGGCGCCCGTGATCACCACGTTGGAGATCTGGTTCTGCGTGAAGCCGCCGTTCGCCCGGATGTTGAAGGACGAGAAGTTCTGGCGGTTGCTGTAGCGGTACTCACCGTTGATGTTATGGGTGAAGTACGGAGTCAGCGTCGGGTTACCGAAGGTGACGCGCAGCGGGTTGGTGTTGTCCGGAACCGGCATCAACTGCGAGGTGGACGGCTGGCTGGACTGACCGCGGTAGAAGAAACGCAGGGAAGCGTTGTCACTCAGGTCGAACATCATCATGACGGTCGGGGAGAAGTTCCAGCGGTTGTCTTCGTATGCAGCCTGCGCGTTCGTCTTGTTGTAGGTGTACTGCGGGATCGCAGTGAAACCGGCCTGGAGGTGCATCCGGTCGTCCTGGTAGAGGACGTTGCCGCCGAACTCGTGGCGACGGTTCAGGTTGATGATGGAATTGGAGTAATTCGGATCCAGAACACCGCCGTTAAGCAGGTCGTAAGTATTCTTCTCGGAGATGGACTTGCTCCAGTTGTAGGAATAGTTGGCCTCCAGGTAGAAGTAGTTGCCGAGCGGCTCGGTATAGGTGGCGCGGGTGCTGACGGAGTAGCTCTGCTGATCCTGCACCGCGTGCTGGTTCACCTCATTGTTGTATGCAACCGTCTGCCCGTCGGCAGCGTAGTAGTCCGTCTTGTTCCAGTTCAGCGCGTCCATCTTGTTGTCGGACAGGTTGAAGTTCGTGTTCACCGTGAGGGTACGGCCCGGAAGGCCGAGACGCTGGCGGAACATGAGGAAACCGCTGGTGCTGATGTTGGAGTTGGTGCCGTTGTTGTTCGTCTTCGCGTAGTTGACCTTGTTGTAGTCGCCGCTCAGGGCCTTGTCCTGGAAGGTCGAGCTCTCGCTCTGCTGCACGTAGTTGCCGCCGCCGAAGCGGACGCGCGGCTCGAAGATGATGGACGTGTTCTCAGAGAACTTGTGCTCCAGACGGAGGCCGAAGTTGTGGCCGTTGGAGTTGTTGATGTTGTTGCTCTGGCTGTCGACCATCTGGTTCATGCCGGACAGGTAGCTGATCGTATTGGAGGTCTGCTCGGAGACGCTGCTGTTGTTGTTGTAATTGTAGTTGCCGCTGATCGTCATCCGGTCGTCGAAGAGATCGGCCGCAGCGTTGAGGCCGGCCATGTAGGAGGTGTTGATGCCGCCGGCTCCGCCGAAGCCCATGCCGCCGCCCATGCCGCCACCGCCCATCATGTTGCCCATCATGTTCCCGGAGAAGTTCGTGGAACCCTGGACGTTGGCGTTGTTGGCATTGAGGATGAGGGAGATCTGGGTCTTGCCGGAGAAGTTGCCGAGGAAGGCATTGCCGGAGAAGCGCCAGTCGTTCAGCGGGTTCTTCTCGCTCGGGAGGTCATGTCCCACGCCCGCGGTGACGCGGCCGACGATACCGTTCAGGTTGGCGCCCTCGGTGAGACCGAGGTCGATGACCGTCTCTTCCTGGCCGTCATCGATGCCGGTGAACTCGGCCTGCTCGGACTTCTTGCGGATGACCTTCAGCTTCTTCACGAGTTTGGCGGGAATGTTCTGCGAGGCGACCTGCGGGTCGTCCAGGAAGAAGGTCTTGCCCTGCACCGTGATCTTGCTGACGGACTGGCCGTTGACGCTGATCGTACCGTTGTCGGCGACCTCGATGCCCGGCATCTTCTTGAGCAGGTCGATGAGGTTGTCGTTCTCGGTCGTCAGGAAGGAACCGGCGTTGTACTCGATCGTATCCTTCTTGACGATGACCGGGTTGCCGATGGCGGACACTTCAGCCGCCTCCAGCTGCTCGCGGTCGATCTTCATGCGGATCTCGCCGAGGTCGATGGACTTGTTGTTCTCGATGACGATCTGCTTGGAGAAGGGCTCATAGCCCATCAACTCCGCCACGATGGCGTAGGAGCCGTTGCGGATCGAAGACATGGAGAACGTACCCTTGTCGTCGGACAGGGTGTACTTGGCCGGTTTGGTCTGGCCGTCACGGGTGAGTGAGACTGTCGCGAAGCCAAGTGCTTCGCCGGTGGAGTCGTCGAGCAGGATACCCTTTACGACGTTCTGGCTCTGAGCGAAACCGCTGAAACCCAGCAGCATAAGCCCGACCATCAGGAAAATTCTCGCTTTTTTCATACAATCACTTTTTTATACGCTCCGGATTGGATGCAACAAATTTCTCCCAGGAAGTGCTGGCCGACGCGCTGGCAAGCGGGCTGGACAGCTGGTAGAAGTGGCACATCGCGAGAGCAAGTGCATCTGTCGCATCAAGGTATTTATTTGCAATTTTAATGCCAAGCGTGCGCTGTACGATCAAAGAAACTTGCTCTTTCGAAGCAGCTCCGTTGCCGCAGATCGCCATCTTGGCTTTTCGGGGGGCATACTCATAGATCTGCACCCCGCGGCTGAGGCCCGCGATCATCGCCGCGCCCTGCGCCCGGCCCAGCTTGAAGGGCACCTGGGCGTTCTTGGCGTAGAAGGGTGATTCGATGGCCAGGTCGTCGGGGTGATGGAGGTCGCACAAGGCCCCCACTTTCTCGTGGATGACCTCCAGTTTATCATAAGGTGAGTCGATCTTGCGCAGGTCCACCACGCCCATGTCCACGAAGGAGGGCTTGCCGGCGGCATCCACGCGCACGATCCCGAAACCCAAGATATTGGTTCCGGGATCGATGCCCATGATCACGCGTTCCTTGCAATTCGCCACCGTTCTCCCTTTTACTATTTTCAACAATTCGCTACGGGCAGCGGGCATCGATGGATCATCACCCCCTGCACCCCCTCAAGGGGGATGGCCGGATATTCGCTACGCGAACCGGCCCCGCCAGGCAACCTAGTCGATTCGCGCGAAACCCGTATACGGGCGAAGCACCTCGGGAATGAGGATGCCGTCCGGGGTCTGGTTGTCCTCGAGGAGAGCGGCCACGACGCGCGGAAGCGCGAGGGAACTGCCGTTCAGCGTGTGCGCGAGCTGGGTCTTGCCGTCAGCGTCGCGGTAACGGAGGTGCAGGCGGTTGGCCTGGTAGGTCTCGAAATTCGAGACGGAGGAGATCTCCAGCCAGCGGCCCTGGGCCGCGGACCACAGCTCGAAGTCGTAGGTGATGGCGGAGGTGAAGCTCATGTCGCCGCCGCAAAGACGTAGGATGCGGTATTTGAGGCCGAGCTTGTTGACGAGGGACTCCACGTGCGCGATCATGTCGTCGAGCGCCTTGTAGGAATCCTCCGGCTTCTCCACACGCACGATCTCGACCTTGTCGAACTGGTGCAGGCGGTTCAGGCCGCGGACGTCCTTGCCGTAGGAGCCGGCCTCGCGGCGGAAGCACGGCGTGTAGGCCGTCAGGCGCTGCGGGATCTCATTCTCCGACAGGATGACGTCACGGAAGATGTTGGTCACGGGCACTTCAGCCGTCGGGACCATGTAGAAATCGTCCACCTCGGCGTGGTACATCTGCCCCTCCTTGTCGGGGAGCTGGCCCGTGCCGAAGCCGGAGTCGCGGTTGACCATCACCGGAGGTTCGACCTCCTTGTAGCCGGCCGCGGTATTCTGGTCGAGGAAGAAATTGATCAGCGCGCGCTGCAGCTTGGCTCCCTTGCCCTTATAGACCGGGAAGCCGGCGCCGGTGATCTTGACACCCAGGTCGAAGTCGATGATGTCGTACTTCTTCGCGAGTTCCCAGTGCGGAAGCGCGCCTTCGGGAAGCTGCACCTCGGGACCGCCCATCTTCACCACCTCGTTGTCCTCGGCGCCCTTGCCGGGCTTGACGAGGTCACACGGGGTGTTGGGCATCAGCACGAGCTGGCTCTCCAGTTCGGCGGCCGCCTCGTCCATGCGGGAGAGCAGCTCCGCGGAACGGGCCTTGAGCGCCGCAACCTCGGCCTTGGCGGCCTCGGCGGCGTCCTTGAGTCCCTGCTTCATCAGGCCGCCGATCTCGGCCGCCTTCTGCTTCTGCTGCGCGAGCAGCGCGTCGCTCTCCGTCTGGAGGGCGCGACGGCGCGCGTCGAGCTCCAGCACCTTGTCCACGATCGGCTGCGCGTCGAAATTCTTGATTTTCAATTTCTCGATGACGGCATTCGGGTCATCGCGAAGCATCTTGAGCGTCAACATAGTTCTTATTCTTAAAAATGAAAGGACCTACACTCGTCCCGGAATGCAGGTCCTTTGATTCGACTTCAGTCCCCGAGACTAGTTCTCGAACGGGACCACCGACACGTAGGATTTGTTCTCGCGCTTGCGGGTGAACTTCACCGTGCCGTCCACGAGGGCGTACAGGGTGTGATCCTTGCCCATCCCGACGTTGCGGTCCGGATTGTGGACCGTGCCGCGCTGACGGACGATGATATTGCCGGCTTTCACGACCTCGCCGCCGAATTTCTTGAGACCCAGGCGCTTGCTCTGCGACTCACGACCGTTCTTGGAACTGGATTGACCTTTTTTGTGTGCCATAACTCTTAAGCGATTTCGTTGATTTTGATCTTGGTAAGCTTCTGGCGGTGACCATTGAGCTTCTGGAAGCCCTTGCGGCGGATCTTCTTGAAGACCAGCACCTTGTCAGCCTTTGCGTCATCATCGAGAACGGTGGCCTTGACCACGGCTCCCTTCACATACGGAGTACCGACCTTCACGGCCTTCCCGTCAGCGACGAGCAGCACCTTGCCGAACTCCACGTCAGCACCTTTGGCATCGGCGAGCCGCTGCACAAAGATTTCGTTGCCAGCTTCCACTTTAAACTGCTGGCCTGCAATGTCTACGATTGCGTACATAAAGTAAAACTTATTAAAAGTTTCGGCCGTAAGCGTCTGCCGCAAGGCAGCTCTTTATCAATGGCTTAGCGGTCATCAATTCTATTTTGGGCTGCGAATTTACGCAAAAAACTCCTATCCACCAAATATTTTAGAGAATTTGCTTCTAACAAAAATGTTTCTAACTTTGTGTCATGGACTCGAATTTCCCGTACAATAAGCCGGTTACCGGCAAGCAGTTCTTCGGACGCGAGCCGGAAGTCCGCGCATTCGCCAACCTCCTCGGCCAGGGAGAGAACGTGGTCGTCTATGAGCCCCCGAAAACGGGCCGCAAGTCGCTCGTGCAGCAGGGCTTCTACACCATGAAGTCCTCCGGGGCCCGCTTCGAGCCCGTGCAGCTGAGCCTGCTGGACGTCCGGACGCTGTCCGCGTTCGCGCTGCGCCTCGCGTCTTGCGCGATCCAGACCGCCGGCCACAGCCCCGACGACTATGCCCAGGCGGCAGCGGAACTGCTCGCAGGAACGCATTTCGCATTTGACGAGAGTCGCTACGGCGCCTTCGGCGAAATCCTCAGCTGGTCCGGCACGCCGGACGACGAAGACCTGCGCGCCGCCTTCCTGCTCCCCTACCGCATCGGCCGCCAGACGGGCGTGCGCCGCATCGTCGTGATCGACGAGTTCCAGAACGTCATGCTGACGGAAGACGGCGACCGCGCCTGCCAGCTGCTGGAGGAGGTCTTCAAGACCCTGCCGCCGGAGCTCGCCGGCTGCGCCGCCTATGTTTTCCTGGGCTCGCAGGTGAACGCGATGCACGGGATCTTCGGCGTCAAGCGCTGGTTCTGGCGCAAGGTCGAGCGCATCAACCTGCCGCCCATCGACACCAAGGACATCATCGAACACGTCGTGAAGAGCTTCCTCGCCACCGGCAAGGTCATCGACCGCGACCTGCTGCTGGGCGTGTGCCGGCTCTTCCGCGGCAACATTTGGTATATCAACCATTTCAGCGCCATCTGCGACTCGCTTTCGCGCGGCTACATCATGGAGCAGACGCTGAACGATGCGCTGGGCAACCTGATCGCCATCCACGAGGGCCGCTTCGTCGCCATGATGGACGACCTGACCACCTTCCAGGTGTGCCTGCTGCGCGCCATCCTGGACGGCCACAAGCGCTTCAGCAGCGCGGAAATCATCCGCCGCTACGACCTCCACTCCTCGGCCAACGTGCGGCGGCTCAAGGACGCCCTCTGCAAGAAGGAGATCGTGTTCTTCGACGAAAACGAGAATCCGGCCCTGCTGGATCCCCTCTTCGAATACTGGGTACGCAAGTATTTCTTTAACATGCCGCTCGAATGAAAAAGAGAATTGCCGTGCTGACCGGTGCCGGCGTAAGCGCCGAAAGCGGTCTGGGAACCTACCGGGACAATGGCGGGCTCTGGGATAATTACGACCCGATGGTGGTCGCCTCGGCCGAGGGCTGGGCGCAGAACCCGGGCCTGGTGCTGGATTTCTACAACATGCAGCGCGAAAAGCTGCGCCTGGTGGAACCGAACGAGGCGCACAAGCTGATCGCGGGACTGGAGAAGGACTACACCGTGGACGTGATCACACAGAACGTGGACAATCTCCACGAGCGCGCCGGCTCCACGCACGTCGTGCACCTGCACGGCGAGGCCACCAAGGTCCGTCCGGAGAACACCTGCAACGACTATGACGGGTTCTCCGAGAAATATGTCGTGGACGTCGGCTACGAGGCCGTCCACCTGGGCGACAAGGCGCCGAACGGCGCGCAGTACCGCCCGCACATCGTCTTTTTCGGCGAAGCCGTGCCCAAGATCGAGCGGGCGGTGGAGCTGGTGGCCGCGGCCGATATCGTGCTCATCGTGGGCACCTCGCTGCAGGTCTATCCCGCCGCCGGGCTGTACCGCTACGCGCAACCGGAAGCGCCGATCTACCTGATCGATCCGGCCGACGTGACGCTCTTCGACAAGCGCGTGCACCATATCAAGAAGGTCGCCACCGAGGGAATGAAAGAATTTGTTGGAATGTTAAAATAAATTGCTACCTTTGCATCCCCAAAGAAAAAAGGAGGTGTAAAAGCAATGATCATCGTTCCCGTCAAAGAAGGCGAAAATATCGAGCGCGCGCTCAAAAAGTTCAAGCGTAAATTCGAGAAGACCGGAGCCGTCCGCGAGATGCGTTCCCGCAAGAACTTCCAGAAGCCGTCGGAGATCCGCCGCATTGCGAAGCAGAAGGCTATCTACGTACAGCACCTGCGTCTGGAGGAGGAGTAATTCTCCCCTGCACCTTATCAATATAATAACGGCCCGCAACTGCGAGCCGTTATTTTTGTCAAAAAGAAAAGGCAGCCGATTGGCTGCCTTTTGTCGTCATTCGCCGGCTTGACCGGCGAATCTCCTACTGCTCGTCAGGAGTATTGTTCCCATAGTCCGGCTGAGGACCGGTCGGGCCACCCTGCGGGCCGCCCTGCGGACCCTGAGGTCCGGCCTGGGGACCGCCCTGCGCGGCCTTGGCCATATCCTCGGACGCGGCGTGCCAGGCAGCCTCGAGCGCGGCGTTGGCGCTGTCGATGGCCTCGATGTTCTTCTCATCGACGGCCTTCTTCAGGTCGGCGCAGGCGGACTCGATGGCGGAACGCTTGTCGGCCGGGATCTTGTCGCCGTACTCCTTGAGGTTGCGCTCGGTCTGGAAGACCATGGCGTCGGCGTTGTTCAGCTTGTCGGCGCGCTCCTTCTCCGCCTTGTCGGCGGCCTCGTTGGCCTTGGCCTCGTCACGCATGCGCTGGATCTCGGCGTCGGACAGGCCGCTGGAGGCCTCGATGCGGATGTGCTGCTCCTTGCCGGTGGACTTGTCCTTCGCGGAGACGCTCAGGATGCCGTTGGTGTCGATATCGAAAGAGACTTCGATCTGCGGGATGCCGCGCGGCGCCGGAGCGATACCGTCGAGGTGGAAGATGCCGATCTGCTTGTTGTCCTTGGCCATGGGGCGCTCGCCCTGGAGGACACGGATCTCGACGGACGGCTGGTTGTCGGCCGCCGTGGAGAAGACCTGCTCCTTATGGACCGGGATGGTGGTGTTGGACTCGATGAGCTTCGTCATTACGCCGCCGAGGGTCTCGATACCGAGGCTCAGCGGGGTCACGTCGAGCAGCAGGACGTCCTTGACGTCGCCGGCGAGCACACCGCCCTGGATGGCGGCGCCGATGGCGACCACCTCATCCGGGTTCACGCTCTTGTTCGGCTCCTTGCCGAAGAACTCCTTGACCATCTCCTGGACTTTCGGGATACGGGTGGAACCGCCTACGAGGAGGACCTCGTCAATCTCGGAGGCGCGCAGGTGGGCGTCCTCGAGGGCCTTGCGGCAAGGCTCGATGCTGCGGCGGAAGAGGTCGTCGCAGAGGGCCTCGAACTTGGCGCGGGTGAGGGTCTTCACCAGGTGCTTCGGCATGCCGTCCACCGCCGTGATGTACGGCAGGTTGATCTCGGCGCTGGCCGCGTTGGAGAGCTCGATCTTGGCCTTCTCGGCCGCCTCCTTGAGGCGCTGGAGGGCCATCGGGTCCTTCTTCAGGTCAATGCCGCCGTTGTCGGTCGCGAACTCACGGGCCAGCCACTCGATGATAGCCTGGTCGAAGTCGTCGCCGCCCAGGTGGGTGTCGCCGTTGGTGGACTTCACCTCGAACACACCGTCGCCGAGCTCCAGGATGGAGATATCGAAGGTGCCGCCGCCGAGGTCGTAGACCGCCACTTTCATATTCTTGTTCTTCTTGTCGAGGCCATAGGCGAGGGCCGCGGCCGTCGGCTCGTTGATGATACGCTTG
>JAFXUS010000075.1 GCA_017535125.1 Bacteroidales bacterium | reverse complement strand
GGCAGTATCAATATGGGCCAGTACAGCACCACCCGGGATGGTCAGGATATCCTCTACAAATTGATCAGGCTGGACAGTACTGCTTTTTCGATGTTCAGATTTGAGATTCTGGAGGACTTCCATGCGCCACAATTCAACAGTGTATGGTTCTCGGACAAGAGTTTTGCCGCTACCGGTTTCGATACGGACTATCACGACATCAGTGGCACGCTGAACAGACGGACGAAGGGATGCGAACAGGTTGCCGGAGTTTTCAAATCTTTCCCGACCAACAACGCCAATATCGGAGAAGAAGACTATGCCATCGTTTCGCTGATGCGTTCCGAGGACATTCCTTTCGCCGGTTGGGTCATAGAAACCACACCGGACAGGAAAGAGGCGAAAGCGCAGATCATGGATACTTACGATAACTTCATCGAGGGCAAGCAGAATTACGGGAGCTTAGCCTTCTGGATTGACGAGAATATCGCAGAGTCCTGGAAGCCTGCCCGCAATAATATGAGGCTGGTGGAGATATTTATGCTCCTGTCCATTCTCATCGCCCTGTTGGGCCTGGTGGCCATGAGCACGTATTATGCCGATGAGAAATCCCGCGACATCGCCGTCCGGAAGGTCTTCGGCGGCACGGTAGATTCTGAAGCCCGGAGAACCATCCGGGACTATATGGTGCTCGTTGGCATCGCCTGCGTCATCGGCATTCCGATAGCCGTTTATGCGGCCCAGGAATACCTGAAGGACTTTATTTACCGCCTGGAAGGCTATTGGTGGATCTTTGTGGTAGCCGTGTTCCTTTCCGGAGTCATTGCCTTTGCCTCCGTTATCTGGCAGGTGCTCAAGGCCGCGAAGACGAATCCGGCGGTTGAATTGAAGAAGGAGTAGGCTTTCATAAGCACAGTTAAACATAAACACTACTTCATGAAAACTGCCGTCATCCTGTTGGGGTGGCGGCAGTGATTTGTTCAGATCTGAAGGTTTTTTAGTATTCCATCGACATGACGGTCGACGATGGCCTCCTGGCCCTGCTGATCTCCTTCCTGGCCGTGCTTTGGCAGACCATCAAGGCTGCCCGGACCAACCCGGCGACAGAACTGAAGAAAGAATAAGCAGTACACTTTTTTGAAAAGAATTGTTATATTTGTGGGAAATTTCTAACTATTCCTACAAATGCAAGAGAAAGACGGTAGATACATCTTCGGCGTGGTGAAGGTGGGGGACAAGGGGCAGATCGTCATCCCCAAGGACGCGCGCAACGTTTATGGGATTGAACCGGGCGACGCCCTGATGCTGCTGGGAGACCAGAAGGGCATGGCCCTGCTGAAAACGGAAATCTTTCAGGCAGTCATAGACCAGGCCATGGAGGGCCTTACGAAATGAGAAAGCACTGGATTGACAACCTGCGCTGGGTGACGGTGCTCCTGGTGCTGTTCTACCACGTCATCTACTTCTATAACAACAAGGGCGTCTTCGGCGGCATCGGCGGCTTCGGCCCGTATCCCGATACGCCGCAGTATCAAGATGTGGTGATGTACATCCTCTATCCGTTCTTTATGCCGCTACTGTTCCTGCTGGCGGGCATCAGCGCCCGCTACGCGCTGCAGCGTAGGAGCGCCGGCGAATGGTTCAAGGCCCGCACGCGCAAGCTGCTGGTTCCGGGCACCATCGGCCTCTTCGTCTTCCACTGGATGGTGGGCTACTTCAATACGGTCGTGGCCGATCGGGCAGGCGTGTTCGAAGGAATTCCCGGCTTCGTGAAATACGGCATCATGGCGATTAGCGGCATTGGCCCGCTCTGGTTCATCCAGCTGCTGTGGCTGCTCTCGCTGGTCCTGCTGCTCGTCCGCGCGCTGGACAAGAAGGACAGGTTCCGGACCTGGTGCGGCCAGGCGAACATCGTCTGGATCATCATGCTGGGCGTGCTCTTCTGGCTGGGGGAGCAGACCCTCGTCAAGCAGCCGCGTCCGGAGTCGCTGGACGGTTTGTATAATCTCTACAAACCGCTCTTCTACCTGATTCCGTTCCTCATGGGCTATTTCGTGTTTTCGCACGATGCGGTACAGGAGAAAGTGAAGAACGCCTGGATTCCGCTGACGGGCTGCGCCGTGGTCGCGGGGCTTGCCTTGATCATCACGACCTTCGGGCAGGACAACACCTCTCCGCAATATCTGGGAAGTCCGCTGAACTGCCTCTACGGCTGGCTGGCCTGCCTGGCCCTGATGGGATGGTTCAACGCCAAATTCGACCGCACGGGCAAGTTCGCCGGCTACATGACGCGCAGCAGTTTCGGACTCTATATCGTCCACTACCTGGTGATCGCCAGCCTGGGCTATATGATGAAGATGTATACCCAGCTGCCGCCGGTGGCGATGTATCTGATTCTGACGGTCGCCGTCTTTACGCTTTCCCCGCTCCTGTACGGGATCCTGCACCGGATCCCCTTCGTCCGCTGGTGCGTCTTCGGAGAAAAGAAGACCAGGGCCTAGCGGTGCCGGAAGGCGAGTTCGCGCTCGAGGTCGGAGAGGCTGACGCCCTGCTGCTCGAGCAGGACCAGCAGGTGATAGATGAGGTCGGAAGCCTCGTAGACGAAGCGGTCACGATTGCCGTCAACGGCCTCGATGACCGCTTCGCCGGCTTCTTCGACCACCTTCTTGCCGATGGCCTTGGGACCCTTGATGAAGAGCTTGGTGGTATAGGAGCCCTCGGGCATCTTGGCGTGGCGGTCGGCCACGACCCCGGCCAGAGTGCGGATGAATCCCTCGTCCTCCGGCGTGTCGAAGCAGGCCGTGGTGCCGCGGTGGCAGGTGGGGCCGTCCGGGCGCGCCTTGATCAGCAGCGTGTCGGCGTCGCAGTCCCCGAACATCTCGACCACGTGGAGGAAATTGTTGCTGGTCTCGCCCTTGGTCCAGAGCGTCTGCCGGCTGCGGGACCAGAAGGTCACCAGCCCGGTCTCCACTGTCTTATTGAACGCCTCTTCGTTCATATATCCCAGCATCAGCACCTTCAGGGTACACGCATCCTGCACGATAACCGGTAATAAACCATCACCGGTCTTATCTAACTTAAAATCAGTAAATTTCATAATTCAATAATTAATTGTTCGTCAGGTCCTTCTGCCTCCGGGGCCCGTAGCCACCCTCGGCTGAATCACCCCAAAAATCGACAGATTTTCGGGGACCCCGATAGCCAACCCTTCGAGGGGCCCACGAAGTGGGAGGGGTCGCGAAGCGACGGCAACCGGAGGCAGGAAGGACCTGACGAATACTACATTCTGACATTGACGTTTGCGGCGCGGAGCGCCTGTTTGAGGGTGGGGATGGGAATCTGTCCGTAGTGGAAGATGCTGGCGGCGAGGGCGGCGTCGGCGCGGCCTTCGGTCAGCACGCGGCGGATGTCCTCCACGGAGCCGGCGCCGCCCGAGGCGATCACCGGGATGGTGAGTTCGTCCGCGAGGCGCGCGTAGACCGCGTCGGCGTAGCCGCTGCAGGTGCCGTCATGGTCCATCGAGGTGAAGAGGATCTCGCCCGCACCGCGCTCCTGCGCCTCCCGGGCCCAGGAAAAGAGTTCCACGTCCGTCAGGCGCTTGCCGCCGTGGGTCGTGCAGGTCCAGCGCCCGTCGATGCACTTGGCGTCGATCGCCACCACGACGAACTGGCTGCCGTATTTCCCGGCGATGCGCCCGATCAGCGAAGGATCCGCGATGGCGGCGCTGTTGATGGAAATCTTATCCGCACCGGCGTCCAGCAGGCGGGCCGCATCCTCGATGCTGCCGATGCCGCCGCCGACGGTGAAAGGAATGTCGATGCCCAGGGCGATGCGCTCCACGAGCGCAGCGAAGGTGCGCCGCCCCTCTTGGGTGGCGCTGATGTCGAGGTAAACCAGCTCGTCGGCGCCGTCCCGGGAGTATTTCACGCCCATCTCGACGGCGTCCCCGACCTCGCGGAGCCCCTCGAAGTTGATGCCCTTGACGACCTGCCCGTCCTTTACATCGAGGCAGGGGATGATGCGCTTTGCGACCATGACTTGATATCTTCCAGACTGATACGGTTCTCATAAATGGCCTTGCCCACGATGACCTTGTGCAGGTGCAGCGCGTCCAGCATGCGGATGTCCGTCATGCTGGAAATACCGCCGCTCACGGTGAAGCTCAGCGCCGGGAACTGGCGCTGCAGGCGCACATAAAGGGCGGTGGCGGGACCCTGCAGCATGCCGTCGCGGGAGATCTCCGTGACGATGCACTCCTGCAGGCCCAGGGGTTGGAATCGCGACACGAGGTCTTCGATGCCCAGCGCCAGCGAATCTTGCCAGCCGGCGATGGCGATGCGTTCGTTGCGCACGTCGGCGCCGAGGATGACCCTGGCTCCGTATTGCTTGAGCCAGGACTCGAACAGCTCCGGCTTTCCGGCGGCGACGCTGCCGATGATGGTGTGCGTGGCGCCGGCGCTGAATGCGCCCCGCAGGGCGTCGTCGCTGCCGAGGCCGCCGCCCCATTCTATCTCGCAGGACACCGCCTTGGCGATGGCCTCGAGGGTGTTCAGGTTGCGCGGCTCACCGGCCTTGGCGCCATCCAGGTCCACGACGTGGATGCGCTGCACGCCGGCGTCGGCGTAGCTGCGCGCGATATCGACGGGGGAGCCGTCATATACTTTCTTCTGCAGGTAGTCGCCGCGCGTCAGGCGCACGCAGCGGCCGTCGATGAGGTCGATGGCAGGAATGATCTGGATCATAGGGCAAGGAAATTCTGGAGAATGGCCGCTCCGACGGAGCCGCTCTTCTCCGGATGAAACTGCGTACCGTAGAAGTTTTCATATTTGAGCGCCGCGCTGAACAGCTGTTCACCGTGGCGGCAGGTCGCGATGGTGTCGGGACACAGCCCCGGGTAGTAGGAGTGGACGAAATAGACGAAGCTGCCGCCCTCCATGCCCTTGAACAGCTTGCTGTCCAGGTTGCCGATGGCGTTCCAGCCCATGTGCGGCACCTTGGCGTCCGGCGCCTCCTGAAAACGGCGCACGTGCGCGTCGAAGAGGCCCAGGCACTGCGTCGGCCCTTCCTCGGAGTCGCGGCACATCAGCTGCATGCCCACGCAGATGCCCAGCACCGGCCGGCGCAGGCTCTTCACGAGCTCGCACAGGCCGCGCGCCTGCAGGCTGGCCATGGCTTCGGCGGCGTTGCCCACGCCGGGCAGGATGACCTTGTCGGCGGCGAGGATCCGTGCGGGATCCGCCGTGAGTTCATATTCCGCGCCCAGGCGCTGCAGGGCGTTGCCGACCGAGCGGATGTTGCCGGCGTCGTAGTCGATGATGGCGATCATAGCAACCCTTTGCTTGAAGGTAAATCGTAGCTGAACACGTCGCGCCGCACCGCCTGCTTGAGCGAGCGGGCGAAGGCCTTGAAGACGGCCTCGGCCAGGTGGTGGTTGTTCTCGCCGCGTGCCTGCACGTACAGGTTGGCGCGCATGGCGTCGGAAAGCGACTTGAAGAAATGCTTGAACATCTCCGTGGGCACGTCGCCCACGTATTCGCGGGTGAAAGTCACGTCCCAGACGAGTTCGCTCCGGCCGCCGAAGTCGAGCAGCGCGATGGCGCGGCTCTCATCCATGGGCAGGGCGAAACCGTAGCGGTCGATGCCGCGCTTGTCGCCCAGGGCTTGCCGCAGGGCGTCCCCGAGGGCGATTCCCACGTCCTCGATGGTGTGGTGCTCGTCCACCTCCAGGTCGCCCTTGCAGCGGATTTCCAGGGCGATGCCGCCGTGGGTGATGAGCTGCGAGAGCATGTGGTCGAAGAACTTCAGGCCGGTATCGACGCCGGACGGGCCTTTGCCGTCCAGGTCCACGCGGACGTAGATGTCGGTTTCCTTGGTCTTGCGGGCGACGGTGGCGCTGCGCGCGCTGCTGCGGATGGTCTCGGCGATCTCCGCCCAGCTTTTTTCGCCCACCAGCAGCGCCTGTGCGCCCAGGTTCTCCGCCAGCTGGCGGTCCGTCTCCCGGTCGCCGATGACCCAGCTGGCACCGAGGTCATAGGAGCCGTCTAGGTACTTGCCGAACATGCCCGTTCCGGGCTTGCGGTTCGGGGACTTGTCGGCCGGCATGGACGGGTCGATGAGGATGTCGTCGAAGACGATGCCTTCGCCCTCCAATGTCTTCAGAAGCAGGTTCTGGGCGGGCCAGAAGGTCTCTTCCGGGAAGGCGGGCGTGCCGAGTCCGTCCTGGTTGGAGGCCATGACGAGTTCGTAGCCCAGGCCCGTGAGGGCCTTCAGGCCGGAGATGGCGCCGGGCACGAAGACGACCTTGTCCAGGGCGTCGATCTGCTCGTCGGCGGGTTCGCACAGCAGGGTGCCGTCCCTATCGATGAATATCGCCTTTTTCATATGCTTGGAGGGATTGTAGCAGTTTGTCGTTCTCGGACGTGAGTCCGATGGTGATGCGCAGGCAGCCCGCGCAGCCGGTCACCCGGTTGCGGTTGCGCACGATGATGCCGTCGGCGATCAGGTGCGCGTAGAGCGCGTCCGCGTCGTCCACCTGAACCAGCAGGAAATTGGCGTCGCTGGGATAGACGCGGCGCACGAAGCGGAAGGCGGGGAGCGCCGCCGCGACGCGCCCGCGCTGGGCCACGATCTCGGCCACCTGCCCGTCGATGGACTTGTCCAGTGCCTCGGACACGAGCTGCTGGGTGGACTGGTTGATGTTGTAGGGGTATTTGACCATCGACATCAGCCGGATGATGTAGGGGCTGGCGAAGGCCATGCCCAGGCGCAGCCCCGCGAGCCCGTAGGCCTTGGAGAGCGTCTGGAAGATGACGAGGTTGGGGAATTCGGCCAGGCGGCCGCGCAGGCTGCCTTTCGCGCTGAAGTCGGCGTAGGCCTCGTCCAGCACCACGATGCCGGGGAACTTCCGGATCAGCGACTCCAGCTCCGCGGTCGGGAAGGCGTTTCCCGAAGGGTTGTTGGGGCTGCAGAGGAAGAGCAGCCTGGTGTGCGCGTCCGCCGCGGCGAGCAGGGCTTCCGCGGGAAGGGAGAACTCCGGCCCGAGCGGCACGCGCCGCATCTCGACATCGTTGATGTCGGCCGCGACGTTGTACATGCCGTAGCTGGGATCGATCGCGACGGCGTTGTCCACGCCCGGTGTGCAGAAGATGCGGAACATCAGGTCGATGGCCTCGTCGCTGCCGTTGCCGAGGAAGAGGCACTCCGCCGGGACGCCCTTGATGGCGGCCAGCTTGGCCTTGAGGGCCTTCTGGTGCGGATCCGGATAGCGGTTCCACCCCGTGGGGTAGGGACTCTCGTTGGCATCCAGGAAGATGCCGAGGGCTCCCTGGTATTCGTCGCGCGCCGTGCTGTACGGGCAGAGGGCGCGGATGTTCGGACGTACGAGCGCTTCGATCTTATTCATCTCCGAGTCGGATTTTGACGGCGTTGGCGTGGGCCTGGAGACCCTCCGCTTCGGCCATCGTGACGATGGTTCCTGCAAGGCCGCGCAGGCCTTCCGGCGTGAGTTCCTGCAAGGTCATCTTGCGGTAGTAGCTGTCCAGGTTGACCCCGCTGAAAGAGCGGGCCCAGCCGCAGGTGGGCAGGGTGTGGTTGGTGCCGGAGGCATAGTCGCCGGCGCTTTCCGGCGTCCAGGCGCCTACGAAGACGCTGCCGGCCGCCGTGACGCGGTCCGCAAAGCGCCAGGGTTCCTGCACGGCGAGGATAAGGTGTTCCGGGGCGTACGCATTCGCGAAATCTATACGGTCGTCCTCGCTGGAGAAGACGACGCAGCGGCTCTTGTCGAGCGCCTGCCGCACGAAGTTCTCGCGGGGCAGTTCGCGGGTCTGCCGTTCCACTTCGGCGCGCACGGCGTCCGCCGTCGGCGCATCGCCGCAGACCAGCATCACCTGGCTGTCGGCGCCGTGTTCGGCCTGCGAGAGCAGGTCGGCGGCGGCGAAGGCGGCCGGAGAGAAGCCGTCGGTGACGACCATGACCTCGGACGGGCCGGCCGGCATGTCGATGGCCACCGTCCCGGCGGACAGCAGCTGTTTGGCCGTGGTGACGTATTGGTTGCCGGGGCCGAAGATCTTGTCCACCTTCGGGACGCTCTGCGTGCCGAAGGCCATGGCAGCCACGGCCTGGGCGCCACCCAGCTTGAAAATCCGCTTCACACCGCAGTAGGCGGCCGTATAGAGCACTTCCGCGTTCACCTTCCCGTCCTTGCCGGCGGGGGTGCAGAGCACCACTTCCGGACACTGTGCGATCTTCGCCGGAACGGCCAGCATCAGCACGGTGGAGAAGAGGGGAGCGGTGCCTCCGGGAATATAGAGGCCCACGCGCCCGATGGGCACGGGACGCTGGACGCAGCGCACGCCCGGAGCCGTCTCCACGCTGATTTCGCGCGGGCGCTGTGCCTCGTGGAAGGCGCGGATGTTGGCTTCCGCCTGCGCTATGGCCCGTTTGACTGCACCGCTGACGCGCACCTCCGCCTCGAGGATCTCTTCGGGGCGCACTTCAATGGCATCCAGCGGACGGCCGTCGATCTCTTCCGAGAGGGCGCGGAGGGCGTCATCGCCCTGCTCGCGCACGCGCTGCAGAATCTTTTCTACGCGTTCGCGAACGACAGGGTTGCTGTCGGCGGGGCGGCGGCAGAGCGCCTCCCATTGCTCCCGGGGCGGATTGATATAGCTTTCCAGCATGGTTTACGGAATGATTTTGTCGATGTTCAGTACCAGGATGCCCTCGGCGCCGATCGCCTTGAGCTGCTTGATCTTGTCCCAGAGGTCGTCCTCGTCCACGACGGAGTGCATGGAGCACCAGCCCTCGGCGGCGAGCGGCATCACGGTCGGGCTGCGCATGGCGGGCAGGATCCGGGTCGCTTCCTCCACGGAAGCCTGCGGGAGGTTCATCAGGATGTATTTCTTGCGGCGGCTGACCATGGCCGAATCGATGCGGAAGAGCATCTCGTCGAGGATTTCCTGCTGATCCGGGGTCAGCTGCCCGTTCGAGATGAGCACGGCTTCGGACCAGAATACTTTCTCCACCTCGACCAGGCCGTTGGACACGAGCGTGCCGCCGGAGGAGACGATATCGAAGATGGCGTCGGCGATGTCGGCGGCGGGGGCGATTTCCACGGAGCCCGTGATGATCTCGATCCGGGCCTCGATGCCCTGCTCATCCAGCCATTTCTTCAGGATGCGGGGATAGGAGGTGGCGATGCGCTTGCCGGCGAACCACTGCGGCCCGTCGTAGGCCACGGTCTTGGGCACGGCCAGCGAAATGCGGCAGGCGCCGAAACCGAGTTTCTTGACGATCTGCACGTCGAAGCCGCGCTCTTCGACCTCGTTGAGGCCGACGATGCCGAGGCCCGCCGTGCCGCTGGACACGACCTGCGGGATGTCGTCGTCGCGCATATACAGGAGTTCCAGGGGGAAATTGGGCGCCTGGGACAGGAATTTCCGGCGCGAATCGTCGATGTCGATTCCGATCTCGCGCAGCAGGGCGGTGCTGTCTTCGTTCAGACGGCCCTTGGATTGGATGGCTAATCTTAACATAATTCTCTTACTACTAACACAAAAAAGGCTTCCCGGATCCTCCGGCAAGCCTCTCTCAACGCAACATGCACGCACACGACGACCTACCGGATCCTCAGATTCGGTGGTGGTGATGATATGCGCGCAGCTGGGTCATACTTTCGCAAAGGTATGGATTATTTTCGGGATTTCAAAATGTTGTCGATCATGCCGTAGGCGCGGGCCTCCTCCGCCGTCATCCAGTAGTCGCGGTCGGCATCGGCGAAAACCTTGTCGTAGGACTGGCCGCTGTGCTGCGCGATGATGGAGATGAGCTCCTGGCGGGTCTTCTCGATTTCCTTGGCCGCGATGAGGATGTCGGAGGCCTGTCCTTCGGCGCCGCCGAGCGGCTGGTGGATGAGCACGCGCGAGTGGGGCAGGGCGGCGCGCTTGCCGGGCGTGCCGGCGCAGAGCAGTACGGAGCCCATCGAGGCGGCCATGCCGGTGCAGATGGTGGCCACGTCGGGCTGGATCAGCTGCATGGTGTCGTAGATGGCGAGACCGCTGGACACGCTTCCTCCCGGCGTGTTGATATACAGGGAGATTTCCTTGGTCGGGTCGGTGGAGGAGAGGAAGAGCAGCTGCGCCAGGATGATGTTGGCGACGTCGTCGTTGATGGCGACGCCGAGGAAGACGATGCGGTCCATCATCAGCCGGCTGAAAACGTCCATCGAGGCCACGTTCAGGGGCCGTTCTTCAATGATGGTGGGGTTGATGTAGGCGTCCAGGGCGGAACGGTAGTCCTGCAGGGTCATGGAGTTGATGCCACGCCCGAGGGTCGCATACTTTTCAAATTCGCTCTTTTGCATATTCGTAGGTCATTAGTTGTCAAAGCCGATCTTGGGCCGTTTCGGGGCCGCGAGGGAAGAAGGATTGCAGCGGAGGGATTCCTCCAGGATGTGCTGCGAGATGGGTTCGTCGGCGAGTGCCGCCACCATGGCCGACTCGTTGACGATGAAGGCGATGTCGGAGGAGGCGTAGCCGTCGGACAGGAGCGCGAGGCGGTTCAGGTCGATGTCTTCGGAGACGGGCCGACCCTTGAGATGCAGCGCGAACATGGCCCGGCGAGTCTCGGGGTCGGGGGCCGGAATTTCGTATTTCAGGTCCATGCGCCCCTTGCGCAGGACGGCGGGATCGATCATGTCCAGGCGGTTGGTCGTGCCGATCACGAAGACGCCGCGCTCGGCACAATTATTCAGCTGGGAGAGGAACTCGTTCACTTCTTCCGCGCGGTTTCGCGCGGAATCCGACCCGCGGGCCGGGACGAAGGAGTCGAATTCGTCGAAGCAGATCACGGACGGGGCGTTCTCGGCGGCCTTTTTGAAGAGGTCGGCGATCTTGCCCTGGGTGCCGTGTATATAGGTGCTGCCGAGGTCGGAACCGTTCACGAGGTAGTAGTTGAAGCCCGATTCCTCGGCGAATTTCTTGGCGAAGAAGGTCTTGCCGCAGCCCGGAGGGCCGTAGAGCAGCATGCCGTTGGGCGGCAGCAGGCGGTATTTGGCGGCTTTCTCCTTGTCCTGCAGGACCCAGATCACGCGGCGCAGCAGCTCCTGCTTGAGATCGTTCATGCCCGCCACGTCGGCGAAGCCTCCGTGTCCGGCCCGGTTCCGCTGGGCCTGGAGGGTGATCTGGTCCTCGCGAATCTCGTTTGCGGGCGTCTGTGCCGGATCCGGCTGGGGCGTGCTGTCTTCCCGCAGGGAGATTTCCCCGGGCGTGAAGTCCTCCGTGAGGGTCTTGAGCAGTACGGATGCGTCCGGCCGCTGCGCCGGGTCGAAACTCAGGCACGCGGCGATGACTGCATCCAGTTCCGGGTCGTAGGTCGCGCCTTTCGGATACTCCAGCGCGTTCTGGCGGGCACGCCCGATGCTGATCTTGCGGGAGTAGAAGGAGTCGTGCGCGCCGATGTGGCAGTACCAGGGCTCCTGTCCGGTCAGCATGGTGAAAAGGATGGCGCCGAGGGAGAAAATGTCACTTTTCTCATTGAACGTGTCCTTCAGGGCTTCCGGCGCCACGAAGAAGAGGTTGAGGTCCTCCATCGGGAAGGGAACGGGGCCTTCCAGGTCGCCGTGCGTGTGTCCCAGGTCGATGATCTTGGGCGTGACGCCGTCCGCAGTGGACTCCAGCAGGATGTTGCGCGGAGTGAGGTCGTTGTGGTTCAGGTCCAGCTCGTCGTGCAGGTACACGAGCCCCTCGAGGATGGGGATGAGGATGGATTTGGCTTCGGCTGCGGAGAACTTGCGCCCTTCACGCAGTACCTCCGACAGGAGCTTGCCCTCGAAGAACTTCGTAATCAGGTATTGGAATTCGTGGCCGTTGATCTTGCCGGATCCGTCCGCGACGTAGCGGATGATGCTGGGATGGGAGATGCGCCGGCACTGGACGATCTCCTCCACGACGCCGTCCTGCAGCATTTTGTCGGGCATGCGCGACACGTCGTAGAATTTCATGAAGAAGGGCACGCCCTGGGCGTCCTTCACGATGTAGCTGTCGTTGTACAGGCCCGCCTTGATGAAGCGGTGGACGGTGTAGTCCCCGAACGGGGTGAATTCTGGAAGCCGGGTCATAACGTTTCTGCTTTACGCAAATATACGAAAAGTTCGCGGAAATCGTCGATGACGCAGTCCGGGTCAGCGGTCTGCAGCATGGCGCGGTCCTGGTTGCCCCAGGTCACGCCGCAGGTGTGGCAGCCGGCGCCGCGGCCCATCTGCAGGTCGAAGACGGTGTCGCCGACGACCAGCGATTCTTCCGGACGCGCGCCGAGCCGCTCCAGCAGCAGGAGCGCGAGGTCCGGGGCGGGCTTGGGATGGATGACGTCCTCGTTGTTGGTGAGGGCGCTGAAATAGGGCCCGATCTCCAGCATGTCGAGCAGGGTGTGGAGCGACGCGCTGCTGCGCGAAGTGCAGATGGCGAGGCGCAACCCGGCCGCGTGCAGTCCGGCGAGGCCGTCCTTCACGCCCGGGAAGAGGGTGATGCAGGGGATGGCGATGTCGCCGAAAATCCGGCGGTAGGTGGCGCAGGCCTCGTCGATGCGCTCCGTCGGCGTGTCCGTGCCGCGGGCGAAGCACTGCCCCAGGGGCAGCCCGATGGTGGAGCGGATGCGCTCCGGCGTGGAGGCGGGCAGGCCCATTTCCTGCAAGGTGGCCTGCGTGCAGCGGACGATTCCCTCGCTGGTGTCAGCGAGCGTGCCGTCGAAATCAAAGAAGATATTGTGTATCACGTGTTCAGTGGATGGAGCGCCCCGTTTTCTGCTTTCTGCCCGAGAAGAGGCGCTGGGGCAGTTCCATGGCCAGGATGATGCCGAGCACGATGGCGACGGCTGCCTTGGCGGCGCCGAAGCCGCTCGTGAGCGACGCTGCGAGCTGGCCGAAAACCAGGTAATAGGTACACCAGAAGATACCGGCTCCCGGCACCAGCGGGAAGATGCCGCAGAGCAGGAATACCTGGGCGGGGCATTTGTGGTTGATGGCGGCGAAGCGCGACAGGATGCAGATCAGCACGGAAGAAAGGATGACGGCGATGACGGGGCTGACGGCCAGGAAACGCACCAGCACCAGGTACACGCACCAGCCGATGGCGCCGATCAGGCCGGCGGTCAGGTATTGCGCCCGCGGCACGCCGAACAGGTCGGCGAAGGCGAGCGTGCCCACGAAGGCCGCGACCGTCTGGGTGAGCAGGCCGGCGGTGGCCGGATTGACGCTCATGCCCTGCAGGACGACCATGCCGCCGAAGGCCCAGCCGTCCAGCATGAAGCTGAAAGCCACGCCGAGCGCGATGCACACGAACCCGAGCATCGCGTCGGTCAGGCGCGTCAGGCCGGCGATGTAGTCGGAATTCGCCAGGTCCCGCACCCCGTTCACGAAGGGGACGCCGGGGACCAGGGGCATGATCGAACCGATGATCATGTTGCTGAGGCTGTCGCCGAAACCGATGCGGTGGAACAGCAGGCAGAGGAAGGTGGCCAGCAGGGCGTTGCTGACCCCGCCCACGATCTTGGACAGGAAACGGCTGCTGACGAACAGGATGAAGGCGTACAGGAGCGCGCCTACCACGAAGGCGGCGGCGCAGTCCAGCCAGCCGCCGCCGAACACGGCGCAGAAGCCGGCGGCTCCGAGGGCGGAGCCCAGGATCTGCTCCCAGTTCGGTTTGGGGGCCGACATGCGGATGAGGTGCAGCCGCTCGCGCGCCTGCTCCAGCGAGCAGACGCCGTAGGCGATGTCATAGCTCAGACGGTTGACGGCGATGACCTTGGAAAGCTGGATGGCCCGGATGGGGATGAATTCCACGTTGGCGTAGGTCTGCGCCTGGCCGCCGCCATGCCGGACCTTGTCCACCGAGCCGGTGGTGAAGATGCCGTTGCTGAGCACGAAGAAACTGCCCGAATCGACGCCGAAATGCGATGCGATCCGGGACATGATGTCCTCCACGCGGGAAATCTCGGCGCCGTTCTCCAGCAGGATGTGTCCCGCTTCGGCCGCCACTTCCAGCACTTCGGCCAGGTCGGCTTCCTGTCGTTTTTCTGTCATAAGGTATCAATCAGTTTCTGAAGGAAAGAGAAAGAATTGTCGGCGAGGGTCTTCCAGAAATCCTGATAGACGGTCTCCGCCCCGTCCGGGGCATGGTGGGCGTCGCTGATCAGGCGGAAACTCAGGAAGGGCACGCCGTAGTGCCGGCAGACCTGCGCGATGGCGGCCGACTCCATATCGACGGCCAGCGCGTCGGGATACACCGCGAGGATGCGGGCGTCGTCTTCGGCACGCGTGAGGAACTGGTCGCCGGAGCAGATGAGGCCGCTGTGAAGCGGGCGCTCCACCGGCAGGGAAAGTGCTGCGCGCAGCAGTGCCGGATCGGCGTCGAAGCGCTGCGGCAGCCCCTGGACCTGCCCCGGGAGATTGCCCTCGCCGCACCATACGTCGTGGTAGGCGGTCTGGGCGCCGACCACGATGTCGAACACCTTGAGCTCCGGGGCGATGCCGCCGGCGCAGCCGGAATTGATGATGCAGTCCGGGCGGTCGCGCAGGATCATCTCCGTCGCCGTGCGGGCGGCCTCGGCCTTGCCGATGCCGGACTGCACCGCACCGGAAATCCCGGCCCGGCGGAGCGCCTCGTATTCCGAGGACATGGCGACGATCAGGCCCGTCTTCATCATCTCAGTTCTTCGAAAAGCAGCACCTGGATGCCGGAATCGTTGGAATCCAGGACGTTCTTGATCTCCTGCGTGTCGGTATTTGAAAGGTGGTAGGGGACGAGCACCTTCGGGGCCAGGGTCATGGCAGCCTCGACACACTGCGTGGTGGTCATCGTGTACGGCTGGTTGGCGGAGAGGAAGGCGACGTCCACGGGGCCGAAGCCGGCCATCTCGTCGATGTCTTCCGTGTCGCCGGACACGTACACGCGGAAACCGTCGAAGTCCAGGATATAGCCGTTGTCCCGCCCCTGGGGGTGGAACTGCAGGTGGTCTTCCGTAATGTTGTAGGCCGGGACTGCGATGATCCCGACGGGACCGATGCGCAGCGTGTCGCCGTTGGAGACGGCCTCGCCCTTGCCCAGTTTCTCGCGGGAGGCGGGGTTGAGGAGGATGCGGGTGTCGGCCTTGGAAAGGAAGTCGATGGCGGCCGGGTCGAGGTGGTCGCCGTGCTCGTGGGTCACGAGGATGCAGTCCGCTTTCGGGAAAGCGGAATAGTCAATCTGCGTGCCGCCCATCTGCATCACCGGGTCGATCTGGATATGGAAGCCCTTGTAGCTCAGGGCGATGGATCCATGATGGATCATGGCGATTTCAACCTTTCCGCCGGCGGGCGTGTCGAAGGATTCCACGGGGAAGGGGAGTTGTTGCGCGGAGCAGCCGGCGACGGCGGCGGCGAGCAGGATGGAAACGAGCTTGGTCATGACGTCATGTGTTTGAAACACGAAGATACGGATTTATTTTAACAAAATAAAAAAGACCGCCGCGGGAATGGTCCCACGGCGGTCTCTTCATTTGCCGGCCTGCTCCTTAAGCGATGGCGATTTGGCGCGAAGCAGGAATCTGCTTGTCCGGTGTCTTCTTGGGCAGTTCGATGCCCAGGATGCCGTTGTTCATCGCGGCCTTGATGTTCTCGACGTCGATGTTGTCGGGCAGCGTGAAGGCCTGGTGGTAGGATGCGTAGGAGAACTCGCGGCGCAGGTAATTCTCTCCTTTGTGCTCCTCTTTGTTCTCATGCTTCTTCTCCAGGGCGATCACCAGTTCCTCGTCGTTGTCGACGCGGATCGTGAAATCTTCCTTGGTCATGCCCGGGGCCGCAATTTCAATCTCGAAAGCCTTGTCGGTTTCCTTGATGTTGACGGCCGGGGAAGCGAACTGCTTCGCGGGCATCACGGCGAAATCGTCGAACAGATCTCCAAAAACGCTCGGAATCCAAGCCTGGTTTCTTCTTGCGGGATACATAATCAAATCTCCTATCATTTAAAGGTTGTTTAACTTTTCATTTCGTCCCGTCCGGGGGACGCCTTACATGCTTACAATTCGCAGACCACCTGACATTTTGGGACAATCTGTCGCAAAATACCATATAATATATTGATACTCAAGACATTTTGTCAAAATTGCTGACATTTTTTCAGTGGAAAATGTTGAATTATTAAAATTTTTTCTTACATTTGAATCCGGTTAGTTAAATCCCAACGTATGGACAAATTCACACAGAACTACGTCGACCGGTTCATGGATGAACTGATCGCACGCAACCCTGGCGAGAAGGAATTCCACCAGGCTGTCCGTGAGGTGGTGGAAAGTGTAGCACCTTATGTCACCTCTTATCCTCATCTGATGGACCTCAAGATCCTCGAGCGCATGGTCGAGCCGGAGCGCGTCATCATGTTCCGCGTCCCCTGGACCGACGACAAGGGCGAGATCCACATCAACCGTGGCTACCGCGTGCAGATGAACAGCGCGATCGGCCCGTACAAGGGCGGTATCCGCTTCCACGCCAGCGTGAACCTCAGCATCCTGAAGTTCCTCGCTTTCGAGCAGACGTTCAAGAACTCCCTGACCACGCTCCCGATGGGCGGCGGCAAGGGCGGTTCCGACTTCAGCCCGCGCGGCAAGTCCGACGCCGAGGTGATGCGTTTCTGCCAGAGCTTCATGACCGAGCTGTCCCGCCACATCGGCGCCGACACGGACGTGCCGGCCGGTGACATCGGCGTGGGCGGCCGCGAGGTCGGCTTCCTCTTCGGTCAGTACAAGCGCCTCCGCGACGAGTTCACGGGCACGCTGACCGGCAAGGGTCTCAACTGGGGCGGCAGCCTGCTCCGCACGGAGGCCACCGGTTACGGTGTCTGCTACTTCGCGCAGGAGATGCTCGCGACCCGCAAGGAGAGCTTCGAGGGCAAGACGGTGGTCGTGTCCGGCTCCGGCAACGTGGCCCAGTATGCTGCCCAGAAGGCCATGCGTCTGGGCGCCAAGGTGGTCACGCTTTCCGATTCCGACGGCTTTATCTACGATCCTGACGGCTTCGACGAGGAGAAGCACAAATTCGTGCTCGAGCTCAAGAACGTCCGTCGCGGCCGTATCAAAGAATATGTCACCAAGTATCCCAAGGCCCAGTATTTCCCGGGCGAGCGTCCCTGGCGCATTCCCTGCGACATCGCGCTCCCTTGCGCCACGCAGAACGAAATCGAGAAGGCCGATGCGGAGAACCTGGTGAAGGGCGGCTGCTGGTGCGTCGTCGAGGGTGCGAACATGCCCTCCACGCCTGAGGCCATCTCCATCTTCCAGAGCCACAAGATGCTCTACTCGCCGGGTAAGGCGTCCAACGCCGGCGGCGTGGCGACGTCCGGTCTGGAGATGACCCAGAACTCGATCCGCCAGAAGTGGACCTCCGAAGAAGTCGACCAGCACCTGCACCGTATCATGTCCGACATCCACGCTGCCTGCCTGAAGTACGGCACCGAGGAGGACGGCTACGTCAACTACGTCAAGGGTGCCAACCTCGCCGGCTTCATCAAGGTGGCCAACGCGATGGTGGACCAGGGTTTGGTTTAATCTATGAGCAACAACACGGATTACACACAATTAATGGCCAGGAGGATTCGCCGAATCCTCCTGGTTTGTAACAATTATGACAGTTTCTCCCTGGAGGAGGACGGACACATCGAAGCCCTGATCACGCAGGAGTACTCCGAGCTGAACCTGAGCAACCCGCCCGCCATCGTGCGGGCCGAGTCCACGCTGGACGCGCTCGAGGTGCTCAAGGAAGGGAAGGGCTTCGATCTCATCATCACGATGTACAATGTCGGCAAGTTCGACGTGTTCTCCTTCTCGCTGGAAGCGAAGAAGCTCGCGCCGGACACGCCGATCGTCCTGCTCTCTTCGTTCTCCCGGGAGATCTATCGCAAGATCGCGGACTGTGACCACGCCGGCATCGACTATGTGTTTTGCTGGAACAACAGCACCGACGTGCTCATCGCCATCATCAAGCTCCTCGAGGACAAGCTCAACGCCGAGCATGACTGCCTGGAGATGGGCGCCCGCGTGATCCTGCTTGTGGAGGACTCCGTGCGTTATTATTCGACTTATCTGCCGCTGCTGTACCGCCTCGTGCTCCAGCAGAACAGCGAGGCGGTGCGCGATGCGCTCAACGAGGAGCAGCAGTTCCTCCGCAAGCGCGCCCGGCCCAAGATTCTCATGGCCACGTGCTACGACGAGGCCTATGACTATTATCAGAAATACAAGTCCAACATGATCGGCATCATCTCCGACATCGGCTTCGTCCTGCACAAGGGCGACAAGCCGGAGCAGGAGAAGATCGACGCCGGTATCGACCTCTGCCGCATGGTGCGCAAAGAGGATCCGATGCTGCCTTTCCTGATGCAGTCTTCGCAGGAAAGCATGCGCGCCGTGGCCGAGCAGCTGGGCGTGGGTTTCGTGCACAAGCGTTCCAAGACCCTCACCCAGGAGGTGTCGGATTACATCGGCCGGGAATTCGGCTTCGGCGACTTCGTCGTGACCGATCCGGCCACGGGTCTCGTGACCGCGCGGGCACGCAACCTCTACGAGTTCGAGCAGGTGATCGCCGCCATGTCCGACCGCGAACTGCGCAAGCTCGCAGACAAGAATTACATTTCCCGCTGGCTCTACGGCCGCGGTATTTTCTCGATCGGTGACATGTTCAAGCCGATCCGCATCCATTCCGACGAGGACGTGGCGCACGTGCGCGAGATGAATCTCCGCATGATACGCGACTACCGCATCAGCCAGGGCCTCGGCGTGGTGGCGCGCTTCGATCCCGAATCATACAACGACGCCATCTGGTTCTCCCGCATCGGTTCCGGTTCGCTGGGTGGCAAGGCGCGCGGTCTCGCGTTCCTGAACCACATTCTCCAGAAGTACGACCTCTACGACAAGTGGGAGGACGTACGCGTGCTCGTGCCGCGGACCCTCGTGATCACGACGGAGTTCTTCGACCGCTTCATCCGGGAGAACGGCTTGAAATACGTCATCAACTCCGACCTGTCGGACGCCGAGATCCTTTCCGAATTCGTGGCGTCAACGCTCCCGCAGGAGCTGACCGAAGCGCTGCGCGTCTTCATCCGCAACGTCCGCAAACCGCTGGCCGTCCGCTCTTCGTCGAAGCTGGAAGATTCTTACTACCAGCCGTTTGCGGGGGTCTATTCGACCTATATGATCCCGCACACGGAGAACGAGGACCAGCAGCTCCGCCTGCTCTCCAAGGCCATCAAGAGCGTCTATGCGTCCGTGTATTTCGCCTCGTCGAGAGGCTATATCACGGCCACGGCCAACGTGCTGTCCGAGGAGAAGATGGCCATCGTGCTGCAGGAGATCTGCGGCAGCGAGGACCGGGGCCATTTCTTCCCGACCTTCTCGGGCGTGGCCCGTTCGGTCAATTTCTACCCGATCGGCTATGAGACGCCGGAGGACGGCGTCGCCAAGATCGCCCTGGGCCTGGGCAAAGCCGTCGTGGACGGCGACCAGGTGCTCCGCTTCTCACCGAAGTACCCGCGCAACGTCCTGCAGACGTCCACGCCGGAGCTGGTGATGACCGAGACGCAGCAGGCCATGTATGCGCTCGACCTGCAGCCGGACAAATTCAAGACCTCCGTCGATGACGCGGTCAACCTGGACCGCATCCCCATCACGGACTGCGGCGAGTTCCGCAACTTCGCCAAGGTGGTCTCCACCTATGACTACGAAAACCAGCGCATGGTGGATTCCCCGGCTCCCGCCGGGCCGAAATTCGTCACCTTCGCGCACATTCTCAAATACAACACCTTCCCGCTTGCGGACATCCTGAACGAACTGCTCGAGATTACGCAGAAGGAAGTGAAGTGCGGCGTCGAGATCGAGTTCGCCGCCAACCTGGACGTCGGTCCCGACAGTCCTGCCATCTTCAACGTCCTTCAGGTGCGGCCCATCTCCGCCGACGGCCTGGACGCCGAGGTGGACTGGAACGGCATCGACACCGACGGGGCCCTGATCAGCTCCGGCAGTGCCATCGGTCCCGGGTGGATCCAGGGCGTGCGCGACGTCGTGTACCTGCGGGAGTCCGCGTTCGACGTGCTCAAGACGCGTGAAATGGCCGCCGAACTCAAGGCGCTCAATGCCCGGATGCGGCAGGAAGGACGCAACTATGTCCTGGTGGGCTACGGCCGCTGGGGCTCCAGCATTCCGACGCTGGGCGTGCCGGTGCAGTGGAGCGACATCTCCGAGGCCCGCGCCATCGTGGAGTGCTGCCTGGAGAATTTCCGCGTGGACCCCAGCCAGGGTACGCATTTCTTCCAGAACATGACGTCTTTCAACGCCGGCTACGTCAACGTCAATCCCTACGCCCGCGAGGGCGAGTGCTTCGACGTGGCGCGCCTGGACGCCATGCCCGCGGCCTACGAGACGGAATACGTCCGCCAGGTGCACTTCGACGAAGATCTCAAGATCTGCATTGACGGCCGCACGGGCCGTGCTCTGATAAAGTAATCTCTCTAGTCATTCCGGACTTGATCCGGAATCTTTAAGAATGAGGAGATATCTGTTCATTTTGGCCTCGCTGCTCCTGTTCCTGCACCCCGCAGGCGCGCAGGACTACTCATCCACCGCGGACGACATCGCGCTGGGGAAGATTGTCCTGGAGCGGCTGGCCGCTTCGCAGAAGCAGGACGCCGCTTCGCAGATGGTCCTGGCCGCCAAGGCGCTGCTGGATCAGCCCTACGAGGCCGGCACGCAGGAGGGCAGGGAAGAGCGGCTCCGGATCTACCTGACCCGGACGGACTGCATCCTCTTCGCCGAGACCTGCCTGGGCCTCGTGCGCACCGTGCAGCGCTGCGGTCCGCTCGCGACCTTCGAGGACCTGGCGCGCACGCTCCGGCAGACGCGTTACCGCGACGGTGTCGTGGACGGATACGCCTCCCGGCTGCATTACACGACGGAATGGATACGGCAGGGCGAGCGGAACGGCTTCTTCCGGGACGTCACGGAGGAGCTGGGCGGCGTGCCGGACACGCGCCCGATTGATTACATGTCCACGCATCCGGACAGCTACGCTCCGCTGAAAGGGGAATCTTTCTATGCCAGGGAGAATCTCCGGCAGATCCGCGCCATGGAAGCGCGCGTGAACGAACTGCCCCGCCGGTATATTCCGAAGGAGCAGCTCTCCGAGGTGGAGGACCGCATCCGGAGCGGCGACATACTCTGCCTGGCCACGTCAATCGAAGGTCTGGACTATTCCCACGTCGTCATCGCGTACCGCGAGAAGCCCGGCGCTCCGCTTGGATTCATCCATGCCTCGACCTCTGCGAAAAAAGTGATCGTCGAGCCGCGTACGCTTCATGCTTATCTTCAGGCGAATAAGCGCGCGACCGGCATTTCCGTGCTGCGTGTGGCCGAATAAGCGGTCCGTTTTTGCTGAAAAAAGCGTATCTTTGTTCTCGCAATGATGACTGACAGCACGCTTCTGCAATATGATCTCGGTCCGGGTGCCGAGGCTTTCTCCACCCGCCGGGATTCCGTCCTTCCATATCCCGTCATCCTGGGCCATCAGGTCCACGGTTTCCGTGTGGCCGTGGTGGACCGTCCGGACATGCGCCGCGAGGAGCTGGAGGGCTATGATGCGCTGGTGACGGCCCTGCCGGGCTGCGCCATCGGCGTACACACGGCGGACTGCGTGCCCATCCTGATGTACGATCCGCAGCACCGCGTGGTCGCGGCGGTCCATTCCGGCTGGAAGGGGACGGTGCAGCGCATTTCGCAGAAGGTGCTGTTCGTGATGAAGCAGACCTTCGGCTGCCGTCCGGAAGATATCCGGGTGGCCATCGGACCCGCCATCGGTCCGGCAAGTTTCCAGGTGGGGGAGGAAGTCGTCCAGTTCTTCAAGGAGCAGAATTTCCCGCTGGAGGACATCTGGTCTTTCAGCCCGGGCTTCAGCGGCATCCCCATGGCCGACGGGCACCATCTCGATCTGTTCAAGGCGAACCGCTGGCTCCTGCAGGAAGCCGGCGTTCCGGCCGCCTGCATCCAGGTCGCCGGCGTCGATTCCTACACCGACCCCTCGTTCTTCTCCGCGCGTCGCGAAGGCATCACCTGCGGCCGCACCACCAGTTTTATCCGACTGATTTAAAATGACCGGGTGGCGTTCCCCCCGGACCCCCTGCGTCGCTTCGCTCCGACACCCTGAGTCATTCCGGGCTTGACCCGGAATCTCCATCCACCTCCAGTTCTTCCGCGATCAGCGGCAGCAGGATTTCGTCGGCAGGGAGCCAGCGGACGGAATGAATCTCCTCCCGGGACAGCCAGCGGGCGGCTTCGTGCTCGTTCAGATGAAGGGATTCGCCCAGCAGGGAGGCCATATAGCAATGCATGGTCAGGTGAAATTTGGGATAATCCCAGTCCACGGTGTATAGAAATTTGTCGATGCGGATTTCGGCATCCAGCTCTTCGCGGATTTCGCGGAGGAGCGCTTCTTCGGGCGTCTCGCCCGGCTCCATCTTCCCGCCCGGGAATTCCCACCAGTCTTTCCAGTCGCCATAGCCCCGCTGGGTGGCAAAAAACTTGTCACCCCGGCGGATGATCGCCGCCACGACTTCAATTCGCTTTCGCTGCTCGTCCATGCAGGCGCCTAACCGAAGACGATCGTCCGGTTCTTGTAGGTCAGGATTTTCCGCTCAATGTGCTTGGAGACCGCCCGGCTCAGGACGATCTTCTCCAGGTCGCGCCCCTTCAGCACGAGGCTGTCGGGCGTGTCCTTGTGGCTGATGCGCACCACGTCCTGCTCGATGATGGGGCCGGCGTCCAGCTCGCGCGTGACGTAGTGGCTCGTGGCACCGATGATCTTGACACCGCGCTCGTAAGCCTGATGATAGGGCTTCGCCCCCACGAAGGCCGGCAGGAAGGAATGGTGGATGTTGATGATATGGTGCGGGTAGCGCTCGATCATTTCATCGCTGATCACCTGCATGTAGCGCGCCAGCACCATGAAACTGATGTGCTCGCGCTCCAGCAGCTCCATTTCCTCGCGTTCCACCTGCTCCCGGTTGGATTTGTCCGGCGCGATGCTCCACACATAGAAAGGAATGCCGAACTGGTCGGCGATGAAGCGCAGGTCCTCGTGGTTGCTGATGATACAGGGGATGTCGACCTCCCATTCGCCTGCGCGGTAGCGGGCCAGCAGGTCGTAGAGGCAGTGGCTCATCTTGCTCACGAAAATGGCCATGCGCGGCCGCTCGTCGCTGAACGCGAGGCTGGTGTACATCTCGTAGCGCTCGGCGAACAGGTCATCGACGGCTTCCTTGATGTGCTCGCGCGGGATACGGAACTCCTTGAGTTCCCACTCGATACGCATGAAAAGCCGGCCGTCGATGGTGTCGACGTACTGGTCGAGATATACGATATTGCCGTGGTTCCGGGTGATAAAGGCTGTCACGTCCGTGATGATGCCTTGCCGGTCAGGGCAGTGAAGCAGAAGAATCGCCTTGCTGTCTGTCATTATTTCTTGGAAATCAGATATTCTGCAATCTGGACGGCGTTGAGCGCTGCGCCCTTCTTGATCTGGTCGCCTGAGAGCCAGAGGGTGATGCCGTTGTCGTTGGCGAGGTCCTTGCGGACACGGCCCACATAGACGTCGTCCTTGCCGCCGGTGAAGAGCGGCATCGGATAGGTCTGCGTGGACGGATCGTCCTGCAGCGTCACGCCCGGGGCGGCGGCGATGGCCACCTGCACCTGCTCCACGGAGAGCGGCTTCTCTGTCTCGATCCACACGGCCTCGGAGTGGGAGCGCAGCGAAGAGATGCGCACGCACATCGCGCTGCAGCGCACGTCGGAGTGGAGGATCTTGCGGGTCTCGTTGAACATCTTCATCTCCTCCTTGGTGTAGCCGTTGTCCTGGAAGACGTCAATCTGCGGAATGACGTTGTAGGCCAGCTGGTAGGCGAATTTCTTCACCGTGACGGGCTTGCCCTCGACGATTTCCTTGTACTGCTGCTGCAGCTCGGCCATGGCCTGCGCGCCGGCGCCGGAGGCGGACTGGTAGCTGGCCACGTGGATGCGCGTGATGTGGGAAAGCTGCTCGATGGGCTTGAGCACCACGACCATCATGATGGTGGTGCAGTTCGGGTTGGCGATGATGCCGCGCGGGCGCACCAGGGCGTCCTCGGCGTTGCATTCAGGCACCACGAGGGGCACGTCGGCGTCCATGCGGAAGGCGCTGGAGTTGTCGATCATCACGGCGCCGTGCTTGGTGATGGTTTCCGCGAATTCCTTGGAAGTGGAGGCGCCGGCCGACACGAAGGCGTAGTCCACGCCCTTGAAGTCGTCGTTGTGCTGGAGCAGCTTCACTTCATATTCCTTCCCGCGGAAAGTATATTTGGTCCCTGCGCTCCGTTCGGAGCCGAAGAGCACCAGTTCGTCCATGGGGAAATTGCGTTCGTCGAGGACCCGCAGGAACTCCTGTCCCACGGCTCCGCTTGCACCTACGATAGCTACTTTCATATTGCTTGTAATTTATTGTAATTCAGATAAATAATTTTTGAAGTCGGCGTACTCGCGTCCCATCGGGACGGATTGCTTCTCGCCCTTCATGAAGGCGGCGAGCCGGGCAGGAATCTCGATTTCCGCGCCGGTTGCCGCTTCCACGGTGTCCTTGAATTTCGCGGGATGCGCGGTCTCGCAGAGCAGGGCGGCCTCGCCCTTGCCGAGGTTGTGGTAGACGGCGTGGAAGCCGCAGGCGCCGTGCGGGTCGAGCTGGTAGCCGTATTTCTCGCGGCAGTATTTCAGGACCTCGCGGATGCGCTCGTCGCTGCACACGGAGCCGGTGATGTCGGCCGTGATGGCATTCCAGTCGTTGCCGTAGAGCTCAAAAATGCGGGCGGCGTTGCTCGGATCGCCGACGTCCATCGCGTTGGCGAGCGTCGGGATGCTGGGACGCGGGATGTACTGCCCGGTCTGCAGGTAGTCGAAGAAGACCTCGTTGGCGTTGTTCGCCGCCACGAAACGCTTCACCGGCAGGCCCATGCGCTTCGCGATCAGGGCCGCGCAGATGTTGCCGAAATTGCCGCTCGGCACGCACACGACCAACTGCCCGGCGAGGCCGAGCCGCTTCATCTGGGCGTAGCCGTGGAAATAATAGAACGATTGCGGCAGGAGCCGCGCGACGTTGATGCTGTTGGCGGAGGTCAGGCGCAGCTGCGAGCTGATCTCCGTATCCATGAAGGCGTTCTTCACGAGGGCCTGGCAGTCATCGAAGCAGCCGTCCACCTCAAGGGCGGTGATATTCTGCCCGAGCGTGGTGAACTGGCATTCCTGGATGGGGCTGACCTTGCCCTTCGGGTACAGCACGTGCACCCGGACGCCCTCGACGCCGAGGAAGCCGTTCGCCACGGCGCTACCCGTGTCGCCCGAAGTGGCCACGAGCACGTGGATGGTGCGCGGGTCGTCGGAATGCTGCGTGAAATGCCGCAGGAGGCGCGCCATGAAGCGCGCACCGACGTCCTTGAAGGCCAGGGTGGGGCCGTGGAAAAGCTCCAGCGCGCCGATGCTGCGCGTCACGGGGACCACCGGGCAGTCGAAGGAAAGCGTCTCCTCGACGATACGCTGCAGCTCTTTCCGGGGAATGTCCTCCCCGAACAGGGCTTCCGCGACGGTGCCCGCGATCTCGTGGAAGGTCAACGTCTGGATGTTCTCGTAGAACTCGTCCGGCAGGACGGGGATACGTTCCGGCATGTAGAGCCCCCGGTCCTCGGCGAGGCCGCGGATGACGGCTTTCTCGAGGCTGGCGGGGGGAGCTTGTCCGTTGGTGCTGTAGTATTGCATAGGCGTCAGGCAATGAGGCGGGCGCCCTTGTTGGACACCTTGACCACGTACGTTTCGGAAAGGATGCCCTGCTGGGCGAAATGGCGCTCCATGATGGCGCCGACCCGCTGCGCGATGTCGCTGCGGTTCGCGAGGGCGAAGACGGACGGACCGGAGCCGCTGATGTTCATGGCCAGGGCGCCGGCGCCGAGCAGCTTGGCCCGGAGCTCGTCGAAGCCCGGGATGAAGCCCTTGCGGTAGGGCTCCGCCACGGCATCGCGCATGGCGCGGCCCACCAGTTCGATGTTGCCGCTGCACAGGCCGGCCACGAGGCCGCCCACGTTGCCCCACTGGGTGATGGCGGTGTGCATGGGGATCTCCTTGGGGAGAATGCTGCGCGCTTCCTTGGTGGAGACCATCAGGTGCGGGTGGATGACGGGGCAGTAGAGGTTGCCCGGGACGGGCAGCTTGATCACGTCGAGCGGTTCGTAGCCGCGGATCAGGATGATGCCGCCCATCACGGCCGGAGCCGCGTTGTCGGCATGGTAGCCGCCGCTGGCGAGGTTCTCGCCCTCCATGGCACAGACCACCACGTCTTCCTCGGAGAGGGGAGCGCCGAAGAGCTCGTTGATGCCGAAGGCGGCCGCGGCACTGGATGCGGCGCTGGAACCGATGCCGGAGCCGGGATAGATCTTCTTGAGGATGCGCACGTCCACGTGGCCGCTCTTCCCGGTCATCTCGAAGAACTTCCGGATGACGGGCGTGACGACGTTGTCCTCGACGTCCGCGGGCAGCGGCACGTCCGTGTCGTTGGCGATGCTGATGCCGGAGCCCTCTTCGTCGAGGCTCATTTCGAGTACGTCCCCGACTTCGTCGAGGGCCATGCCCATGATGTCGAAGCCGCAGCCGAGGTTGGCGATGGAGGCCGGTGCGAATACCTTGATCTTCTTCATAATGATCTGCCCGTTAGATGTTTGCGATGCTCATGATGTCGGCGAATACGCCGGCGGCCGTCACGTCCGCGCCCGCGCCGTAGCCCTGGATGAGCATCGGGTGGCGGTTGTAGCGCTCGGTAGTCAACAGCACGATGTTGTTCGAGCCGTCCAGCACGTAGAAGGAATGCTGGTTCTCGACGGCCTGAAGGGAGACGGAGTACTTGCCGTCCTCCATCTTGGCGACGAAGCGCCAGCGCTTGCCTTCCGCCTCGAGCTGGCGGCGGCGCGCCTCGAAATCCGCGTCGAGGGAGGGGAGCTTGGCCCAGAACTCCTCTTCGGTGCAGTCGAAGAACTCCTTCGGGATGAAGAGGTTGGCCTCGACGTCCTCCTGGTTGACCTCATAGCCCGCTTCGCGGGACAGGATGACCAGCTTGCGGATGACGTCCTTGCCGGAGAGGTCGATGCGCGGATCGGGCTCGGAAAAGCCCTGCTCCTTGGCCATGCGGACGGTCTCGCTGAACGGAACGTCGGCGGACAGGGTGTTGAAGATGAAGTTCAGCGTGCCGCTCAGGACGGCCTCCAGCTTGCGGATGGAGTCGCCCGAGTTGCACAGGTCGTTGATGGTGCCGATGATGGGCAGGCCGGCGCCGACGTTGGTCTCGAAGAGCCACTTGACGCCGCGCTTGCGCGCCAGCTCCTTGAGCCGGCGGTAATTGTCGTAGTCGGAGGAGGCGGCGATCTTGTTGGCCGCGACCACCGAGATGCTGTGCTCGAAGAAATCGCCGTACAGGGCCGCGACGGCCGGGCTGGCGGTGCAGTCCACGAACACGGAGTTGAAGATGTTCATGCCGATGATCTCCTCCTTGAGGCGCAGCGGATCGATGTCGATGCCGTCCTGCTGCAGGCGCTCCTGCCAGTGGGCGAGGTCGATGCCGGCGCGGTCGAAGACGGCGCGCGTGCTGCGGGCGATACCGACGATGTTGATCTTGAGCCCGCGCGTGCGCATCAAGGTGTCGCGCTGCTGGGCGATCTGCTCGATGAGGCGGCCGCCCACGGTGCCGACACCGCAGAGGAAGAGGTTGAGCTCCTGGTATTCGGACAGGAAGAAGCTGTCGTGGATGACGTTGAGGGACTTGCGCAGCTGGCGGCGCTCCACGATGAAGGAAATGTTGGACTCGGCGGCGCCTTGCGCGAGGGCGATCACGCTGATGCCGTTGCGGCCCAGGGTGGTGAAGAGCTTGCCGGCGATGCCCGCGTGCTGCTTCATGTTCTCGCCGATCACGGCCACGGCGGCCAGCTCCTCGCGGATGTCCACGGGGTTGATGGCACCGCTTTCAATCTCGCGGGCGAAGGCCTCGTCGAGGACCTCGCGGGCGCGGGCGGCGTCGGAGCGGCTCACGCCGATGGAGATGCCCGTCTCGGAAGCAGACTGGCTGACGAGGAAGGCGCTGATCTGTTCCTGGGCCAGCGCGGCGAAAATGCGGCTGTCCACACCCACGATACCGACCATGGAGGTACCAGAGAGCGTGATCAGGGCGATGTCGTCGATGGATGAGATGCCCTTGATGGACGTGGCGCCGGGGGTGACGGTTTTCTTGACGATCGTCCCTTTTGCTTTCAAATTGAAAGTATTCTTGATGAGAATCGGAATACCCTTCGAGCAAACGGGGTAAAGGGTGGGCGGATAGATGACTTTCGCGCCGAAATTGCAGAGCTCCATGGCCTCCTCGTAGGTCATCTCGTCGATGACGTAAGAGGTCTTGATGATGCGGGGATCGGCCGTCATGAAGCCGTCCACATCAGTCCATATTTCAAGCAGTTCCGCGTCGAGCGCGGCGGCGATGAGGCTGGCGGTGTAGTCGGAACCGCCGCGGCCCAGGGTCGTGATCTCGCCGCTGACGGCGTCGGAAGCGATGAATCCGGGCACGACGGCCGTGGCACCGGCCGAACTCCAGCCCTTGAAAGTCTGCTGTATCAGATCGTAAGTAAGGCCCGTGTCAACCTCGTCCTTGTGGCCGTGGTGACGGGTCTTGATGAAATCGACGGCGTCGTAACGCAGGGCGCAGGGGAGGGTCGCGGTGACGATGCGCGAAGAGAGCCGTTCGCCGAAGCTCATGACCTCGTGCGCGGTCTTCGGAGGCAGGACGTGCAGCAGGTAAATACCCTCGCAGATGCGCTCCAGCTGGTCCAGCAGGGCATCCATCTCGGCTTCGACGGCGCGGACGCCGGCGGCGGGCACGACGGCCTCGCACATCGTGCGATGCCGGGCGCGCAGCTGCGCGACCTCGTCGCGGAACGCGACATCGCCCGCCGCCGCCAACTTGGAGGCGCGGATCAGCTGGTCCGTGACGCCGCCCAGGGCGGAAACGACGACGATGGAGGGCTCCTGACGGGAACTTACAATCTCTTTGACTCTGAGGATGCTCTCCGGTGTGCCCACCGAAGAACCGCCGAATTTCAGGATTTTCATGACTAACTAACGCGTTTGTTCATCCCAAAGTAAAGCATTTTTTGGCAATTTTTCAAAATTTTAATAAATATTTTGCACTTTCCTTGCTTTTTCCGCAAAAAATCCCGAGATTCGCCACAGGTAAGGGGGTATTGTACCCCGTTGTTAGTTATGAAATATCGTAGTAGTGTAACCTTCGAAGGCCGCAGGATGGCCGGGGCTCGTGCGCTCTGGATGGCGGACGGGATGAAGCGGAGCCAATTCGGCAAACCGGTCATCGCGATCGCCAATTCGTTTACCCAGTTCGTTCCCGGGCATACCCATCTTCATGACGCGGGCCAGATCGTTAAAGCCGAGATTGAAAAGCTGGGCTGTTTTGCGGCCGAATTCGACACGATCGCCGTGGACGATGGCATTGCCATGGGCCACGACGGCATGTTGTATTCCCTGCCTTCCCGCGACATCATCGCCGACAGCGTGGAATATATGGTCAATGCGCACAAGGCGGACGCGCTCGTGTGCATCAGCAACTGCGACAAGATCACCCCGGGCATGATGCTCGCCGCCATGCGGCTCAACATTCCGACGATTTTCGTTTCCGGCGGCCCCATGGAGGCCGGCGTGCTGGGCGAGCAGAAGCTCGACCTCATCGACGCGATGATCAAGTCCGCCGACCCGTCCGTGAGCGACGACCAGGTGGCCGAGATCGAAGCGCACGCCTGCCCGACCTGCGGCAGCTGCTCCGGCATGTTCACGGCCAATTCGATGAACTGCCTCTCCGAGGCCATCGGCCTGGCCCTGCCCGGCAACGGCACCATCCTCGCCACGCACGCCATGCGCGCGGAGCTCTTCCGCAAGGCGGCCCGGCAGATCGTGGAGAACACCTACAAGTATTATAACGACGGCGACGCGTCCGTGCTGCCCCGCAGCATCGCCACGCGTGCCGCGTTCCTCAACGCCATGACGCTCGACATCGCCATGGGCGGCTCGACCAACACGGTGCTGCACCTGCTGGCCGTCGCCGCCGAGGCGGGAGCCGACTTCAAGATGGCCGACATCGACGCCCTCTCCCGCAAGGTGCCCTGCATCTGCAAGGTGGCGCCGAACACGGCCAAATACCACATCCAGGACGTGGGCCGCGCGGGCGGCATCGTGGCCATCATGGCCGAGCTGGCCGCCGCGGGCCTCGTGGACACCACGCTCAAGCGCGTGGACGGCCTGACGCTCGCGCAGGAGATCGACCGGTGGTGCATCCTCTCCCCGAACTGCACGGAAGAGGCGCGCAAGACCTACCGCGTGGCGCCCTGCGGCCGATTCAACATCGAGCTCGGCTCGCAGAAGATGTACTACGACAGCTTCGACACCGACCGTGCCGAGGGCTGCATCCGCGACGTGGCGCACGCCTACACCAAGGACGGCGGACTGGCCGTTCTCTTCGGCAACATCGCCCAGGACGGCTGCATCGTCAAGACGGCCGGCGTGGACGAGAGCATTTTCCATTTCGAGGGCCCGGCCCGCGTGTTCGACTCCCAGGAGGCGGCGTGCGAGGGCATCCTCGGCGGCAAGGTGGGCAGCGGCGACGTGGTCGTGATCACCTACGAGGGCCCGAAGGGCGGTCCCGGCATGCAGGAAATGCTGTATCCGACTTCGTATATCAAATCGATGCACCTGGGCAAGGAGTGCGCCCTGCTGACGGACGGCCGTTTCAGCGGCGGCACTTCCGGCCTGAGCATCGGACATATTTCACCCGAAGCGGCTTCCGGCGGCAATATCGCCCTGGTCCGCGACGGAGATATCATCGTGATCGACATCCCTTCCCGCCACATCGGCGTGAAACTCAGCGACGCGGAGCTCTCCGAGCGCCGCAAGGCGGAGGAAGCGCGCGGCCGCAAGGCCTTCACGCCGCCGTTCCGCCAGCGTGAGGTGTCCAAGAGCCTCAAGGCGTACGCCGCCATGGTGAGCAGCGCGGACAAGGGTGCCATCCGGATCATAGAGGACTAAGCTTATGGGACAGCGTTTGACAGGAGCCGAGATTCTGCTGGAGTCTCTCATCGCCGAAGGGGTCGATACCGTCTTCGGCTACCCGGGTGGTTCTATCATCACCGTCTATGACAAGATGTATAGCTATCAGGACCGCCTGAAGCACATCCTGGTGCGCCACGAGCAGGGCGCCATCCATGCTGCGCAGGGTTATGCCCGTGCGACCGGCAAGCCCGGCGTGGTCATCGTGACCTCCGGTCCGGGCGCGACCAACGTCATCACCGGCGTGGCCGACGCCATGGTGGACTCCACCCCGGTCATCGTGATCGCGGGCCAGGTGGGCAACGCCTCCCTGGGTACCGACGCCTTCCAGGAGACCGACGTGGTCGGCATGACCGGCCCGATCGACAAGTGGACCTGCCAGATCCGCCGGCCCGAAGACGTGGCTCCGGCGGTGGCGAAGGCCTTCCATATCGCTTCCACGGGCCGTCCCGGTCCCGTGGTGCTCGATTTCACGAAGGACGCGCAGGTCGGCGTGGGCTGGTTCGAATACGAAAAATGCACGCACATCCGCAGCTATGCCCTCCCGGCGCCCGCCGACGAGGCGGCCCTGGATGCGGCGGCGGAGCTGATCGACAACGCCGAGCGTCCCTTCGTGGTGTTCGGACAGGGCGTGGTGATCTCCCACGCGGAGGAGCAGCTGAAGGCCTTCCTGAAGAAGGGTGGCATCCCGGCGGCCTCCACGATGCTGGGCCTGAGCGCCCTGCCGTCCGATTTCCCGTACTACGTGGGCATGGCCGGCATGCACGGCAACGTCGCCTCCAACATGATGACGCAGAAGTGCGACGTGCTGATCGCCGTCGGCATGCGTTTCAGCGACCGCGTCACGGGCAATCCTTCCCATTACGCGCCCAAGGCGAAACTCATCCACATCGACGTGGACCGCACGGAGATCGGCAAGATCATCCCGGCGGAAGTGGGTATCCTGGGCGACGCGGCCGAGGTGCTGGAGCGCCTGACGGCCAAGATCAAATTCTCCTTCCACGACGAGTGGGCCGCATCCGCGCGCCGCTATGACGCCGTGGAGACGGCCAAGGTGGCCACGCTCGAGACGCATCCCGAGAGCGGCGACATCAACATGGGCGAGGTGGTGTCCAAGGTGGCGGACCTGTCCGGCCGCAAGGCCATCATCGTCACCGACGTGGGCCAGAACCAGCTGATGAGCGCGCGCTATTCCCGTTTCGCGGACACGCGCAGCTTCATCACTTCCGGCGGCCTCGGCACCATGGGTTTCGGCCTCCCGGCCGCCATCGGCGCCAAGGTGGGCGAGCCCGGCCGCGAGGTCGTCCTCTTCGTGGGCGATGGCGGCATCCAGATGACCATCCAGGAGCTGGGCACCATCATGCAGGAGGGGACGGCGGTCAAGATCGTCATCCTGAACAACAACTGGCTGGGCAACGTCCGCCAGTGGCAGGAGCTCTTCTACGGCGAGCGCTATTCGCAGACGCGCCTGCTGAACCCGGACTATTCGCTGATCGCGAAGGCCTACGGCATCCGCTACCGCTGCGTGTCGGACCGCAAGGACCTGGACGAAGCGGTGCAGGAGATGCTGGACGCCAAGGAGGCGTACATTCTCGACGCACACGTGTGCGAAATGGGTATGGTCTATCCGATGGTCCCCGGCGGACGCCGGCTGGACGAGATCCTGTTGAACAAAGATGAATGGTATCGCGATGGAGAATAGCAACATGTATATCATCTCGGTGTACTCCGAGAACCAGGTGGGTCTGTTGAGCTCGATCTCCAACATCTTCACCCGCCGCGGCATCAACATCGAGAGCCTGACGGTGTTCCCGTCGGAATTCCCGGGCATCCACCATTTCACCTTCCGGGCCATCACCACCGAGCGCGCCGCGCAGCAGGTGGTCGGTTTCATCGAGAAGAAGGTGGAGGTGGTGAAGGCCTTCTGCTTCCCGGACAATTCCACGAGCGCGGCCGAGCACGGCATTCTGGAAGATTATTTACAAAAAAGAAACCAATAAAAACTTAAAGAGTATGGCAAAGATGAATTTCGGCGGAGTGATCGAAAACGTCGTCACCCGCGATGAATTTACGATTGAAAAAGCCCGTGAAGTCCTTAAGAACGAGGTCGTGGCCGTAATCGGCTATGGTGTCCAGGGCCCCGGACAGTCCCTGAACCTCAAGGACAACGGCATCAACGTCATCGTTGGCCAGCGCCCCGGCAAGACCTACGACAAGGCTGTCGCGGACGGCTGGGTGCCCGGCAAGACCCTCTTCAGCATCGAGGAGGCCTGCGAGAAGGCGACCGTGATCGAGTACCTGCTCTCCGACGCTGCGCAGATCGCGCAGTGGCCCGTGGTCAAGAAGCACCTGACCGCCGGCAAGGCGCTCTACTTCTCCCACGGCTTCGGCATCACCTTCAACGACCGCACCGGCATCATCCCGCCGAAGGACGTCGATGTGATCATGGTGGCCCCGAAGGGTTCCGGCACCTCCGTGCGCCGTCTCTTCCTGCAGGGCCGCGGCATCAACTCTTCCTTCGCCGTCTGGCAGGACGCCACCGGCCATGCGCTGGATCGCACCCTGGCCCTCGGTATCGCCATCGGCTCCGGCTACCTCTTCGAGACCGACTTCAAGCGTGAGGTCTATTCCGACCTGACGGGCGAGCGCGGCACCCTCATGGGCGCCATCCAGGGCATCCTGTCCGCCCAGTACGAGGTGCTCCGCGAGCATGGCCATTCCCCGTCGGAGGCCTTCAACGAGACCGTCGAGGAGCTGACCCAGTCTCTCATGCCGCTCTTCGCGGAGAAGGGTATGGACTGGATGTATGCCAACACCTCCACCACGGCCCAGCGCGGCGCGCTCGACTGGATGGGCCCCTTCCACGACGCCACCAAGCCTGTTTTTGAGAAATTGTACAACGAAGTCGCGTCCGGCCGCGAGGCCCAGCGCTCCATCGATTCCAACTCCAAGCCGGACTACCGCGAAGGACTGGAGAAGGAGCTGAAGGCCCTGCGCGACAGTGAACTGTGGCGCACCGGCGCCGCCGTCCGCGAACTCCGTCCTGAAAACAAATAATTCGTATGGACAACAACCGGATCTTTATCTTCGACACCACCCTGCGCGACGGCGAACAGGTGCCCGGCTGCCAGCTCAACACCGTGGAGAAAATCCAGGTGGCGAAGGCGCTGGAGGAGCTCGGCGTGGACGTCATCGAGGCCGGCTTCCCGGTCTCGAGTCCCGGCGACTTCAACTCGGTCGTGGAGATCTCCAAGGCCGTGACCTGGCCCACCATCTGCGCGCTCACCCGGGCGGTGCAGAAGGATATCGACGCTGCCGTGGAGGCGCTCAAGTACGCCAAGCACAAGCGCATCCACACCGGCATCGGCACGTCCGATTCGCACATCCGCTACAAGTTCAACTCCACGCGTGAGGAGATCCTGGAACGGGCCGTGCGGGCCGTGCAGTATGCCAAGCAGTTCGTCGAAGACGTGGAATTCTACGCCGAGGATGCCGGCCGTACGGACAACGAGTTCCTGGCGAAGGTGGTCGAGGCCGTGATCAAGGCCGGCGCCACCGTGGTCAACATCCCCGACACCACGGGTTACTGCCTGCCGGCCGAATATGGCGCCAAGATCAAGTATCTGGTGGACCATGTGGACGGCATCGACAAGGCGATTCTCTCCACCCACTGCCACAACGACCTCGGCATGGCCACGGCCAACACGATGGCCGGCCTGCTGAACGGCGCACGCCAGTGCGAGGTCACGATCAACGGCGTGGGGGAGCGCGCGGGCAACACCGCGCTTGAGGAGATCGCCATGATCCTGAAGAGCCATTCCGACATCCCCCTGGCGACCAACATCAACACGACGCGCATCTATCCGGTCAGCCGGATGGTGTCGAGCCTGATGAACATGCCCGTGCAGGCCAACAAGGCCATCGTGGGCCGCAACGCCTTCGCGCACTCGTCCGGTATCCACCAGGACGGCGTGCTGAAGGAGGTGAGCACCTACGAGATCATCGACCCGAAGGATATCGGCCTGGATGACAACAACATCGTGCTGACGGCCCGCAGCGGCCACGCCGCCCTGCGCTACCGCCTGGAGACCCTGGGCATCAAGCTGTCCGACGAGAAGCTGGACGCCTTCTACCAGGAGTTCCTCAAGCTGGCCGACAAGAAGAAGCAGGTCAATGACGACGATCTGCTCGTGCTGGCCGGCGCCGAGCGCGCGGCCGTCGCCCACATCAAGCTGGACTACCTCCAGGTGACGAGCGGCAAGGGCCTCAAACCCGTCGCGAGCATCGGCCTGGACATCGCCGGCGAGAAGTTCGAGGGCGCCGCCCATGGCAACGGCCCGGTCGATGCTGCCATCAACGCGCTCAAGACCATCGTCCACCGCCAGATGGTGATCAAGGAATTCACCATCCAGAACATCACCAAGGGCTCGGACGACGTGGCGAAGGTGCACATGCAGGTGGAGCACGACGGACACGTCTATTACGGTTTCGGCGCCAACACGGACATCGTGACCGGCTCCGTCGAGGCCTACATCGACTGTATCAACAAATTCCAGAACTAAAGGATGAATACGCTTTTCGACAAAATCTGGGACGCCCACGTGGTCTCGCTCATCGAGGACGGTCCGACCCAGCTCTACATCGACCGGCTGTACTGCCATGAGGTCACGAGCCCGCAGGCCTTTGACGGTCTGCGCGCCCGCGGGATCAAGTGCCTGCGTCCGCAGCAGATCTTCTGCATGCCGGACCACAACACGCCCACCCACGACCAGGACAAGCCGATCGAGGATCCCGTGTCCAAGGCCCAGGTGGACGCGCTGGCGCGCAATGCCGCCGAGTTCGGCCTGACGCATTACGGGATGATGAGCCCGGACAACGGCATCATCCACGTGGTGGGCCCGGAGAAGGGACTTTCGCTGCCCGGCATGACCATCGTCTGCGGCGACTCGCACACCTCCACGCATGGCGCCATGGGCGCCGTCGCCTTCGGCATCGGCACGAGCGAAGTGGAGATGGTGCTGGCCTCGCAGTGCATCCTGCAGCAGAAACCCAAGTCGATGAGCATCCGTATCGAAGGGGAACTCGGGGCAGGCGTGACCGCCAAGGACGTCGCCCTCTACCTGATGATGAAGCTCACCACCAGCGGCGCCACGGGCTATTTCGTGGAGTATCGCGGCAGCGCCGTGCGTTCGCTCTCCATGGAGGGCCGCCTGACGCTCTGCAACCTCTCCATCGAGATGGGCGCGCGCGGTGGCTTCATCGCCCCGGACGAGACGACCTTCGCGTACCTGAAGGGGCGCGAGTACGCCCCGAAGGGGGAGGCCTGGGACAAGGCCGTGGCATATTGGAAGACGCTCCGCAGCGGCGACGACGCCGTCTTCGACAAGGAGCTCGTCTTCGACGCGGCGGATATCCAGCCGATGATTACCTACGGAACCAACCCGGGCATGGGTATGCCCATTAACGGAAGGATTCCTGCAGATGCCGCTCCTAAGGCGTTGAATTATATGGGATTCAAGGCGGGAGAAAAACTGGCCGGCCATCCGGTTGACTATGTCTTCCTGGGGGCCTGCACCAACGGCCGCATCGAGGACTTCCGCGCCTTTGCCTCTCTGGTGAAAGGCCACCGCAAGGCCGCCGGCGTGACCGCCTGGCTGGTGCCCGGCTCCTGGGCCGTGAAGCGCCAGATCGAGGAGGAGGGGCTGGACAAGGTGCTTGCCGAGGCGGGCTTCGAGGTCCGTCAGCCCGGCTGCTCCGCCTGCCTCGCCATGAACGACGACAAGATTCCCGCCGGGAAATATGCCGTCAGCACGAGCAACCGCAATTTCGAGGGCCGTCAGGGCCCCGGCTCCCGCACGATGCTGGCCAGCCCGCTGACCGCGGCCGCGGCCGCCGTCACCGGCGTCGTTACCGATCCACGAACCCTTTTACCGTCATTCCGGGCCTGACCCCGAATCTCCTGCCTTATGAAACAGAAGTTTGATATCATAGAGAGCACCTGCGTGCCCCTCCCGCTGGAGAACGTGGACACGGACCAGATCATCCCGGCCCGCTTCCTGAAGGCTACGACGCGCGAGGAGAAGTTTTTCGGCGACAACCTGTTCCGCGACTGGCGCTACAACGCCGACGGCAGCCCCAAGGCCGATTTCGTGTTGAACGATCCGCGCTACGGCGGCTGCATCCTGGTGGCCGGCAAGAATTTCGGTTCCGGTTCGAGCCGCGAGCACGCCGCCTGGGCCATCGCCGGCTATGGCTTCCGCGTGGTGATCTCCAGTTTCTTCGCGGACATCCACAAGAACAACGAGCTGAACAATTTCGTCCTGCCCGTGGTGGTGTCCGAGGATTTCCTCTCGGAGCTCTTCGCGAGCATTGCCGCCGACCCGAAGATGAAGGTGCGGGTGGACGTACCCGCCCAGACGGTGACCAACCTGGCGACGGGCCGGAGCGAGCGCTTCGAGCTCAACGCCTATAAGAAATATTGTTTGACCCATGCTTTAGATGATATCGACTATCTTCTTGAGCAGAAAGACAAAATCGAAGAATTTGAGCGCAAACGCAAATAGAATCGAGATCCTCGATACCACGCTGCGCGACGGCGAGCAGACGGCGGGTGTCTCGTTCAACGCGAACGAGAAACTGGCCATCGCCCAGCTCCTGCTCGAGGAGCTGAAGGTCGATCGCGTGGAGGTGGCGTCCGCCCGCGTGTCGAAAGGGGAGAGCGAGGCGTTCCGGCGCATCTGCGCCTGGGCCGCCGATGCCGGCTGCCTGGACCGCGTGGAGGCGCTTGGGTTCGTGGACGACGGCGTGTCCGTGGACTGGATCGCCGACGCCGGCGGCAAGGTGGTCAACATCCTCGCCAAGGGGTCCCTCCGCCACCTCGAAAAACAACTGAAAAAGACCCCTGATCAGCACGCGGAGGACATCATCCGCGTCATCGGCCACGCCGGTGTGCGCGGCCTGGCGGTCAACCTCTACCTCGAGGACTGGTCCAACGGTATGGCGGATTCGCGCGATTACGTGTTCGGTCTGCTGGACAAACTGCGTTTCCAGCCCATCCGCCGCATCATGCTGCCCGACACCCTGGGCGTGCTGAATCCCTGGCTGGTGGAGGAGTACGTCGGCTGCATGCGGGAGCGCTTCCCGCAGATGGCCTTCGATTTCCATGCGCACAACGATTACGGCCTGGCGGTCGCCAACACCCTGGCGGCGGCCCGTGCGGGCGTCAGCGGCGTCCACGTGACCGTCAACGGCCTGGGCGAGCGCAGCGGCAACGCCCCTGCGGCGAGCGTCGTGGCGGCGCTCAAGGACCAGCTCGGCGGCAACGTGTCCGTTGAAGAAGGCGCCCTCACGCATGTCTGCAAATACGTGGAGAGCATCTCCGGCATCCGCATCCCGGACAACGAGCCGGTGGTGGGGGAGAACGTCTTCACACAGAGCAGCGGCGTGCACGCCGACGGCGACAACAAGGCGGACCTCTACGCCAACCCGCTTCTTCCGCAGCGCTTCGGGCGCGAGCGCAGCTACGCGCTCGGCAAGATGAGCGGCAAGGCCAACATCGTCAAGAACCTCGACAAGCTGGGAATCCGGCTCACTCCGGAACAGGTCAAGCTCGTGACGCAGCGCGTCGTGGAGCTGGGCGACAAGAAGGAATCCCTGGCGCCGGAGGACCTTCCGTTCATCGTGGCGGACGTCCTCAAGACGACGCACAACGCCACCCAGGACAATATCCACATCGTCAATTATTCCCTGCAGCTGGCCCGCGGCATGCGCCCGGTGGCCATCGTCAAGGTCAGTATCCACGGGGAGGAATATGAGGCCGCCGCCCCCGGCGACGGTCAGTATGACGCCTTCATGAAGGCGCTCTGGATCATCTACGAGAAGCTCGGCAAGAAGCACCCCGTGCTCACCGACTACCAGGTCACCATTCCGCCGGGAGGCAAAACGGACGCCCTCGTGTCCGCCAGCATCTCCTGGAAGAACGGCGACTACGAGTTCAAGACCCGCGGCATCGACTCCGACCAGACGGAAGCCGCCATCAAGGCCACGGTCAAAATGCTCAACATCATCGAAAACATGGATCTGAATCAACTGAAATGAAATTGAACATTGCCCTTTTGCCCGGGGACGGCATCGGCCCCGAAGTCATCAGCCAGGCGGTCAAGAGCGTGGACGCCGTCTGCCGCAAGTTCGGACACGAGGTGTCCTACCATTTCGCGTATGCGGGAGCGTGCGCCATCGACCGTTTCGGCGACGCCTTCCCGGAGGTGACCTACAAGACCTGCCTGGAGTCCGACGCGGTGCTGTTCGGCGCCGTGGGCGACCCTAAATACGATAACGATCCGACTGCCAAGGTGCGCCCGGAGCAGGGCCTGCTGGCCATGCGCAAGCAACTCGGCCTGTACGCCAACCTGCGCCCCGTGGAGACCTTCAAGTCGCTTGTCCACAAATCCCCGCTCAAGGAGGAGCTGGTGGACGGGGCGGACTTCCTCGTGATCCGTGAGCTCACCGGCGGCATGTATTTCGGCGAGAAGGGGAGACTGGACGGAGGCGACACTGCCTACGACACCAACATCTACCACCGCTACGAGATCGAGCGCATCCTCAAGCAGGCTTTCGAATACGCCATGCGGCGCCGCAAGCACCTCACCGTGGTGGACAAGGCCAACGTGCTCGAGTCGTCCCGCCTCTGGCGCCAGATCGCCCAGGAAATGGCTCCGAAATATCCGGAGGTGACCACGGACTACATGTATGTCGACAACGCCGCGATGAAGCTCATCACGGGTCCGAAATTCTTCGACGTCGTGGTGACCGAGAATACCTTCGGCGACATCCTCACCGACGAGGCCAGCGTGGTCTCCGGATCGATGGGACTGCTCGCCTCCGCCTCCGTCGGAGAGAAGACCGGCGTCTATGAACCCATCCACGGATCCTGGCCGCAGGCGGCCGGAAAGAACATCGCGAACCCCCTCGCAGCCATCCTTTCGGCCGCGATGATGTTCGAATATGCCTTCGGATTGATGGAAGAAGGGAGGGCAATTCGTAATGCAGTGACTCTCAGCATAGAAAACAATATTGTCACCGAAGATTTGGCCGCTTCCGGGCGTGCTTTTTCCACCTCTGAGGTGGGTGATTGGGTGGCTGAACACATCTAAAATCGGGTAATATAAGCTAAAGTTATGGCACAGATTAATTGGGATACTTTGGGCTTCGACGCCTACCGTACACGTACTGTCGTCCTGGCGCATTACCGGGACGGAGCCTGGTCCGACATCCAGACGACCGAGACTTTTTCTTTCACCATCGACCCGTTCACGCAGGGACTGCACTATGCCATTTCCTGCTTCGAAGGCCTGAAGGCTTTCCGCCAGAAAGACGGCGGAATCATCATGTTCCGCCCGGACAAGAACGCCGCCCGCATGGCCCGTTCCGCCCGCTTCCTCGGACTGCCCGAACCGCCCGCGGAAATGTTCATCAAGATGTGTGAACTCTGCGTCAAGAACAACATGGAGTTCCTGCCGCCGTACGGCCACCAGGCTTCTCTCTATATCCGGCCGCTGCTCTTCGCGCCGCACCCGCAGATGCAGCTGGTGCCGTATCCCGAGGTGATCCTCGCCATCATGTGCGCGCCGGCCGGTTCGTACTACGGCGCCCATCTGCGTTCCGCGGCCGCCGTGATCCCCGGCGACTTCGACCGCGCCGCCCCGAAGGGCACCGGTTCCTACAAGCTCAGCGCCAACTACGCCGGCACCTTCGTGCCTTACAAGATCGCGCACGAGCAGGGCTACGCGGAGCTGTTGTATCTCAATTCCGCGACGCGCCAGTTCGTGGACGAGTTCGGTTCCTCCAACTTCTTCGGCATCAAGGGCAATTCCTACGTCACGCCGCTCTCCGACAGCGTGCTGCCGTCCATCACGAACCTGACGCTGCAGGAGTGTGCCGCCGACTTCGGCATGAAAGTGGAGAAGCGCCCCATCCCGCTCGACGAACTCGACGAGTTCGACGAGGCGGGCGGCTGCGGCACCGCCGTGGTCATCACGCCGATGTCCCACATCGACATGAAACCCGTGCTCGCGGAGCCGGCCGTCTCCCGCAGCTTCCGTTATGAGGAAGACGGCGCCGTGGGCCCCATGTGCACGAAACTCTACAAGCAGATTACGGGCATCCAGTTCGGCGAGTTGGAAGACACCCACGGCTGGTGCTACAAGATTTAAGGGATGAAGATTTTCAGCGAAGCGCTGGTCGCCGAGGCCTGCCGCGTGAACAACATAGCGGACCTGTCCACCGCCACGATCGGAGAGATCCTGCTGGCGGCGCAGTACCTGGAGCAGAAGACGGGGATACCCTTCGTCCGGATGGACCAGGGCTCGCCCGGCCTGCCGGTCAACTGCTATGGCGTGGAGGCCGAGAAACGGGCGCTGGACAAAGGCGTCGGGTCGCAGTATCCCGCTGCCGCCGGCGTGCCTGAGCTCAAACAGGCCGCTTCCGCGTTCATCAAGGCCTTCATCAATATCGATGTCAGCTCATGCGGCTGCGTGCCCACAACGGGCTCCGTAGCGGCCTCTTTCGGCTCTTTCATCGCCTGTACGCAGCGCATTCCCGGCAAGGACAAGGTCCTGTTCATCGATCCGGGCTTCCCGATCCAGAAATCGCAGCTCCGCGTGCTCGGGATCAGCTGGCGCGAATTCGACATCTACGCCTGGCGCGGCGCCGCGAAGCTTCGCGAGAAGCTGGAGAAGGAACTTGCCGCCGGGGACATCGCCGCCATCGTCTATTCCAACCCCAACAATCCCGCGTGGATCTGCCTGGAAGAGGAGGAACTGCAGGTGATCGGCGAGCTGGCCACGAAGTACGACGCCGTCGTGATGGAGGACCTGGCCTATTTCTGCATGGATTACCGGCGGGACCTGGGACATCCCTTCGAGGCCCCTTTCCTGCCCACGGTAGCCCGTTATACGGACAATTACATCCTGATGCTGTCCGCCTCCAAGATCTTCAGCTATGCGGGTCAGCGCATCGCGCTCTGCTGCATCGGCGACAAGCTCTATGAGAAGCAGTATCCCGCCCTGGCGGCGCGCTACCAGGACGCCGGCGTGTTCGGCGTCACGCTGACCGCCTCGATCCTGTATATGATCACGAGCGGATGCACGGCCACGACGCAGTACGCCTACGCGGAAATGCTGCGGCTGTCCTGCGAGGGGGAGATCAACTTCGTGGAAGACACGCGCGAATACGCCCGCCGCGCCGCCCGGATGAAGGAAATCTTCTGCCGGCACGGCTTCTCGGTGGTCTATGACCGCGACGTGACCCGCCCGGTGGGCGACGGCTTCTTCTTCACCCTGGGCTACGACGGCCTGAGCGGAGACGAGCTGGTGGTTGAACTGATGTACTATGGCGTCAGCAGCATTTCCCTGTCCACGACGGGCAGTCACCGGCAGGGGGTGCGCGGCTGCACCAGCCGGATGCGCGAGGAGCTCTATCCGGTGCTGGAAGAACGGATGGCCGCCTTTGAGCAGGATCATCCGAAGAAATAGTTTATATGAGATATAATAAGCTTGTCATAGACAAACATTTCCAGTTTGAGGCAGGTGGTTCGCTGGACCACATGGAGTTGGTGTATCACACCTCCGACCGGGCCTATCGGGAAGGGGAGACCGTCGTGTGGATCTGCCATGCGCTCACGGGCAACTCCAACCCCGAGGACTGGTGGCCGCAGCTGGTGGGGAAGGACAAGCTCTTCGATCCGGACAAATACTACGTCGTCTGCGTGTCGATGCTCTGCTCGCCCTACGGTGCGACGGGGCCCGCGACCGTGAATCCGGCGACGGGACGTCCGTACTTCTTCGATTTCCCGCGCACGACGGTGCGCGACATCGTGAATGCCGAGATCCTGGTGCGCAAGCACCTCGGCATCCAGCATATCGACCTGATGCTCGGACCGTCGATCGGCGGCTTCCAGGCGCTGGAATGGGTGATCATGGAGCCGGAGGTGGTGCGGGACGTGGTGTTCCTTGCCACGGCCACGCGCGTGAACCCCTTCATGACCGCATTCAACGAGTCGCAGCGCATGGCGCTCGAGGCCGATCCGACCTTCCGCGAAGCGAAGGACCTCAAGGGCGGCAGCGCCGGCCTGGCCTGCGCGCGTTCCATCGCCCTCATTTCCTACCGCACCTACGCCGGCTACAACCTCACGCAGCCCGAACAGGAGGTGGACACCTTGTTCGCCGACCGGGCGGCCTCCTACCAACGCTACCAGGGCCTGAAGCTGCTGCGCCGCGATTTCGACGCCTACAGCTACTGGTACCTGACCTACGCGCTGGACAGCATGAACGTGGGGCGCGGCCGCGGCGGGGTCGAGGCGGCCCTGGGACGCATCCAGGCCAATTGCATGATGATCAGCATCGACAGCGACGTACTCTTCCCGCCCAGCCACGGCCGGGCCACGGTGGCCGCGCTGAAGAAAGCTGCCTACCGCGAAATCAGTTCGGCCTTCGGCCACGACGGCTTCCTGGTCGAGAACGACCAGCTGACGGCCATCCTGCGCCCGATGCTGGAGAAATACCAACATGGCAAATAAGAACAAGCATATGAAAATCATGAAATTCGGCGGCACCTCGGTGGGTTCCGCGCAGCGCATCCAGCATGTCGCGGATCTGGTGACCCGCGGCGGACGCAATTTCGTGGTCCTGTCGGCCATGTCCGGCACGACCAACTCCCTCGTGGAGATTTCGGACTACCTGTTCAACCGCAACGTCGAAGGCGCCCGCGAGACCATCGACCGCCTGGCGGCCAAGTACCGCGGCGTGATTGCCGAGCTCTACGGCACGGCCGAGGCGCGTGAGAAGGCGCAGCAGTACGCCGACGGCGTGTTCGACTATATCAAGACCTTCACCAAGAAGCTCTTCACGCAGGTGGAGTCCAAGATCATCATCGGTCAAGGCGAGCTCCTGTCCACGAACCTGATGACCTTCTACCTGCAGGAGAAGGGGATTGCGGTCCAGCTGCTTCCGGCGCTTGATTTCATGAAAATCGACGTCCAGGGCGAGCCGGACACGGACTACATCCGCGAGAAGCTGAACGCCCTGCTGGCCAAATACCCCAAGGCCCCGCTCTACCTGACGCAGGGCTTCATCTGCCGCAATACGCACGACGAGATCGACAACCTGCAGCGCGGCGGTTCCGATTACACGGCTTCGCTGATCGGCGCCGCCATCGGCGCGGAGGAGATCCAGATCTGGACCGACATCGACGGCATGCACAACAATGATCCGCGCATCGTGGACCATACCGCCGCCGTGCGGCACCTCCACTTCGAGGAGGCCGCCGAGCTGGGCTATTTCGGCGCCAAGATCCTGCATCCGACCTGCATCCAGCCGGCCAAGTTCGCGGGCATCCCGGTGCTCCTGCTGAACACCATGGAGCCGGAGGCGCCGGGCACGCTGATCGACAACGTCCCCGAGGCCGGCACCATCAAGGCCATCGCGGCCAAGGACAACATCACCGCCATCCGCATCAAGTCTTCCCGCATGCTCCTCGCGCACGGCTTCCTGCGCAAGGTCTTCGAGATCTTCGAGAGCTGGCAGACTTCCATCGACATGATCTGCACCTCCGAGGTGGGCGTGTCGATGAGTATCGACAATACGCGCCACCTGGGCGAAATCGTGCACGACCTCAAGAAGTACGGCACCGTGGGCGTGGACCTGGACATGTGCATCATCTGCGTGGTGGGCGACATGGACTGGGAGAACGTGGGCTTCGAGTCCCGCGCCCTGGATGCCATGAAGGACATCCCCGTGCGCATGATCTCCTACGGCGGAAGCAACTACAACATTTCCTTCCTCGTGAAGGGGGAGGACAAGGCGCGCGCCCTGCGCTCGCTGAGCAAATGCCTGTTTGAGTAATGCTGAAAGGCGATTTTCCGGTAGAACAGTTCGCGGGTCTGCGGACCCCGTTCTATTTCTACGACCTGCCCCTGCTGCGTCGTACGCTCGATTTCGTGCGTGCGCAGCTGGACCGCAATCCCGAGTTCCGGGTGCACTACGCGGTCAAGGCGAACTATAATCCGCGCATCCTCGCGGAGATTGCCGCGCGCGGCTTCGGCGCCGACTGCGTGAGCGGGGGAGAAGTGGAGGCGGCGCTCGCGGCCGGATTCCCGGCGGACGGCATCGTATTCGCGGGCGTGGGCAAGAGCGACGCGGAGATCCGCCTCGCGCTCGAGGCCGGCATTTCCCGCTTCAACGTCGAATCCGCCGCCGAGCTCCAGATCATCAACGAGCTGGCGGGGGAGATGGGGAAAACGGCCCCCGTGGCCCTGCGCATCAACCCGGACATCGGCGCGCACACGCACGCCGGCATCACGACGGGCCTCGCGGAGAACAAATTCGGCATCAACTACGAGCAGCTGGACGAGGTGATGGACCTGGCGCTGAGCCTGCCGCACGTGCGCTATGTGGGCATGCACTTCCACATCGGTTCGCAGATCCTCGACATGAGTGATTTCATTGCGCTCTGCAACCGCATCAACGAACTGGTCGTGCGCCTGCAGCGCGGCGGCCGCCCGGTGGGCGACATCAATGTGGGCGGAGGCCTGGGCATCAATTACCAGCACCCGAACCACCTGCCCATCGCTGATTTCGAGGGTTGGTTCGACGTCTTCCGCAAGCATCTGAAGCTGCCTCAGGGCACAATCGTTCACTTCGAACCGGGCCGCAGCATCGTGGCGCCCTGCGGGTCGCTGATCTCGCGGGTGCTCTACGTCAAGCAGGGCACGCACAAGCAGTTCGCCATCATCGACGGCAGCATGACCGAACTGGTCCGTCCGGCGATGTACCGCGCCTATCACCGTGTGGAGAATATTTCTTCCAATGAACCGGAGGAGATCTACGACGTGGTCGGCCCCGTCTGCGAGAGTTCCGACGTCTTCGTGAAGGAGTTTTCGATGGACAAGTGCCACCGCGGCGACTTCATCGCCATCCGCTCCGCCGGCGCCTACGGCGAAGCCATGGCCTCCCGCTACAACTGCCACCCGCTCCCCGAGGCCTTCTTCTGGGAAGGTTAAATTGTTGCCTTCATCGCCTCATAGAGGCTCGGGAAGCGGTCGGCGATGACGGCCGGGCGGCCGGCGTCGAAGAAGCAGTGGGTGCTCTCGGCAGTGCAGACGATCTTGCCTTCGACGCGCATCGTGTAGGCGATGACGAGCTTGACTTCGCTGAGGGATTTGACCTTAACCTCCACTTCAATCACATCCTTGAACGTCGTGGTTTTCTTATAGTTGACGCTCACGCCAACGACGGGCGAAACGATGCCTTCGGCCTCCATGCGGTCGAAGCCGTAACCCAGCTGGTCCATCCAGTCGATGCGGGCTTCTTCCATGATGCGGATATAGTTGGAATGATGGGTGATGCCCATCTTGTCGGTCTCGTAGTATTTGACCTCGTGGCGGTAAGGTTGTACGGTCATTTCCTGGGATTGTTCTTGACGAAGGTTTCATATTCCCGCAGGGCCTTGATGGCCTGCGGACAGAGGAGCAGCAGCACGACGACGTTGATCCAGGCCGTCAGGCCCACGCCCACGTCGCCCAGCTGCCAGATGACGTTCGCTTCGTGCAGGGCGCCGAACACGACCATGCCCAGCAGCGTGAAACGGAAGATCCAGATGCAGAGTCGCTCGGTCCTGCGCTTTTCGGGACGTCCGGCAAAGATCTGCATGATGCTGGACTCGCCGTAGAAGTAGTAGGCCATCACGGTCGTGAACACGAAGAACACGAGCGCGATGCTCACGAAGGTGCCGCCGAAGCCCGTCAGGACGGAGTCCACGGCCGTTTGCGTGAAGCCGACGTAATTGTCGCCCAGCTGCGGGGCGTTCGCCACCAGCATGTCGCCGGTCCTGGCGTCGAAGATGTTGTAGCTGCCGGAACAAAGGATCATCAACGCCGTGGCGGTGCAGATGAGCAGGGTGTCCACATAGACGGAAAAAGCCTGCACCAGGCCCTGTTTGGCGGGGTGCGAGACGGCCGCAGAGGCAGACACGATGGCCCCGCCGCCCTGGCCGGCTTCGTTCGAGAAGATGCCGCGCTTGACACCCATCATGATGGTGGATCCGAGGATGCCGCCCGCCAGCGGGTTGATGCCGAAGGCATTGGTCACGATGGCCTTGAAAACGCCCGGAACGGCGTCGATATGCTGAGCGATGACCACGATGGTGATGATGATGTAGCCCAGCGCCATGAAGGGCGTCACGATGGACGCCACGCGGGCGATGCTCTTGATGCCTCCGATAATCACGAGTCCCAGCAGGAACGCGAGGCCGAGGCCGGAAACGAGCGGAGAAAGCTGGAAAGAGTTGCCCAGCGCATTGGCCATGCCGTTGGACTGCACCGTAGGCAGGAAAGTACCGTAGCCGATGAGGACCAGGATGGAGAACAGGACACCCAGCCAGCGGGCCTTGAGGCCCTTTTCAATGTAGGATGCCGGACCGCCGCGGAAACCTGACGCGTGCCGGAACTTGTATTGCTGCGCGAGGGTGGATTCGACGAAAGCCGTCGAAGCACCGAAGAAGGCGATGATCCACATCCAGAAGATGGCGCCCGGGCCGCCGAGGGCGATGGCCGTGGCCACACCGACGATGTTGCCCGTGCCCACGCGGCCGGACAAGGCCACGCAGAAAGCCTCGAACGAAGAAATGCCGTGCTGTTTGCCGTCCTCGGATTTCTCCGCGGAAGCGAACAGCGAGCGTATCATCAGGCCGAAGCGACGCACCTGCACGAATCGGGTGCGGAAAGAGAAATACAGTCCCGCCCCCACCAGGAGCACGACCAGGACGGGGCTCCAGATGATGTCATTCAGGACGGAGACGATTCGCTCGAACATCGCTTACTCGCTGAGTTTCCACCAGGTCTCCAGATCGGAGGGGGCGCGCCAGTCGCCGCGCGGCGAGAGCGACACGGAGCCGACCTTCGGCCCGTCGGGCAGGCAGGAACGCTTGAACTGCTGCTGGAAGAAACGCTTCAGGAAGGTCTCCAGCCATTTCCGGAGCGTGGCGTCGTCATAGACGCCCGCGAAGGCCTTGCGGGCCAGGAAGAGCAGTTTGTCGGGGCTGGCGCCGGAACGGAAGAAGTGGTAGAGGAAGAAGTCGTGCAGCTCGTACGGACCGACGGTATCTTCTGTCTTCTGGGCGATCTTGCCCTCCTTGTCGGCGGGCAGCAGCTCGGGGCTGATCGGGGTATCCACGATGTCCAGCAGCGTCTTGTGGATGTCGCCGGTGGCGTCAAACTTGTTGTCGGCCGCCCAGCGGACCAGCGTGCGTACCAGGGTCTTGGGGACGCTGGCGTTGACGCCGTACATGGACATGTGGTCGCCGTTGTAGGTGCACCAGCCGAGGGCGAGCTCGGAGAGGTCGCCCGTACCGATGACGATGCCGCCTTCCTTGCCGGCGATGTCCATCAGCAGCTGCGTGCGTTCGCGCGCCTGGGAGTTCTCGTAGGTGAGGTCATGCTTGTTCTCGTCCTGGCCGATGTCGGCGAAATGCTGCCGTACGGCGGGGACGATGGAGATTTCACGGGAAGTGGTGCCCAGTTCGCGCATCAGGTCCACGGAGTTGTCGTGGGTGCGGTGCGTGGTGCCGAAGCCGGGCATGGTGACGCCGATGATGTTCTCGCGCGGGATGCCGAGGGTGTCGAAGGCCAGCGCGGTCACGAGCAGCGCGAGGGTCGAATCCAGGCCGCCGGACACGCCGATGACGGCCTTCTGGCAATGGATGTGCTCCAGACGCGTGATCAGGCCCGCCACCTGGGCGGCGAGGATTTCGCGGCAGCGCACGCCGAGCGCCTCCGGATCGCCCTGCGGGACGAAGGGATGCGGCTCGATGCGGCGAAGCAGCTTCGCCTCGAAGTCGGTCGGGGCGGCTTCGCCCGCGTCCTGGACGCAATAGGGCGGCACGGGACCCTCGAAACCGAAGCTGTGCTCCTTGGCGCGCAGCGTCTCCAGGCGCTCGACGTCCACGTCGGCGACGATGAAGCGGCTGCCGCGCGCAAAGCGCTCTGCCTCAGCGAGGAAGGAGCCGTTCTCGCAGATCAGCGAGGCGCCCGACCAGACGAGGTCCGTGGTGGACTCGCCCTCGGCGCAGGAACAATAGACGTATGCGGCGTAGAGCCGGGAGGCGGTGGCGCCGACGAGGCTCTTGCGGTATTCGTGTTTGAAGAGGTAGTCGTTGCTGGCGGAGAGGTTCAGGATCAGCTGCGCGCCGGCCAGGGCGGCCTGCGAGCAGGGCGGGACGGGCACCCAGAGGTCCTGGCAGATCTCGATGGCAGCCGTCGCTTCTCCGATGCGGAAAAGCTGGCGCGTGCCGAGGAGGACGTCCTCCTGGCCCGCGAAACGGATGCGGGCGCCTCCGCAGGGAAGGGAACGGGCGGGCGAGAACCAGCGCGGCTCGTAGAATTCGCCGTTGCCGGCGAGGTAGCTCTTGGGCACGATGCCCAGGATCCTGCCTCCGCGGGCCGCCACGGCACAGTTGTAAAGCCGTCCGGCGTGGCGTACCGGGGCGCCGAAGACGATCATTGCGTCGAGCTTCGCCGTCTTCGCGACGATCTCTGCCACAGCCGCTTCCGCGTCTTCCAGCAGGCGGTTCTGGCCGAAGAGGTCGGCGCAGGTGTAACCCGTGACGCTCAGTTCCGGGAAAACGACCACGGACGGACGCTGTGCTTTCAGGTCCTGGCACAACTGAAGGATCTCCCGGGCATTCGCCGCCGGGTCGGCCACGTGGACGCGCGGCATCGCCGCCGCCACACGGATCAGTCCAAGATGCTTCATAGACGCAAAGATAGCGGATTTGCGCAAGGATTGCAATAATTGGAAGCCTAGAAATATATGTTATAACAAGTTGCGAATTATGTTATAATTTCCTATCTTTGCGAAAAAGAAAGAAAATGAAGACCAGGACACAGGTACTGCGAATCGGCAACAGCAAGGGGATCATCCTCCCGGCCAGCATTCTTAAAGCGCTGTCCCTCAACGAGCGGGACAGCCTGGATATCCGCACGGAGAAAGGTCAGATCATTCTGTCCAAGACGGCGGAGGATGAGGTGTTCACCGGCCCGTTCACCGGCCCGTTCGCCGAGCTGAGCGGGGATCCCGAACTGTGGGGCGGCCCGATGACGGCCGTCGAATATGAGAACGAACTGCGCAAGGGGCGCCACAGCGTGGAGGAGATGGAAACATGGTGAGACAATACCTGCTGGACACCAATGTCCTCATCGACATGTTCAAGGGGAACCAGCGCGTCCAGGAACGCATCTTCCGCGCGGAGTTCCGCAACTGCCACGTGTCCGAAATCACCCTTGCGGAACTGTACGTCGGCGCATTCAAGGGCGGACGGCCCAAGCAGCTCCAGGAAATCGGCTTCGTCTGCAAGCGCTTCCACCTCGTACCCATCACGTCCTCCCTGGACCGCTATGCCCGCCTGCGGGTCAACCTGGAAAACAAGGGGCTTTCCATCGACGACTTCGACCTGCTAATTGCCGCCACTGCCCTGACGGAAGGCTTCACGCTCGTTACCCACAACCTCCGCCACTTCGAGCGCATCGAAGGCCTCCGCACGGAAGACTGGGACCGTATGGCCCTGTAAGGGGAGTTTTTTTCTATATAAAGAGGTATAATAAAAACTTTTAAAAAGTTTTGAAAAACTATTGCATTTTCGATTTTTCTTCGTAACTTGCACTCGAATTTTGGTTCAGATAGTAGTGAAACGCACGTTCAATAATAATAACCAGAAGCAGTCTCAGAATCAGCAGGTCCTGAGAGCTTCTCTGTGCGTATAACACCAGCCGATGCGGCACATGAAAAAAAGAAGCGAACATAACAAAATTTGAATATCAGAGAGGCTGGTCAGGTTGACCAGCCTCTCTACTTTTCAAGGGAATCAGTTAGTTTTAAATAGTGTAATTATGGACAGATTTGATTTGGTTAAGGAATCCTTCGAACGGAAAGAGGTTCCGGCAGAAGTCCCCGCTGGCAAGACTTCCGATTATTTCGGTGAACTGGTGTTCGACCGGAAGAAGATGTGCAAGTATCTCGACGCTGAGAGCCTGCACGCCTTGCTTGACTGCATCGAGGGTGGTCACGCCCTCGACCGCAAGACTGCCGACGGCGTTGCCAAAGGCATGAAGGAATGGGCCATGGAGCATGGCGTCACCCACGTCACCCACTGGTTCCAGCCGCTGACCGAAGGCACCGCCGAGAAACATGACTCCCTGATCGACTACGACGGCAAGGGCGGCGTCATCGAGACCTTCGACGGCAAGATGCTCGCGCAGCAGGAGCCGGACGCCTCGTCCTTCCCGAGCGGCGGCATCCGCGCCACCTTCGAAGCCCGTGGTTACACTGCCTGGGACCCGACCTCCCCGGTCTTCATCCTGGACGATACCCTTTGCATTCCGACTGTCTTCATTTCCTATACCGGCGAGGCCCTCGACTACAAGACCCCGCTCAAGAAGGCCCTCAAGGCCGTCAGCGACGCTGCCGTGCCCATCTGCAAATACTTCGACCCGAGCGTGAGCAAGGTCTATTCCTACCTCGGCTGGGAGCAGGAGTACTTCCTCGTGGACGAGGCACTCTACGCCGCCCGCACGGACCTGATGATCACCGGCCGCACCCTGTTCGGCCACAACTCCTCGAAGAACCAGCAGCTGGACGACCACTACTTCGGCGCCATCCCGACCCGCGTCGCCGCCTTCATGCGTGACCTCGAGGTCGCCGGCCACCGCCTGGGCATTCCCATCAAGACCCGCCACAACGAGGTGGCCCCGAACCAGTTCGAGCTGGCCCCGATCTACGGCGAGACCAACCTCGCCAACGACCAGAACCAGATCGTCATGAACCTGATGGGCCGCATCGCCCGCAAGCACGGCTTCGTGGTGCTCCTGCACGAGAAGCCCTTTGCAGGCGTGAACGGCTCCGGCAAGCATAACAACTGGTCGCTGGGCACCGACAGAGGTGCGCAGCTGCTCGCCCCCGGCAAGGACGCCAAGGGCAACCTCCAGTTCGTGACTTTCTTCGTGAACGTGCTTGCGGCTGTACAGAAGCACAACGCCCTGCTGAAGGCCTCCATCGCCAGCGCGACCAACGCGCACCGCCTGGGTGCCAACGAGGCGCCGCCCGCCATCGTGTCCGCCTTCCTCGGTCGCACGATGACCGAAGTGCTCCACAAGCTGTTGGAAGTCCCTTCCGACACCCCGATCGAGATTGCGGGCAAGAAGGGCAAGAGCGTCGGTCTGGTCGAGATTCCGGAGATTTTCGTGGACAACACCGACCGCAACCGCACTTCGCCGTTCGCCTTCACCGGCAACCGCTTCGAGTTCCGCGCCGTGGGTTCCTGCGCCAACTGTGCGGGCGCGATGACCACCCTGAATGCCGCCGTGGCTGAACAGCTCATCGACTTCAAGGCCGCCGTGGAGAAAGAGCTCGCCGCCGGCAAGAAGACCAACGTGGCCATCATGGACGCCCTCAAGCCCATCATCCGTTCGGTGCTGGATGTCGTTTGTTTCGACGGTAACGGTTACACGGAGGAATGGAAGAAGGAGGCGACGCGCCGCGGCCTGGACGTGGAGACCAACGTCCCGAAGATGTTCTGCGAGTTTACCAAGCCTGCTGCCGTCGGGATGTTCACCAAGACAGGGGTCTATACGGAGAAGGAGCTGGAAGCCCGAAACGAGGTGAAATGGGAGACTTACATCAAGAAAGTCCAGATCGAATCCCGCGTGATGGTTCGGATGGCGCTCAACCACCTCGTCCCGGCCGCCCTCGACTACACGGCGAAGCACCTGCAGGAGGTGACCCACGCGAAGGGCATCTCCGGCGACCTGTCCAACTGCACCACCGAGATGGCCATCCTCGGCGACATCAACAAATATGTCGAGGACGTACGCGTCAAGGCCACGGCCATGCGCGAGGCCCGCAAGAAGGCCAACATCATCGAAAACGATTACGAACGCGCCCTCGCGTATCATGACATCGCCGAAAGCTTCTCCGCCTTGCGCTATCCCATCGACAAGCTCGAGGAACTCGTGGACAACAAGTTGTGGCCGCTGCCGAAGTATCGCGAGATGCTGTTCATCAACTAGTTGTTGGTAAGTTAGTTACTAGTTT
>JAFXUS010000074.1 GCA_017535125.1 Bacteroidales bacterium | reverse complement strand
TCGGCAGTTCGTCCGGGTAGTTGTCCTGCGGGTTGCCGGTGGAGAACTCCAGGCCCTTTTCCTTCGCCAGGGCGACGATTTCCGGAGCCAGTTCGCCCGGGAGTTTGCCCATGTTGCCGAGGATCATGCCCCAGGTGTCCTTGTCGATCGTGGAGAAGCGTGGCTTGTTCTGCGCCATCGCGAGCAGGTTCATCAGGGCCGTGTTCTTGACGTACTGGCTGAACGGGGTCACGAGGGGCGGATAGCCGAGGCGCGGCCACACGTATTCCACTTCGTTGAAGAGCTGGACCATCAGCGAATCGAGACTGCTCTCCGGCTTGCCGTTGGCACGCTCGGAGGCGTTGATGGCGGCCTTGAAGCCGGTCAGGTCGGCCATCATCGAGCCCATCATGCCGCCCGGCAGGCCGCAGCCGACGAGCAGCGAGGTCATCTGGGAATTGGTCGGGTTGATCCAGTAGCCGAGGAAGTCGTCGATGAATTCCTGGGTCAGGCGGCGGACCTCCATGTAAGCGTCCATGTTGATGTCCTTGACCTGGAAGCCGTCGGACTTCATCATCTGCTGGATGGTGATCACGTCCGGATGGACCTTGCCCCAGGCGAGGGGCTCCACGGCCACGTCGAGGTAGTCGGCGCCGGCGCGGGCGACCTCCAGCATCGAAGCGGGCGAGAAGCCCGGGCCGCTGTGGCCGTGATACTGGACCTTGATCTGCGGATGGCGCTTCTTGATGCCCGACACGATGAGGCCGAGCTCCGTGGGACGGCCGACGCCCGCCATGTCCTTGAGGCAGATCTCGTCGGTGCCGTATTCGACCAGCTGGTCCACCAGCTTGAGATAATATTCCACCGTATGCACAGGCGAGTGCGTGATGGACAGGGCCGCCTGCGAGATCATGCCGCCCTTCTTCGCGAACTCGATGGAAAGCTTGAGGTTGCGGTGGTCGTTCAGACCGCAGAAGGAACGGGCGATGTCGGTGCCCTGCTTCTTCTTGACCTTGAACATCAGTTCGCGCACGTCCGCGGGCACGGGATACATGCGGATCGCGTTCAGACCGCGCTCCAGCATGTGGGTCTGGATGCCCGCCTTGTGGAAAGGTGCCGTCCACTGCCGAACGGAGACGTTCGGGTTCTCGCCATAGAGGAGGTTCACCTGCTCGAAGGCGCCGCCGTTCGTTTCCACGCGGTCGAAGCATCCCATGTCCACGATGGCCGGGGCCACACGAACCAACTGATCCACACGCGGCTGATACTTGCCGGAGGACTGCCACATATCCCTGTATACGAGGGAGAATTTTATCTCTTTTGCCATAATTCGGTTGTTGTTTCAAAAAGCAATCTTACAAATATAATGATTTTTCTTTCTCCCCGCTTGCACGGAAAAAATATTTTCGTACCTTTGCAATCCCTTCTGAATATGGTGCGATTAGTTCAGTTGGTAGAGCACCAGATTGTGGTTCTGGGTGTCGTGGGTTCGAGCCCCACATCGCACCCCAAGCAAAAGCCTCCCCTCGCCGGGAGGCTTTTTTGCTTTGGGGCGCGAGCGAGTTGTGGGCTCGAACCCGTATTGCACCGGTCAATGTTCTTAAACACAGTTGTATATCTGAAATAAATAACTACCTTTGCGTTGTCATTTATGGATGATTTTATAGCAAACTCTAAACAGGCATCCATCCTCTAAGTGGGTGCCTGTTTTCTTTTTCACCTCATTTATCTGACCCTAACCGAGGGGAGGTACCCGAAACAAGGGAGCTTTGTTCTACAGCTATAAAATCGAAAACATAATGAACAAGAGAACAACAAGCCAATCTATTCGCATCTCCATTAGAGTGGAGTTGTCGAAACCTGTCAAGGTGAAAGCGTACAAACGCATGCGCAATGGCAGAATCGAAATGGTACGTTCGCACTATCGAAGGTATTAGAGGTGCCGGCGATAGTATGATACGATGCCCTGTGCCGTAAGGCAGACACTACTCTATCCCCTCGGTTTTTATCGACTCCACGGGCAGCTACCGCTCTTGCCGGCACGACCGCCTCCCCCGGGAGCCCTCCCGCCAGACAGAAAACCCCGCTGAATTCTGTCTGGTCCCATGTATTTTAGGGGGACTTGACAGTTTCCCCCGGCAAATCCTGTCAGGTATAATATCAACAACAGGTCCGGGGCACCAGCGCCTCGCGATACGCGGCTCGGCGCTTGCCGCGGGACGCTGCGCGAGCTCTCTGATGGGCTCGCTCGCGCCCGCGGCTGCCCGACCGGAAATGGCGGCAGATTATTCTCCGGCGACACGGTGGGGAGTGCGCGTTGTGTCCCATTTCCGGGGACACAACGCGCATTTTACGGGGTATTTTGTTCCTTGTGTCCCCGAAAATGGGACACAACGCGCACTTGACGCCGTTCCGAGCCAAAATAGCAGGCCAAAAACATAAAAAGTGGAAAAATTTGTAAAAGATTGGAAGAAAGTGGAAAAATTTTGCTACCTTTGTCCATTGCGTATAAGAATTGAACAAGGTGGTCACTTTCATCGGCGAATACACATCCCGCGTGGACGACAAAGGAAGGCTGGTTCTTCCCGCGCCGCTCAAGGGTGCGATGCCGCCCGGAAGCGACATGAGGTTCGTCGTTAAGAAAGATCTTTTCGAGCCTTGCCTGGAGATGTACTGCTTCGAAGAGTGGGAGCGCCAGTCCGGCAAGGTCAAAGACAGTCTCGACCTCACTTTCAACCGTCAACACGCAATGTTCTGGAGAGAATACATGCGGGATCGTGACATCGTCGAGCCGGACGCCAAGTTCGGCCGCATCTCGATCAGCCGCAAGCTCCTTGATTCCATCGGTGTGAACAAAGAAGTGGTTTTCTCCGGCAATGATTTCAAGATTGAGATCTGGGCCAAGGAGCGGTTCGAGGCATCCAGGCTGTCCAACCAAGATTTCATTGCCATCGCGGAAAGCCTCTCGAAAACGGGGCCCGCGCATGTCTGAGTATCATAATCCCGTACTCCTCCACCCCAGCGTAGACGCCCTGGTGCTCAACCCGGACGGCTTCTACGCCGACGCCACGTTCGGCGGCGGCGGCCACAGCCGCGAGATCCTCTCCCGGCTTTCCCCGAAGGGGCACCTGATGGCTTTCGACCGCGACGAGGACGCCCTGGCCCAGGCGCCGGACGACCCGCGCTTCATTCTTATACACAACAACTTCCGTTTCATCCATAACTACACCCTCCTCCATGCCGAAGGAGGGCTCGACGGGATCCTCGCCGACCTGGGCGTGAGTTCCCACCAATTCGATACGGCGGAGAGAGGCTTCTCTTTCCGCTTCAATGCTCCGCTTGACATGCGGATGAACAGGCAGGGCGGTAAGACCGCCTCTGACATCGTCAATTCTTATACGCAAGAAGAATTGGAAAAGATTTTCCGGCTCTACGGAGAGCTCGACAACGCCCGCAGGGTGGCACAACTCGTTGCGACTGCCCGCGCGGCCGCGCCGATCCTCACCACAGACGACCTCGACCGTGCCATCGCGGCGGCCCTGCCTACATTCGCTGAACATAAGTACCTCGCCAAGGTCTATCAGGCCCTGCGCATCGAGGTCAACGAGGAAATGCGCGCGCTGGAGAAATTCCTCTCCGGCGCCGCCGCCTCCCTCAAGAAAGGCGGTCGCCTGGCCGTCATCACCTACCACTCCCTCGAAGACCGCATGGTGAAGAATTTCATCCGCAGCGGCAACGTCGCGGGCGAGGAGGAAAAGGACGTCTTCGGGCGAAGCAGCGCGCCCCTGAAGGCCGTCGACCGCAAGCCGGTCCTGCCCGACGAGGCGGAGATCGCAAGCAACACCCGCGCGCGCAGCGCCAAACTCAGAATCGCCGAACGCGTATGAAGACCTGGAAGATATCCGACATAGGCCTGTTCTTCAAAAACAGCATCCAGGCGATCCTGAAGGGCGAGTTCCTGCTCCGCCTCAACATCGGGCGCTACTTCATCCATATCGCCTACACCTTCCTGCTCTTCGGGCTCGTGATCTGGTTCAGCCTGATGATCGAGACCACGATGAGCAAGGTGGAGAAGAACAAGGCGGTGCTCAAAGAGCTCGAGATCGTGCATTCGCAGAAGGTCTTCGAGCTGGTCAACGTGAGCCGGCGCGCCAGCGTGGAAGACATGCTGGAGCAACTGGGCTCGAACGTCAAGGAAGCTGAAAAACCTGCAACGGTCGTAAAGAGATGAGTACGGAAGCCACCACGCCCAAGCCCAAGAAGCGCGACAGGATCGGCGTGATCCTGTACCTGCTCTACGTGGCGCTGCTCATCGCCGCGCTGGTGCTCATCGTGCGCCTGGCGGGCATCCAGCTCTTCTGGCGCCCCGATCCCAAGATCGCCGACGCCCTGACCCCGTCCAATACCATCAGCATCATCGAGCCCGCGCGCGGCAACATCCTCGACTCCGAGGGGCGCCTGCTCGCCATCTCCTGCCCGATCTACCAGTTCTACATGGACTGCACCGTCCTCAAGGACGTCAACACCCCCGACCAGGAGAAGGCGTGGCTGAAAAAGGCCGCCGAACTCTCCGAGGGCCTCGCGGCCGAGTTCGGCGACAGGACCGCGGAGCAGTACTACAAGCTCATCACGGACGGCCGCGCCAACGGACGCAAGTACGTCCGCATCGGCCACCCGGTGGACCGCAACGTCTATAACCGCGTCATCGCGCTCCCGCTCTTCCGCGACGGCCGCTACCGCAGCGGCATGATCGTGGAGCAGGAGCACATCCGCCAGTACCCCTACGGGAAACTCGCCCGGCGCACCATCGGCTTCGTCCGCAACAACAAGTCCGACGTAGCCAACACCCACATCGGCCTCGAAGGCAAGTTCGACTACGTCCTGCACGGCCAGGAAGGCCGCGAATGGATGCGCGTGACCGACTACGGCCGCGTGCGCAACAGCGACAGCGCCTACGTCAAGGCCGTGGACGGCAAGGACCTGCGCATCACCCTCAACATCGACTACCAGGACATCGCCGACAAGGCGCTCCGCGAGCAGATCACCGAAGAGCCCGACCTCGAAGGCGCCTGCCTCGTGCTGATGGAGGTGTCCACCGGCGCCATCCGCGCCATGGTCAACCTCGTCCGCGAGGACGGCAGCGGCCCCTTCGAGGAAATCCAGAACCTCGCCATCGGCCGCAAGGGCGAGCCCGGATCGGTCTTCAAGACCGTCACGCTGATGTCCGTGCTCAACGACGGCTTCATCAAGAGCCTCGACGAGACCCTCCCCGCCACCAACGGCAACGTGGCCGGCACCAGCATCAAGGACGCCCACATCCCCGACTTCGTGCGCCAGCACCACACCAACCGCATCTCCATCCTGGACGGCTTCAAGATCTCGTCCAACTACGTCTTCGCGACCCTCGCGGTCAAGAACTACGGCATCGACAAGAGCAAGGGCCGCGGCAAGGGGCTGGAGAAGACCGAGCGCTTCCTGCAGAACATCTATAACTACAAGCTCGGCGAGGCCTTCGCCTTCGACCTGGACGGCCTGCAGACGCCCACCATCCCGAACCCGTCCACGCGCTACTGGACCGACACCGACCTCGGCTCCATCGGCTTCGGCTACAGCACCGAGGAGACCCCGCTGCACATCCTGACCTTCTACAACGCCATCGCGAACAAGGGACGCATGATGAAACCCTACCTGGTCGAGGACATCGAGGAGAACGGCATCGTCACGGAGCGGCGCGGGCCGGGCGTGCTGAACGCCGCCGTCTGCTCGAAAGCCGTGGCCGACACCATCACCCGCGCCCTCAAGGCCGTGACCGAGGAAGGCACCGCCAAGCGGCTCAAGGACGCCAAGTGTGCCGTGGCCGGCAAGACCGGCACCTCCTTCGGCACCTACGCCAACGGACAATACCAGGACGCCCAGGGGCGCCGCAAATACCAGGGCACCTTCGTCGGGTTCTTCCCGGCGGACAAGCCCCAATACAGCATTATCTGCACGGTGTACTCCAAGCCCACGAGCCGGCAGTTCCAGGGCGGCGGCATTCCCGCCCGCGCCATCCGCACCGTCGTCGACCAACTGTACAACATAGACCCGTGCTTCCGGGACGAACTGAAGCGAAGCAACGCAAGATGAAACTGAGCGAAATCATACGGGACTGCGGCGTCCTCTCCGTGCAGGGCCGCCAGGACGTGGAGATTACGTCCCTGACCAACGACTCCCGCCGCGTACAGCCGGGCAGCCTCTTCATCGCCGTCAACGGCTGCGGCAATGACGGTCGCGCGTACCTGGACAATGCAATTGCATCAGGAGCAGCGGCAGTGATGTACGAAGAGATTCCGGATCAAGCCCGGAATGACTATAACAGGGTCGGGAATGACGGACTGGCGTCGCCGGTGCTGCCTGACGGCGAAGGCTCAGCCGCAGCAGGATTCGTGGCGCCGAATCCGGTTCCCGCGACAGCGGGAAGCGAGGATGGATGCCGAGCCGCAGGCACACCGGGACGCCAGCTGACAAAAGTTATTGTAAAAGATAGCCGTAAGGCTGTCGCGCTGGCGGCGGATGCGTACTATGGCCATCCGAGCGGAAAGCTGAAGCTCGTCGGCATCACCGGCACGAACGGCAAGACGACGACGGTCACCCTCCTCTATCACATGTTCCGCCACCTCGGCTACGAATGCGGCCTGCTCTCCACCATCGCCAACTACGTCGGCACCCGCCGCAGCGAGACCGCCAACACCACCTCCGACCCCGTGACGCTCAACGCCCTGCTGGCCGAAATGGTCGAAGCCGGCTGCGAATACTGCTTCATGGAAGTCAGCTCCATCGGCGTGGAGCAGCAGCGCATCGCCGGGCTGGACTTCCGCGTGGCCATCTTCTCCAACCTCACCCACGACCACCTCGACTACCACGGCACCTTCGCGGAATACCTCCGCTGCAAGAAACTCTTCTTCGACGGCCTCGCCGAGACCGCCACGGCCATCATCAACCTCGATGACAAGCACGGCGAGGTGATGGTCCAGAACACCCACGCCCACGTGGTCGGCTACTCCTGCCGGAGCGCCGCAGACCATTGCGCCCGCATCCTCGAACAGAGCCCGGAGGGCATGCTGCTCCGCATCGACGGCAGCGAAGTGTGGACGCGCCTCATCGGCGCCCACAACGCCTACAACCTCCTCGCCATCTACACCACCGCCCTCGTGCTGGGCGTCAGCCACGAAGAGGCCCTCGTGGCCCTGTCGCGCCTGGAGCCCGCTCCGGGCCGTCTGGAGACCCTCCGCGGGCCGAAGGACCTGAGCGTCGTGATCGACTACGCCCACACCCCGGACGCCCTGGAGAACGTCCTCAAGACCCTGCGCGACGTCGCCCCCGACCGCGAGCTCATCTGCCTCTTCGGCTGCGGCGGCGACCGCGACAAGACCAAGCGCCCCGAGATGGGCGCCGTGGCGGGCCGTCTCGCGGACCGGATTTTCATCACCTCCGACAACAGCCGCACCGAGCGCACGGAGGACATCATCGAAGACATCAAACGCGGGCTGGATGCATCCGCCCTCGCCAAGGCGGTCTGCATCGCCGACCGCCGCGAGGCCATCCGCACCGCCCTGCTGCTCGCCCCGAAGGGCGCCACGGTCCTGCTGGCCGGCAAGGGCCATGAGACCTACCAGATCCTCGGCACCGTCAAGAACCACTTCGACGAACGCGAAATCGTACTGGAAACCTTTAAAACCCTCGAGTCATGCTGAACCACCTTGTAGACTGGCTCCAAAGCCTCGGCCTCCACATTCCCGGAGCGGGCCTGTTCAACTACCTCTCCTTCCGCGCCATGCTCGCGGCCGTGATCAGCATGCTGATCGCCTTCTTCGCCGGCGGCGCCATCATCCGCAAGCTGCAGCGCCTGCAGATCGGCGAGGAAATCCGAGACCTCGGACTCGAAGGCCAGATGCAGAAGAAGGGCACGCCCACGATGGGCGGCCTGATCATCATCGCCGCCGTGGTGGGTTCCGCCCTGCTGGTCTGCCGTCTCGACAGCATCTACACCCTGCTGCTCCTCGGCACCACCCTCTGGTGCGGCGCGATCGGTTTCGCAGACGACTACATCAAGGTGTTCAAGCACAACAAGGAAGGCATGAGCGAAAAGGGCAAACTGGTGCTCCAGTTCGGCCTGGGCCTCTTCGTGGCCCTGACCGTGTGCCTGAGCCCCAACATCCCCACCGACCGCCTCGTGACCACGATCCCCTTCGTCAAGGCGCATGAGTTCGACTACTCCTGGCTCTCCCCCTTCCACGGGCAGCTGGGCGTCTATTGCTCCTGGGGCATCTACATGCTCATGATCATCCTCGTGGTCCTGGGCTGCTCCAACGGCACCAACCTCACCGACGGCATGGACGGCCTCGCCACCGGCAC
>JAFXUS010000014.1 GCA_017535125.1 Bacteroidales bacterium | reverse complement strand
GCGCCGCCTGGTCGAATGCGGCCACGACGTGGTGATCCTGCTCGACTCCATCACGCGCCTCGCGCGTGCCTATAATACGGTGCAGCCGGCCTCCGGCAAGGTGCTGACCGGCGGTGTGGACGCCAACGCCCTGCAGAAGCCCAAGCGCTTCTTCGGCGCGGCCCGCAACATCGAGGGCGGCGGCTCCCTGACCATTCTCGCCACGGCCCTGACCGAGACGGGGTCCAAGATGGACGAGGTCATCTTCGAGGAATTCAAGGGCACCGGCAACAGCGAAATCCAGCTCGACCGCACGCTCGCCAACCGGCGTATCTTCCCGGCCGTCAATCTGGTGCTTTCCGGCACCCGCCGCGACGACCTGCTCTACCGCGCCGACCAGAGCCAGCGGATCTGGATCCTGCGCAAGCTCCTGGCGGACATGAACCCGACCGAGGCCATGAACTTCATGCTTCAGCTGATGGACGAGTACAAGACCAACCAGGATCTCCTGGACAATATGTCCAAGGTCACGCCTCGCGAGGCCAAGTATTACGATAATTATTAGTCGTCCGGAAACAGCTTGCCCCCTGCTGCGCTGAAAAGAACCCATTCGGGAAAAGCGCTGCAGGGGGCAACTGGTTTCCGGACTCCAATAACATTCGGAGCGAAGCGACCGGAGGGGTTTGGGGAGAGAACTCCCCAATGAGTAAGGCGTTAGCCGGAACGAAATAGGCGATCGCCTATTTCGTTCCGAAGATTCTATCTCCGGCGTCGCCGAGACCCGGGACGATGTAGGCGTCAGCGTTCAGGTGGTCATCAACGGCCGCCGTATAGATGTCCACGTCGGGATGCTCCTTCTGCACCCGGGCGATGCCTTCCGGCGCCGCCACGAGGCACATCAGGCGGATGTTGTTGCATCCGCGCTCCTTCAGCATCTGGATAGCGTCGCAGGAGCTTCCGCCCGTCGCGAGCATCGGGTCGGTCAGGATCACCAGACGCTCCTGGATGTCCTCCGGAAGCTTGCAGTAGTACACCACGGGCTCGTGCGTCTCTTCGTTGCGATAGAGGCCGATGTGGCCGACCTTGGCCACGGGAACGAGGGTATGCAGGCCTTCGACCATGCCCATGCCCGCACGCAGGATGGGGACGATCGCAAGCTTGCGTCCGCGCACCTTCTTGGCCGTCATCTTGCAGATCGGCGTCTCGATCTCCTTGTCTTCCAGGGGAAGATCGCGGGTGACCTCATAGCCCATCAGCAGGGAGATTTCCTCGAGGAGCTGGCGGAAATCCTTGGATCCCGTCTCCTTGTCGCGCATGATGGTCAGCTTGTGCTGGATCATCGGATGGTCGATAACGTGTAATTGACTCATAATTCAGGATTGGTTATTGTCCCACAAATATAACTATTTTTTGCGGCACTTCTCCCCGATCAGGAAGCAGGCGGCCGCCACCACCATGCCGTTGATGGCCGGGAAGCCCCACTTCACCAGGTTGGCCACCACGGCGCCGAGCACGACGCCGACTACGGCGAACCAGTTGACGCTGATCACGGGCATGGACTCGTCCAGGTAGCGCTTACGGTTGCAGAAGTAGCTCAGGATGAGGATGATGCCGACAGGCGGCAGCGTGCAGTTCAGCACGTTCAGCCAGCCGCAGAAGTTCCAGTACAGCCACACGGCTGCCACGGTGCCGACGATGCCGGAGATGAGGACCATGGTCTTCTTCGAAAGGCCGAAGATATTGGAGAAACCGAGACCGGCGGAGTACAGCGCATTGTCGTTGGTGGTCCAGATGTTCAGGCCGAGCACCAGGATGGCGAAGTAGAAAAGATTCAGGTTCAGCATGACCTCAAAGATGTCGTTGCCGCCCGCGTAGATGCTGGACACGGCACCGAACAGGAACATCAGGCTGTTGCCGATGAAGAAGGCGACGACCGTGACCCAGAGGCCCACCCGCGCATTTTTCGCGAAGCGGGTGAAGTTGGGCGTGGCCGTGCCGCCGGACACGAAGCTGCCGACCACCAGACCGGCGCCGGCGATGACGGAAAGGTCCTTGGTTCCCTTGGCGAACTGCTCGACCAGCCCCGCGTCGCCGCGCTTGATGGCGAGAATCATCGCCACGGTGCCCAGGATGGCCACGAGCGGCACCGCGATGTAGCTGATCAGCGTCAGGCTCTTGATGCCGAAATAAGCGCTGGCCGTCATCAGGATGCCGGCGATGCCCACCAGCACGTAGCCCACGGCCGGCATGTGGTCAGGCGTCACCTCCAGGCCCATGAGTTCCTTGGCCACGGGAATGGCGAACATCGCCAGGCCCACGCCGAACCATCCTGTCTGGGTGAGGCTGATCATGGCGCTGGGCAGCCAGCTGCCTTTCGTGCCGAAGCTCTTGCGGGCCAGCATGTCCAGAGTCAGACCACTCTCCGCGCCGATGTAGCCGAGCGCGCCGGTATAGGCGCCCAGGATGAGGCCGCCCAGCAGCATGGCCAGGATGAAGCCTTTGAAATCCAGCCCGGCGGCCATTTCCTGGCCCACCCACATGCTGGCGGAGAAGAAGGTGAAGCCGAGCATGATCATGAACATGCTCAGGTTGCTCTTGCGGCCGGTCTGCGCGACCTTGCCGGCGGTGTAGTCGTAATCGACCTTGGTTTTGGTACTCATCTTCGTGTATGTTTATTGTACATATTTTCCCAGGTCCGAGCGGATCTCACGGATGCGGCGCACGCAAATCTCCTGCAGCGTACGCGCGGACACGATGTCCAGGTAGTGCTGCTCCAGCTCGAAAAGCTTCTGCACGTCCAGTTCCGTATAGCCGTTCAGTTTACGCCAGTTTTCATAGTCGATGGGGCGGCTGTAGCCGATCTTCTCGGCGACGAACGCCGGGAAATCGATCTGCGGCGCCCGCGCGAGCAGGGCCTCCCAGTATTCCATCACCTCCTCGTAGTGCGCCGGAATTTCGTAACGTCGCGCTCCCCCGTCGTAGATGATGCATTTCTCGAAGAGCGCGTCCTCCAGGAAGCTCAGCACGTAGTGCCGGAATTCCGGGGCCACGATGCCGCCGCGCCAGCCGAAGTCGATGTCCGGGATGTTGATGCCCGAGACGCCCTTGTCTTCATAGACCGTGAAGATGCCTTCATAGAACACGCAGCGGAAACCCTCGAATTGCGGGAAGACCTGCCGGATCTCCCGCGTGAAACGCTCCATCAGCGGGATGGCTTTCGTGCCGCCGATCGTGAAGAAAATGATGCGTTTGAGGCTGCCGCCGCGCCGGCGGAAATGATCCACGACCTGCGACAGGCAGAGGCGCAGCGTGTCGCCGCTGGCGATGATGTCGCCGATCATCAGGGTGATGTCCTGCGCGATGTGGAGCTTCTCGTATTTGATGTCCAGTCCCGTGATCACGCCATTCTCGATCTTGCGCTCGCAGGAGATGAAATTCATGTTGGGGACCCGGATGCCGGCCTTGTAGCAGCAGTCCTCGAGCGGATAGTTGAGCCCGCCGCGCAGGATGGTCAGGATATCGACCTCGCAGGTCAGACCGTGTTCGGAGAAATATTGCAGCGCCGCCGTGGTCGCCGGCTTCATGGCCAGGTAAGATTCGTACCCGACGACTTCCGGAGAAGCCATCAGGTGGCGGGTGCCCTCGCCACTCACGACATAATATTGGTTGGTCAGCCCGTCGGACCGGAGCTGGTAGATGCTCGTGCTGTTCTGCGTTCCTAGCAGCTGCAGGAAAGCATCTTGCGGAATATGTGACATGGATTCTCCCTTTTGGTCCAATCGGGATACAAATATACTAAAATATTGTTAATTTTGTAAAGGCTAACCATACTTCACGATGCTGAAAATCTATTGTAAGAACACGGACTCCTTCCAGGAATTCCAGGAAGGGACCACGCTGCTGGAAATGCTGCCGGCATTCGACTTCGAGCGCCCGTACGACATCCTCTCCGCCAAGGTGAACAATGTCGCCGAAGGATTGAAATTCCGCGTATTCAACAACCGGGACGTAGAATTCCTCGATTACCGTTCTTACAACGGACGCAGCGTTTACTGCCGTTCGCTCGCCTTCCTGCTCTGCAAATCGGTGCGCGACCTGTATCCGGATTTCCGCGTCATCCTGCGCCGACCCATCTCCAAGGGCTATTTCTGCACCGTGGACAAGCCGGACGGCTCGTCCGTGACGGCCGAGGAAACGGAAGCGGTCCGTGCGCACATGCGCGAACTTGTGGCGGCCGACCTCCCTTTCCGTCGGCATGAAGTCCAGGTGGCCGAAGCCATCCGCATCTTCAAGAAGCTGGGCTACGAAGACAAGGTGAAGCTGCTCCGCACCTGCGGAGACGTCTATATCACCTACTACAGCCTGCAGGACACGGCCGACTATTTCTATGACGCGCTCGTCCCGTCCACGGGCCTGCTGAAGGTCTGGGAGCTCACCCCGTACCGCGGCGGCATGCTGCTGCGGGTGCCGGACCGCCACGCGCCCGAAGAGCTTGCTCCCTTCCGCGAGCAGCCCAAGACCTTCGAAGTGTTCAAGGAGACCATGCACTGGAACCGCATCATGGGCCTGGCCAACGTGGGCGACGTCAACGCTGCCTGCCAGCAGGGACAGGCGCCCGACCTCATCCAGGTGGCCGAGGCGCTCCAGGAGAAGAAGATCGTCCAGATCGCCGAGGAAATCGAGCGGCGCCACGCCCAGGAGGATCCCGTGCGCATCGTCCTGATCACCGGACCCACCAGCAGCGGCAAGAGCACCTTCTGCAAGCGCCTGAGCGTGCAGCTGAAGGCCTGCGGCCTGCATCCCGTGTCCTTCTCGACGGACGACTATTTCGTCAACCGCGTGGACACGCCCAAGCTGCCGGACGGCTCCTATGATTTCGACAATTTCGAGACCGTGGACCACGACTACCTGCAGGAAGACGTGCTGCAGCTTCTTGCTGGAGAAGATGTTGAGGTGCCGGAGTATAACTTCGTGACAGGCAAGCGGGAATTCAATGGAAAGCATCTCAAACTCGACGAGGGTTCCATCCTGCTGATCGAGGGCATCCACGCCCTGAATCCCAAGCTGACGGACCTCGTGCCGGAAGCCTCCAAGTTCCGCATCTTCATCAACACGATCACCAGCATCTCGCTCGACGACCACAACTGCATCCCGACCAGTGACAACCGTCTGCTGCGCCGCATCGTGCGCGATTTCAACAAGGGCGCCTTCTCGGCCCGGGAGACCATCTCCAACTGGCCCAACGTGCGCCGCGCCGAGGTCAAGTGGATCTATCCGTTCCAGGAGGACGCAGACGTGCTCTTCAATTCCGCCTACCTGCTGGAATTCGCCGTACTGCGCACGCATGCGGAGCGTATCCTCGCCACCGTGCCGCGCAACTGCCCGGAATACAGCGAGGCGCACCGCCTGCTGCTCTTCCTGCACTATTTCGTGCCGGTGTCCGAAAAGGAACTTCCGCCGACCTCCTTCGTCCGGAGCTACATCGGATAGACGCCTATGGTACTGCCCGAAGATTTCAATCCCGCGGAGCGCGGTGAGCGCGCCCGGAACTATTTCCTGGAAGGATACAACTGCTGCCAGGCCGTCCTGCTTGCGTTCGCCGACGTCCTGGAGGCGAACGGTGCCGCGTCCGCGGAATGGCTGCAGACCGTCGGTTCCGGCTTCGGCGGCGGCTTTGCGCGGCTGCGCGAGGTGTGCGGCAGCTTCAGCGCCTGCACGATGCTCGCCGGCTTCCTCCGCCCCGCCGGACCGTCCGACATGGCGACGCGCACGGCAAACTACACCCTCGTGCAGGAAATGGCCGCGGACTTCCGCGAACGCAACGGCGGCAGCATCGTCTGCGCGGAGCTGCTGGGGCTGAAGGACCGCCAACCGGAAGGGCCCGCTCCCTCGGCGCGCACGGCGGAATACTACAAGAAACGCCCCTGCCCCGAGATTATCCGCAACGCGGCCACAATCGCCGCAGAGAAAATGAAAGAAGCAGCCCGCTGAGGCTGCTTCTTTTTCCTTATAGTCATTCCGGGCTTGACCCGGAACCTCTTACATCGCCTGAGCGACAGCCACGGCGACGGCGACGGAAGCGCCGACCATCGGGTTGTTGCCCATGCCCAGGAAGCCCATCATCTCCACGTGCGCAGGCACGGAGGAAGAACCGGCGAACTGCGCATCGGAGTGCATGCGGCCCAGGGTGTCGGTCATACCGTAGGAGGCAGGACCGGCGGCCATGTTGTCCGGGTGCAGGGTACGGCCGGTACCACCGCCGGAAGCCACGGAGAAGTACTTCTTGCCCGCGAGGACACGCTCTTTCTTGTACGTGCCGGCCACGGGGTGCTGGAAGCGGGTCGGGTTGGTGGAGTTACCGGTGATGGAGATGTCCACGTTCTCTTTCCAGAGGATGGCCACGCCCTCGCGGACGTCGTCGGCACCGTAGCAGCGCACGCCGCCGCGAACACCGTCGGAGTAACGCTTCTCGCTGACGATCTTCAGCTCGCCGGTGGCGTAGTCAAACTGGGTCTGGACATAGGTGAAACCGTTGATGCGGGAAATGATCTTCGCAGCGTCCTTGCCGAGACCGTTCAGGATGACGCGGAGCGGCTTCTGGCGTACCTTGTTAGCCATTTCAGCGATCTTGATGGCGCCTTCGGCGGCAGCGTAGGACTCGTGGCCGGCCAGGAAGGCGAAGCACTCGGTCTCCTCGGAGAGGAGGCGGGCGGCGAGGTTGCCGTGGCCGAGACCGACCTTGCGGTCGTCAGCGACGGAACCGGGGATGCAGAAGGCCTGCAGACCCTCACCGATGGCCTCGGCGGCCTCGGCGGCAGTCTTCACGCCCTTCTTGATGGCGATGGCAGCGCCCACGACATAAGCCCACTTCGCATTCTCGAAGCAGATCTTCTGGGTGTCCTCGCAGATCTTGTACGGGTCGATACCCTTCGCATCGCAGATGGCCTTGGCCTCGTCGATGTCCTTGATACCGTACTTGTTGAGAGCAGCATTAATCTGATTAATGCGACGCTCGTAGCTTTCGAAAAGTGCCATGGTCTCTTACTCTTTACGGGG
>JAFXUS010000013.1 GCA_017535125.1 Bacteroidales bacterium | reverse complement strand
TGGCGCTATGGCTCGCAGCGCCTCTATACGCCGGATTACTACCGGGCCGGCTACCTGGCCGTCGGCGGCATCCGCGCCACCTTCGGCGTGCCGGACCTCAGCAAACGTTTCTATGACCGCGTCGCCGACCACGGCATCGCCTTCCTGAACTGGGACAAGACCGTGCGCGAAGCCACGGGATTGCGTTTCAAGGACGCGTTCGCGGCCGTCTGCGACACCCTGCAGCGTTTCTGGACGGCGGATGAAGCCGCCCGCGGGCCGTTCATGGCATCGACGCAGGTCACCCCCGTTCCGCGCCGCTACACGGATTATTCGGAGCTGGAGGAGGCCTTCGGCAAGCTGTATGTCGTCCGCAGTGGCCTCACGCTGCCCGACCAGCTGGTCCAGCTGCGGCCGGACGGCCGGATGTCGCCGGTCACGCGGCTGGGCGTCTCGACCTCCGGTCCCCTGTTCAGCGACGTGACGCAGCGGCTCTACTGGAGCGAAGTGGTACGCGATGCGCGTTGGCCGCTGCGCTCCTATTCGATCATCCGCAGCTACGACGGCGATGGCGTACGGAAGCTGACGCGCAAGACGCGCTATTACGCGCCCGTCCCGGCACCGGACCGTCCGGTGCTGTCCGTGACTGAGTACCCGGTCGATGGTACCAGCCGTGTGGTGCTGCTGGACGCCATGGACGGCACGCGCCTGCGTGAATGGCGCGCTCCCGACGGCCTGCAGGTCGTGGAGACGGTCTGGGCGGCCGGCGAGCTGTTCGTGAGCGGCATCACGGAAGCGGGCGTCGGCCTGTACCGCGTGGAAGACTTCTCCCCGGTGCTGGGCCCCGTTCCGGTCAGCCTCACGTCCCTGTGGATGAAGGACGAGCGGGTGATGTTCACCAGCGACCTGACGGGAGTGAACGAACTTTATGCCTTCGATCCGGCCGACGGCCGGGTGCAGCGCCTGACCAATACGCGCTTCGGCGCGGACGATTTCAACGTAGCGAACGACACGCTCTATTTCTCCCTCCTGCAGCCGGAAGGCCGCCTGATCCATAAAATGGCAGTCGGCGAGCTGCAGCCTGTGCCGGCCGACTTCACGCAGCAGCCGCGCCGTCCCTTTGCGGAGGAGCTGGCGGCCGGCGAGAAGGAAGCCATCGATTGGGAAGCCCCCGTGGAAGTCAGCGATCCGAAGCCGTACCGCAAGTTGGCGCACCTGTTCCATTTCCATTCTTGGCTGCCGTTCTACCTTCAATACGATTCCGTTGACGACCTGTCCTTCGAATCCCTGACGCAGGACGCCGGTTTGGGCGCGACCGCCTTCTGGCAGAACGACCTCGGCACCGGCTACGGCTTCGCGGGATACCATGCCGCATACGCGGAAGGCGTCTGGCGGCATTCGCTCCACGCCAACCTCACCTACACGGGGCTGTATCCCGTGCTGGAGGCGTCCGTGGACTTCGGCGACCGCGACGCGCTCGAATACTTCCTGGAGCGCAACGAGGAGGAGAAGACCGTTTCGCTGAAGACGGCGCAGCGCGGCGTTCCGTCCGTCACCGGTAGCGTCAAGGCCTACATTCCCTGGAATTTCTCCTCCGGCGGCTGGCAGCGAGGCCTCGTGCCCACGGCCACGCTCTACTTCAACAACGACCGTTTCTCGGACGGCCGTCCGATGCACCGCACGACGCTGAGCCTGCGGGGCTATATCATGGAGAACACCCCGGATTCCCGGGTGTATCCGTGTTTCGGCATCGGCGCTGAGGCGGGCTACAGCTTCCGCTGGATTCCCGGGCTGATTGCCCCGGCCGCCTACGGTTACCTCTACGGCTACCTGCCGGGCCTGCACCAAACGCACGGCGTGCGCTGGAGCGTGCTCGGCGCGACCCACCTCGACGGCCTGTTCAGCGAATCTTACGCCAGCACGGCCCCGCGCGGCTTCCCGTCGGCGGTCGCGCGCATGCTAGCCGCCTACCCCACGCAAGTCAAGGGCGCCCTGGACTACAAACTCCCGCTCATTCCCGTGGACCGGGCCCTGCTGGGTCCGGTGGCCTACCTGCGCAACTTCGAACTCACGCTGCACGGCGATTATTCCTATTTCGCGGCCGAGAAGCGTTCCGGCGCGCTGTTCAGCGCCGGCATCGACCTGGCCGCAGTGCTGGGCAATTTCCTATGGGTGCCGTATCCGACCCGCATCGGGGTGTCGTACAACTACAACGGCGGCCCGTCCTACGCCGACCTCGTCGCGCAGGAGCTCCCCGTGCAGCGACACACCTTCTCGTTGATTTTCTCCGTGGAAATGTAGCATGAACAGGACAGGAATCATATGGGGTGTTTTGCTGGCGGCGCTGCTGCTGGCGGGCTGCCGCGCAAAGCCGAAAACGCCCGTTGCGCTGCCGCTGCGGGATTTCCCATACCCGACGGTGCCGGGGGTCTATACCGACCCCGAGGAGCGGATGGATTGGATACTGGACCATTTCTGGGATGCCTTCCTGGCTTGCGACGGCCCGTGCGACACGGGCGCCGTGCTGGGGGTGCGCCATTCCGACGTGGAGGGACAGGTGGCGCTGTACGCCCAGCAGCTCGAGACGCTGCCGCTGGCCGAGGCGCAGCGCAAGATGCGCCATTTCTTCACGCAGGTGGAGGAGCGGCAGGCCGCCGACACGGCCTCGCACGTCTTCCTGCTGATGGAGGAAATCGTGTCCCGTTACCTCTATGACCCCAATTCTCCGGTCCGGAACGAGGACCTTTATCTCCCGTACGTCGAAGGGTTGGCTGCTTCCCGCTTTACCCGCGAGGAAGCCCGTCCGGGCTATGTCTATCAGGCGCGCATGTGTGCCCTGGCGCCGACCGGCTCCGTGGCGCCGGACTTCCGTTTCACGGACGCCCGCGGCCGGACCCGCCGCATGCATGATGTGAAGGCGCGCACGACGCTGCTCTTCTTCAGCAACCCCGGCTGCAACGCCTGCCTGGAGATCATCAATACCCTGGAGGCGGTGCCCGGCATCCGGAACCGTATCGCGAACGGGGATTTCGCCGTGGTCAACGTCTATATCGACGAAGACCTGGACGCCTGGCGTGCCTACGAGCCCAATTACCCGCGCGACTGGAACTGCGGCTACGACCCCGACGGGCTGATCCGCGCCGACCGCATCTACAACATCCGCGCGATTCCCTCGCTCTACCTGTTGGACGGGGAGAAGCACATCATATTGAAAGACGCCCCGGTGGAGCGGGTCGTCGCCTGGCTGCAAAACCAACAAAATCAATAACATCATGGCTATCAACAGAAAACTTTGGGGCAGAACCCCGGATGGCAAGGCCATCTACAAGTACACCCTGACCAACGCCAGCGGCGCCTCCGTGGTGCTTGGCAGCATCGGCGCCGCCATCGTGAGCGTCAACGTGCCGGACAAGAACGGCAAGCTGGGCGACGTCGCGCTCGGTTACGGCAGGGCGGAGCAGTACGTCAACGACGGCCCGTACCTGGGCAAGTGCCCGGGCCGCTTCGCCAACCGTATCGCCAAGGGTAAATTCACCCTCGACGGCAAGACGTACAGCGTGCCGGTGAACAACGGCCCCAACCACCTGCACGGCGGCCCGCAGGGCTTCTCGGAGCAGGTCTGGGAGTCCCGCAAGCGCAAGGGCGGCGTGGAGTTCAAGTACGTCTCCGCCGACGGCGAAATGGGCTACCCCGGCCAGGTCGTGGTCGTGGCGCGCTATGAGTGGAGCGAGGAGAACGAGCTCCGCCTTACCTTCAGCGCCAAGTCCGACAAGCGCACGGTCATCAACCTGACGAACCACGCCTACTTCAACCTCAACTGCGGCGGTTCCATCCTGCGGCAGTTCCTGAAACTGAACTGCTCCGAGTACCTCCCGACCGACCCGGGTCTCATCCCGCTGGGTGAGCCGGAAGCGGTGGCGGGCACCCCGATGGACTTCCTGAACGGCAAGACCCTCGGCCGCGACATCAAGAAGGATTTCCCGGCCCTGAACTACGGCAAGGGCTATGACGCCTGCTGGGTGATCGACGGTTACCGCAAGGGCCAGCTCCAGGAGGCCGCCGAGCTGTGGTCGAACCGCAGCGGCCGTGTCCTCAAAGTTTACACCACGCAGCCGGGCATCCAGGTCTATACCGGCAACTGGCTCGGCGGCTGCCCCGTGGGCAAGCGCGGACGCATCTACCATGACTATGAGGGCGTGGCGCTGGAGTGCCAGCATTTCCCGGACAGCCCCAACCAGCCGGCCTATCCTTCGACCGTCCTTCAGCCGGGCAAGACCTATCACGAAGCCATCATTTTCGCCTTCGGCGTCAAGAAATAATGAAGCAGTATCTCGACCTCCTACAGGAAATCATGGACCACGGCGTGGTCAAGCACGACCGCACCGGGGTGGGCACGAAGAGCATCTTCGGCCACCAGATGCGTTTCGACCTGTCGGCGGGCTTCCCCCTGCTGACCACCAAGAAGGTCCATCTCAAGTCCATCATCTACGAACTCCTCTGGTTCATCGCCGGCGACACGAACATCAAGTACCTCAAGGACCACGGCGTGTCCATCTGGGACGAGTGGGCCGACGAGAACGGTGACCTGGGCCCGGTCTATGGCCACCAGTGGCGCAGCTGGCCCGCCCCTGACGGGCGCAGCATCGACCAGCTCTCGCAGGTGATCGACCAGATCCGCCACAATCCGGACTCCCGGCGCATGATCGTCAGCGCCTGGAATCCGGGCGAGGTGGACAAGATGGCCCTGCCGCCCTGCCACTGCCTGTTCCAGTTCTACGTGGCCGACGGCAAGCTGTCCTGCCAGCTCTACCAGCGCAGCGCGGACACCTTCCTTGGCGTTCCCTTCAACATCGCGTCCTACGCCCTCCTGACGATGATGATCGCCCAGAGCTGCGGACTGCAGCCGGGCGAGTTCGTCCACACCACGGGCGACACGCACATCTACCTCAACCACTTCGAGCAGGTGCGCGAGCAGCTCTCCCGGGAGCCGCGCGCGCTGCCGGTGATGAAGCTCAACCCGGCGGTGAAGAGCGTCTTCGACTTCACCTATGAGGACTTCACGCTCGAAGGTTATGACCCCTGGCCGGCGATCAAGGCGCCGGTGGCCGTGTGATGGAGAAGTGCATGATCGTGGCGGCGGCGCAGGACCGCGCCATCGGCCGGGGCGGCACCATGCCCTGGCACTTGAAAGCGGATCTGCAGTACTTCAAGCGGATCACGATGGGTTGTCCCGTGATCATGGGGCGGACGACCTTCGAGTCGATCGGCCGGCCCCTGCCCGGGCGGCAGAACATCGTGCTGACACGCCGCTCCGAGCCGATCGAAGGGGCTACGTGCGTGGCCTCGATCGAGGCGGCGTATGCCGCCGCGGGGGACGCGCCGCGCGTGTTCGTGATCGGCGGCGCGTCGGTGTACCAGGCCGCCATCGACACGATGGACCGCCTGTTCGTCACGCAGATCCGGACGACGATTCCGGACGCGGATGCGTATTTTCCGGAAATTAATTCCGATATTTGGACGGTTGAGGCGCGTTCCGGGCTCCTGAAGGATCCCGATTCCGGACTCGAGTACGAGTTCGTGACGTACGTGAAACGATAAGATTCGCCGGTCAGGCCGGCGAATGACGGTAAACGGTAGTGTATGGCAAAACGTGAGAAATTCGGCGGTCGCATGGCCGTGATCCTGGCGATGGCGGGCTCCGCCATCGGGCTGGGCAACATCTGGCGCTTCCCCTACATGGTGGGGGAGCACGGCGGCGCCGCGTTTGTCATCGTCTATGTCCTCGCCACCCTGCTGATTTCCCTGCCGGTCTTCCTCGCCGAGGTGATGATCGGCCGCCGCAGCCACACCAACGCCCGGGACGCGTTCGCGCGCCTGTCGCGCCAGCACCCGTTCTGGCGGCGTGTCGGCTATCTGTCCATCCTCATCCCGCTGATGATCGTCTCCTACTACAGCGTCATCGGTGGCTGGTCGGTGGAGTATTTCTTCAAGGCCTGCTCGTTCTCCTTTTCCGAGATGGCGCCGGAGGCGGCCAGTTCGCTTTTCGGCAACTTCGTGTCCTCGCCCTGGATGCCGGTGCTGATGCACCTGGTCTTCCTGGCCGCGTCGGTGGGCGTGGTGGCGGGCGGGGTGCGCGCCGGTATCGAAAAATTCAGCAAGATCACGCTCCCGCTGCTTTTCCTGCTGATCGTGGTGATCCTGGTCTATTCGGTGACGCTGCCCGGCGCCTCCGCCGGCGTGCGCTACCTGCTGCATCCCGACTGGAGCGAGCTCACGCCGCGCACCTTCGCCTACGCGATGGGACAGAGCTTCTTCTCGCTCTCGCTCGGCATGGGTGCCATCATCACCTACGGATCCTATGTCAACAAGGAGGAGAATATCCTCGTCACAAGCACGGGCACAGCGGTCTCCGACCTGCTTTTCGCCATCCTGGCGGGCTTCGCCATCATGCCGGCGGTGTTCGCCGCCGGGATCGAGCCGGGCGCCGGCCCGGGCCTGATCTTCCAGAGCGTCCCCTTCGTCTTCGCCAAGATGGGTGTGGAGGTGCCGCTGCTCAGTTCGCTCGTAGCTATCGTCTTCTTCCTGGCCATCATCGTGGCGGCCATGACCTCCAGCATCTCCCTGGTTGAGGTGGGCGTGTCGTTCCTGATGGAGCGCCACAACCTGTCCCGCGGCCGCGCCTGCTTGCGCATTTTCCTGCTTTGCGGCAGCGTGGGTGCGCTCTGCTCGCTGTCCTTCGGCCCGCTAGCGGGCGTGAAGATCGCCGGGATGACGTTCTTCGACCTGATGGACTGGGTGTGCTCGAACATCCTGCTCCTGGTGATGGCACTGCTGGCCGTGGTGTTCGCCGGGTTCGTCCTGCCTCGCGAAGCGCTGCGCGACGAGTTCACGAGCCAGGGCCGCTACCGTTTCAACGAGCGTATCTTCTCCGTGGTCTGGTTCCTGATCCGGTGGGTGGCTCCCGTCGCGGTGGTCATCATTTTCTTCACCAATTTCATGTTGTAGGAGATGGAGCGGCGTCGGGAAGTGTTCGGCGGCCGCAGCGCGGCCATTTTTGCCCTGGCGGGCTCCGCCATCGGGCTCGGCAACATCTGGCGCTTCCCCTACATGGTCGGCCAGACGGGCGGCGCCGCGTTCATCATCATCTACCTTGTCTGCTGCCTGCTGCTGTCGCTGCCCATTTTCCTGGCGGAAGCCATCATCGGGCACCGCACGCACGCGGGTACCATCGGCGCCATGGAGCAACTCGCGCCCGGCACGAAATGGAAATGGCTGGGCCTGCTGACCGTCATTTCGCCGCTCGTCATCCTGTCCTATTACAGCGTCGTGGGCGGCTGGTCGATCGGCTACCTCTGGCAGTCGCTGACGGCCGGGTTCCATGCCTCCGAACTCGGGACGGTGTCGTCCGCCTTCGGCGGCTTCATTTCCTCGCCCGTCGGGCCGCTGGTCTGCCATACGCTCTTCCTGGGCGGCTGCGCCTGGATCGTCTCCGCCGGCGTGAAATCGGGCATCGAGCGCTTCAACAAGCTTTCCATGCCGCTGCTCTTCGTGCTGATCATGATCATCATGACCTATTCGCTCTCGCTCCCGGGGGCTTCGGCCGGCGTGGAATACCTCGTGAAGCCGGACTTCAGCAAGATCACGCCGTCCGCCGTGGCGGCCGCCATGGGGCAGAGCTTTTTCTCGCTTTCCCTGGGCGTCGGGACCATCCTGACCTATGCCTCCTACATCAAAAAGAGCGAGAACATACTTGTTACAGGTCTTGGTACAGTGAGTTTTGACCTGCTGTTCGCCCTGATTGCCGGCTTCGCCATCATGCCCGCGGTGTTCGCTGCCGGGATCGAGCCGGGCGCGGGGCCCGGACTCATCTTCGAGACCCTGCCGTACATCTTCGCCAAAATGGGCGTGAGCGTGCCCTGGCTTAGTTCCGGCGTGGCCGTGCTCTTCTTTGTAACAATTGTGTTCGCGGCGTTCACCTCGGCCATTTCCATGTTTGAGGTGGGCGTGGCCTACCTCGTGGAGCAGCGCGGCATGACGCGGCGCAAGGCCGTGCTGCTGATATTCGGCGGCACCTGGCTGCTCGGTGCACTCTGCTCGCTGTCCTTCGGGCCGCTCGCGGAGGTCAAGCTCTTCGGCCTGTCGATCTTCAGCTTCTGTGACATGCTGACCTCCAATTTCCTGATGACCTTCGGCGGCTTGCTCTTCGTGATTTTCGTCGGCTGGAAGATGGACACCGCGGCCGTGCGCGACGAATTCACCTGCGGCGGCACCGCCCGCTTCAACTGCGCCGTCTTCGACGCTTTCCGCTTCCTGCTCCGCTACGTCGCCCCCCTCGCGATCGTCATCATCTTCATCACGAACTTCCTGGCGTAGCGCGTTCCCGGGCACCGGGACCGTCATTCCGGGCTCCTTTGTAGTCATTCCGGGCTTGACCCGGAATCTCCAATTATTTTTGTATCTTTGTCTTTCTAGACAACCATGGCAAAGAAAGGCGAAGATACCCCGATGCTGAAGCAGTATTTCAGCATCAAGGCGCAGCACCCCGAGGCGATACTCCTGTACCGCGTCGGGGACTTCTATGAGACCTACTCCGACGACGCCGTGCTGGCCAGCAAGGTGCTCGGACTCGTGCTCACGCGCCGCTCCAACGGCGACAAGGGCGACACGCCCATGGCCGGCTTCCCGCACCACGCCATCGAAGGCTACCTCCAGAAACTCGTCCGCAGCGGCTACAAGGTGGCCATCTGCGACCAGCTGGAGGACCCCGCGCTCGTGAAGAACAAGCTTGTCAAGCGCGGCATCACCGAGATTCTCACCCCCGGCATCGCCTTTGGCGAAGGCATGCTGGACCAGAAGGAACACAACTACCTCGCCGGCCTGACCTTCGAGGGACAGAGCTGCGGCGCCGCCTTCCTGGATGTGTCCACGGGCACCTTCCAGGTGGCCCAGGGCAGCCTGGACTACATCGGCACCCTGCTCAGCTCCCTGCAGCCCCGCGAACTGGTGGTCCAGCGCGAGCTGCTGCGCGCCGTCAAGGAGCGCTACGGTGATTTCTACGCCACCGGCCTTGACGAATGGGCCTTCGTGCAGGATGCCGCCGTGGAGCGCTTATGCAAGCAGCTCAAGGTGCAGAGCCTTAAAGGCTTCGCCATCGACGGCTTCCCGCTCGCCGTCTGCTCCGCCGGCGCCCTGCTGGTCTATCTGGAGCAGACGCAGCATGCCGGTCTCGGCAACATCTGCTCGATCGGCCGCATCGACGAGGAGAAGTTCGTCTGGATGGACAAGTTCACCTTCCGCAACCTGGAAATTTTCCAGAGCAACGCGGGCCGCGAAGGCGTGAGCCTGGTCGATGTGATCGACCGCTGCTGCACTCCGATGGGTGCCCGCCTGCTGCGCCAGTGGCTCGCCATGCCGGTCATGGACCTGAATGAGTTGAATGCGCGCTACGACGTGGTGCAGCTGCTGCATGACAACGAAGAGCTGCTCGTCGAGCTCCAGGGCAACCTCGCCGAGGTGGGCGACCTGGAGCGCATCCTGGCCCGTGCCGCCAACGGCAAGATCCTGCCGCGCGAAGTCCGCCAGCTCGGCCGCTCGCTGAGCCGTATGACGCCCATCCGCGAGCTCTGCGGCGACACGGGCTGCGCTGCCCTCGACAAGCTGATCAAGGGCCTGCGCAATACGGACAAACTGTTGGAGCGCATCACCGCGACCCTCGCGGAAGACGCCTCCCAGCTCGGCAAGGGCGACGTGATCGCCGCCGGCGTGGACAAGCAGCTGGACGAGCTGCGCGACATCTCCCGCGGCGGCAAGGACTACCTCCTGCAGATGCAGCAGCGCGAGGGCGAACGCACCGGAATCAGCTCGCTGAAAATCAGCTACAACAACGTCTTCGGCTACTATATCGAGGTCCGCAATACCTTCCGCGACAAGGTGCCGCCGGAGTGGATACGCAAGCAGACGCTTGTCAGCGCGGAGCGCTACATCACGCCCGAGCTGAAGGAATACGAGGAGAAGATCCTCGGCGCGGAGGCGTCCATCTACGAGATCGAGAGCCGCCTGTACGGCGAGCTCGTCGCCACCGTCCAGAAGGCCATCCGCGACATCCAGGAGAACTGCCGCATCCTCGCGCGCCTCGACGTCCTGCAGGGCTTCGCGCAGCAGGCGCTCGACCGCGGCTACTGCCGCCCGGAAATGGACAAGGGCAGCGTGCTGGACATCAAGGCCGGGCGTCATCCCGTCATCGAAACCCTGATGCCCGCGGGCGAGGAATACGTCCCCAACGACGTCCGCCTGGACAGCAGGGGGGAGCAGATCATCATCCTGACCGGCCCCAACATGGCCGGTAAATCGGCCCTCCTGCGCCAGACCGCCCTCATCGTGCTGATGGCGCAGATCGGTTCCTTCGTGCCGGCGCAGCAGGCGCGAATCGGCTATTTCGACAAGATTTTCACGCGCGTCGGCGCGACGGACAACATTTCCCGCGGGGAATCCACCTTCATGGTCGAGATGCTGGAGACAGCCATGATCATGCACAACCTCAGCGCCCGCTCGCTGGTGCTGCTGGACGAGATCGGACGCGGCACCTCCACCTACGACGGCATGTCCATCGCCCGCGCCCTCGTGGAATACATCCATCAGTACGGCAAGGGCGCCAAGACGCTCTTCGCGACGCACTACCACGAATTGAACGACCTCGAGGAGCAGTACCCCCGCGTCAAGAACTACCACATCGCCGTCAAGGAGGAGGGCAAGAACGTCATCTTCCTCCGGAAAATGATGCCCGGCGGCGTGGCGCACAGCTTCGGCATCCACGTGGCGCGCCTGGCGGGCATGCCGCGCGAGGTGGTCGAGTCGGCGGAGAAGACGCTTCGCGACCTGGAGCGGCGACAGAAGCACGCCAACGCCATGGACCTGGAGGACGACGGCTCCGTGCAGCTGTCCTTCTTCCAGCTCGACGACCCCACCCTCTCCGCCGTCAAGGACAAGCTCGAGGCGGCCGACCTCAACAACATGACGCCCCTGCAGGCCTTTGACCTGCTGCGTGCGCTGAAGGGCGAACTGGGCCTTTGATACATTTACGTGTGCTGATGTTACTTTTGCGTCCATTTCCGGGAAAGCGGGGCCGAGAGGAAAGAAAATGGTTATATATTTGTCTGTTATGAAATAACAAACAAAACGAAGAATATGAAGAAATTGATCTTTGTCCTGGCAGCCATGCTGACGCTGAGCGCGTCGGCGGCTTTCGCCCAGTTCCACCGTTCCGAAGTGGCCGCCAAGGCCCTCATGGAAGATCCGACCCGCGCGGGCAACAACCTCAACTCGTACGAGTTCTATCCTCTCACGGACACCCCGGCGCCGAAGGGCTACACCCCCTTCTACATCAGCCACTATGGCCGGCACGGCTCCCGTTCCAACTGGGGCGGCAAGGCCTATGAGGACCTGATCCGCACCCTCGAGGTGGGCAAGGGGATGGGTATCCTCACCCCGGGCGGAGACTCCCTGCGCATTGCGGCCCGCAAGGTGCTCGAGAGCTACGGCGGCATGGACGGCCGCCTGTCGCAGCGCGGTGCGCGTGAGCATGCCGCCCTGGCCGAGCGCATGTACAACCGCTACCCGGAGGTATTCGCCGGACAGAAGAACGTCCGCGCCTTCTCCAGCACGGTGCAGCGCTGCATCATCAGCATGAACTCCTTCACGAACTCGCTGATCCGCCAGAACAATCAGCTGAACATCCGCCTCGACACGGGCGAGAAGTTCATGGACTACCTCGACAACGAGAAAGGCTGGCAGCAGATCACTTCCGCCGGCATGCGCAAGAGCTTCGAATACATGCGTCAGGTGCCGGACGACACCCTCGGCGTGATGACGCGCCTCTTCACCGACGTGGAGAAGGCCCGCACCTTCGTGGACAGCCCGCGCCGCCTGACGGCGAACGTGTTCGACACTGCCGTGGTGGCCGAGGACTTCGACATCGAGGAGAATCTCTACCGCTTCCTGCCTTTCGACGCGATCTACAACCGCTGGGCGCAGAACAACCTCTTCCTCTACCTGGGTCACTGCAACTCCGCTGACGTCGGTCAGGAGCGTGTGGCCATGGCGAAGTCCTGCGTCGAGGACATCGTGACGAAGGCCGATGAGTGCATCGCCACCGGCGCCTATGCCGCCGACCTGCGTTTCGGCCACGACTATCCGCTGATGGCCCTCGCCAGCTACCTTGGCATCGAGGGCGTCGGCGAGCGCTGGGAGGTGGACGAAGTCTGCGACAACTGGTATGGCTTCTGGAACATCTGCATGGCCAGCAACCTCCAGATCATCTTCTACCGCAACAAGGCCGGCCGCGTGCTCGTAAAGTTCCTGTATCAGGAGAAAGAGCGCCTGCTTCGCGGTCTCAAGCCGGTCGAAGGTCCGTACTATGACTGGGAGACCGTCAAGGCCAACCTCGAAGGCTACAAGCGGTGAAACGTCTGCTGATCATCACCTACTACTGGCCCCCGACCGGTGGTTCGGGGGTCCAGCGCTGGGTGAAGTTCAGCAAGTACCTGCCGGAGTTCGGCTGGCAGCCGGTCGTCTATACGCCGGAGAATCCCGAACAGCTCGCGCGCGACGAGAGCCTGCTCGCCGACGTTCCCGCCTGCGCGGAAGTCGTCAAGACGCACATCAGCGAGCCATATGAGATCTATCGCCGCCTGACCGGCGGCAAACAGGGGCAGGAAGTCAACCCCGTCAACGCCCAGAAGAAAAACTGGAAGCAGCGCCTCTCCCTGTGGGTGCGGGGTAACTGCTTCATTCCCGACCCGCGGGTCGGCTGGGTGCGCCCCTCGGTCCGGTTCCTGAAGAAATACCTGGCGGAGCATCCCGTCGATGCCGTCGTGACCACGGGTCCGCCCCAGTCGGTGCACCTCATCGGCCTGGGGCTGAAAAAGGCCCTTGGGCTGCATTGGATTGCTGATTTCCGGGATCCGTGGACGGAGATGTTCTACTACAAGCACCTCGGCCTGTCGGCCGCCGCTGACCGCCGGCACCACCGCCTCGAGCAGGCCGTACTGGACGGCGCCGACACCGTGATCAGTGTGTCGCCGCCCGTCGCCGCGGACTTCCGTGCCAAGACCAAAACCCCGGTCGTTTTGATTACCAACGGCTTTGACGAATCCGATTTTAAGGATGCCGGATCGCAGTCCGGCATGACTACAGATAGTCATTCCGGGCTTGACTCGGAATCTCCCAAGTTCCGCCTGGTCCATACGGGCCTGTTTGCGGCCGACGGCAACCCCCTGAACCTCTGGGACGCCCTGGCGCGCCGCTGCGGGGAGGATCCGTCCTTCCGCGAGCGGCTGGAAATCCGCCTTGCCGGCAAGGTGGACGCCGCCATCACGGACGCCATCCGCGCCCGCGGCCTGGGCGGCAATCTCGTGGAGCTGGGCTATCTCCCGCACGACGAGACCGTCCGCGAGCAGCGCGCCGCCGACATCCTTCTGCTCCCGCTGCGCCGGGAGCCCGAATACGCGAAAGTGCTGCCCGGCAAGATCTTCGAATACCTGGCCGCCCGCCGCCCCGTGCTGGGCATCGGCCAGGAAGACGGCGCGGCCGCCACGGTCCTGCGGGACGCCGGCGCCGGCGACATGTTCGACTGGGACAAGCAGGACGAACTGCTGGCCTTCCTGGACGCGGAGCATCCGCAGACGGCCGGCATTGAAAAGTACAGCCGCCGCGCCCTCACGGCGCAGCTCGTCGATATATTGCCATGAAAAAGAAACTCCTCCTGTACGCCGGCATCGTCGTCGGCCTGCTCCTTCTCTCATACGCCTACGTGCCGCAGGTCCTGAGCGGCAAGATCGTCAACCAGAGCGACATCTCCGGCTGGCAGGGCATGTCGCACGAGATGATGAGCTGGAACGCAGCTCACCCCGATGACCAGACGGCCTGGACGGAGTCCATGTTCGGCGGCATGCCGACGGCCACCATCCATGCCTCCACGAAAGGCGACTGGACGCAGAAGCTCTACGACTTCCTGCTGCTGGGCCGCCGCCCGGCCACCTACCTCTTCATCTCGCTGCTGGGCGCCTGGCTGCTGATGCTCGCCCTCGGCATCCATCCGCTGATCGCCGTTGGCGGCGCCATCGCCGTGACCTTCTGCTCCTACAACCTGCAGATTATCCAGGTCGGCCACAACACCAAGATGCAGGCCCTCGCCTTCCTCCCCTGGGTTTTGGCAGCGCTGATCTTCACTTATAATCAGGCCCTTTCCCGTCATTCCGGACCCCAAAGTAGTCATTCCGGGCCCCAAAGTAGTCATTCCGGGCTTGACCCGGAATCTCCTAGCAAAGCACCCTGGCTCCCGGGAACCCTTCTCGGCGCCGCCCTCTTCGGCCTGGCGCTGAGTTTCCAGGTCAAGGCAAACCACCCGCAGATCACCTACTATCTGGCAATCCTGATCCTGATCTACGTCATCGTCCTGGTGGTTTCTTTGCTGGTGCATAGAGATGCCGGATCGCAGTCCGGCATGACTACAGATAGTCATTCCGGGCTTGACCCGGAATCTCATCCCTGGGGCCGCTTCTTCGCTGCATCGGCTTTGCTGCTGGTCCTCGGCGTGGCCGGCATTGCCACCAACGCCATCAAGCTCCTGCCGACGATGGAATACACTCCGTACTCCATGCGCGGCGGCAGCACGGAAGCCTCCGAAGGCGGTGTCGGCGCCAAAGGCCTCGACATCGACTACGCCACCGCCTGGTCCTACGGCTGGGAAGAACTCCCCAACCTGCTGATCCCCAATTTCAACGGCGGCTCGTCCTCCGGCGCGGTAAATCCCAACCACTCCGAAACCTACGACCTCCTGAAGCGGGCCGGGCAGCCGAACCTCCGGGAGACGGCCAAGCACCTGCCGCTCTACTGGGGCCCCCAGCCCTTCACCGCCGGGCCGATGTACATGGGCGCCATCACCATCTTCCTCTTCGTGCTAGGCCTCTTCGCCTTCAAGGGGAAGGAGAAATGGTGGATCGTGGCGGGCACAGTGCTCGCCGTGCTGCTCGCCCTGGGCAGTCATTTCCTCGCTTTCACGAAATTCTTCTACAACGTCGCGCCGCTCTACAACAAGTTCCGCACGGTGTCGATGGCGCTGACAGTGCTCCAGTTCACCCTGCCGATGCTCGGCTTCCTGGTGCTGGACCGCATCGTCCGCCAGCCGGAAGCGGCGGCGTTTTTCCAGAAGAAAGGCTGGATCGCGGCCGCCATCACCGGCGGCTTCTGCCTGCTCTGCATGATTTTCCCCGGCATCGCCGGGACCTTCAGCGGCAGCGTTGATGCAGGTCAGCCGGACGTGCTGGTGGACGCCCTCGCGGCGGACCGCCGCTACCTGCTGGTCCTGGACGCCATGCGCTCGCTGATCCTGATCCTCGCATCCTTCCTGCTGCTATGGTGGGGCACTTCCGTCCCGAAATCGGCCGCGGAGACCTTCCGGACGCATCCTGAGACGGCGCAGGCCCGTCGCCTGACCGCCGTCGCGCTGATCTCGCTCCTCGTGCTGCTGGACCTCGGCATCGCCGGCAAACGTTACCTGAACGCGGACGATTTCGTCTCGCCGCGCGCCTTCAAGAGCCAGTTCGACAAGCGCCCGGTCGACGAGCTGATCCTCGCCGACACGGACCCGTCCTACCGCGTCCTGGACCTGACGGTCAACGTCTTCAACGACTCGCATCCGTCCTACTGGCACAAGAACGTCGGCGGCTATTCGCCGGCCAAACTGCAGCGCTACCAGGAATTCATGGAGAGCACCCTGGCGGGTGAAATCAACCAGATTTACAAGGCCATCGGCGACGCCACGACCCTCGAAGAGGCCGAGGCCGCCCTGCCGTACCTCCCGGGCCTCGCAGAGATGAACTGCCGGTATATCATCCTGGACGGTGATGTCCCGCCGCTCCGCTATCCGTACGCCAAGGGCAACGCCTGGTTTGGAGATGCCGGATCACGGTCCGGCATGACTACAGAGAGTCTTTCCGGTCCTTCAATTAGTCATTCCGGGCTTGACCCGGAATCTCCCAGCGTGGAGCTGACCTCCTACGCCCCCAACGAACTCCGCTACCGCTACAACAGCCCGGAGGCCGTGCGGATAGTCTTCAGCGAAGTCTATTACCCCGTGGGGTGGAAACTGACGGTGGAGGATACGGGCGAAGAACTCCCGATCGAGCTGGAAGGCACCCTGCTGCGCGCCGCGCAGGTACCGGCCGGCGATCACACGCTGGTGATGCGCTTCGACCCGCCGTCCTACCGGACCGGTGAGGCAGTCTCCCGCGCCACCTCCATCCTGCTGCTCCTCGCCGCCCTCGGCGCCATCCTGGGCGCCGCGCTTAAGCGAAAATCTGCCGCGTAAGCGCGACGAAATCCTCGACGCCGAGCCGTTCGGCGCGCAGATCGAAAACGGGATCCGAACTGTCGAAGCCCTCCGGCAGCAGCGGCTTGAGCGCGTTGCGCAGCGTCTTGCGCCGCTGATTGAACGCGGTTTTCACCACATTCTTGAACTGCTTCTCGTCGCAGCCGAGGTCGGTGCGCCCGTTACGGCGCAGGCGGATCACGGCCGACTGCACCTTGGGCGGCGGCGCGAAGGCACCCGAGCCCACGCTCATGATGTAATCGATGTCGTACCAGGCCTGCAGCAGCACCGACAGGATGCCGTAGGTCTTGCTGCCCGGCCCCTCGGCGATGCGGTCCGCCACCTCCTTCTGGATCATGCAGACCACCTCCGGAATGCGGTCCTTGTCGTCCAGGATCTTGAAGAAGATCTGCGAAGAAATATTGTACGGGAAATTGCCGATCACCCGGTATGCCCCCGGAAACAGCTTATGGATGTCCAGGCGCAGGTAATCCGCCTGGTACAGCCGTCCCTGCATCCCCGGAAAATGCGTCAGCAGATAATCCACCGACTCCCCATCCAGTTCCACCAGCTTCAAGTCAATATCCTCCCGCTGCAGCAAATACTGGGTGAGGACACCCATACCGGGGCCGATCTCCAGTACGTCTTTCACCTCGCTGACGGTCAAAGCATCGACGATACCCCGCGCGATGCTCTGATCCGTGAGGAAATGCTGGCCTAAAGCCTTTTTTGCACGAACTTCCATCTATCCGAGTTTTTCCGCCAGGCGGCTGGCGAGTTCGACAAAAGCAAGCCCGTCCGGGCGGCTGCCGAGCGCGACCGGCTCGCCGGCGTCACCGCTCTCGCGAATGCCCTGCACGAGCGGAATGCGACCGAGCAGATCGATGCCCAGTTCGCGCGCCATGTTGGCCCCGCCGTCCTGGCCGAAGATGTAGTATTTCTCGTCAGGATGCGCCTCCGGCGTGAACCAGGCCATGTTCTCGACGATGCCGAAGATGGGCCGGTTCACATTCTCGTTGCGGAACATGTTCGCGCCCTTCTCCACGTCGGCCAGCGCCACCGTCTGCGGCGTCGTCACGATCACGGCGCCCTCCACGGGGATGTCCTGCACCAGGCTGATGTGGATGTCGCCCGTGCCCGGCGGCATGTCGATGAGCAGGAAGTCCAGCGGACCCCATTTGACTTGCAGGATCATCTGCTTGAGGGCGTTGCACGCCATCGGCCCGCGCCAGATCAGGGCCTGGCCCCGCTCGGCGAAATAGCCGATGGACATCCATTTCACGCCATATTTCTCCAGTGGGAGAATCAGTTCCTGGCCCTCCTCGGCGCCCGGTTCAGCCGCAGGCACGGCCCCCTCCGTTCCCGTCATCACGGGAATGGAAGGACCATAGACGTCCGCGTCCGCAAGGCCGACCTTATAGCCCAGCCGCGCCAGTGCACAGGCGAGGTTGACGGCCACGGTGGACTTGCCCACGCCGCCCTTGCCGGAAGCGATGCCGATGATGTGGCGCACCTCGGCCAGCTGCTCGAGCCCAAGCGCAAGCCCTTTCTTCTTCGGCTTTTCATCCTCGACCACGACGGTCTTGACTTCCGACTTCACGGAGGAAGGCAGGTGGCGGATCAGCGCCGCCCGGGCGCTGCCGATCAGGTACTCGGCGAGCGGATCCCGTCGCTTCGGGAACGCCAGCGTTACGACGACGCTGCCGTCCGAGATTTCCACGTCATGCACCATGCCGATCTCCACGAGGTCGCGGTCTTCCTTGGCGGGGTGATGCACCTCGCGGAGCGCCTGGAGTATCTCTTCCTTCGTCATTATTTCACGAGATTCATTTCATTCAACAGATAGCCGGCGCCGCCGAACTTGTCCAGCATCAGCAGCACGTAGCGGATGTCCACGCAGATGCAGCGCTGCAGGTTCGGCTCGAACATGACGTCGCTGCTCATCGCCTCCCAGTTGCCGTCGAAGGCGAGGCCGATCAGGTTGCCGTCCGCGTCCATCACCGGGCTGCCGGAGTTGCCGCCCGTAATGTCGAGATTGGTCAGGAAGCAGGTCACCACCTCACCCTTCTCGTTGGCGTACTGGCCGAAGTCCTTCTTTTCGTAGATCTCCTTCAGTTTCGCGGGCACGCGGAACTCATAGTTGTCCGGGTCTTCCTTCTCCATCACGCCCTTGAGCGTCGTGTAGTACTTGTAGAGCACGCCGTCCTTGGGCTCGTAGCTCTTGACCGTGCCATAGGTGAAGCGGCAGGTGGAGTTGGCGTCCGGGTAGCTCGGCTGGCCTTCCGTCCACTTGAGCAGGGCGGCGCCGTAGGCCTTGGAGGCGGCGGAGAGATCCGCGCTGCCGGCGTTGGCGCTCATGGATAGCGGTTGCGCGGCCGCCGTGATGGCGGCTGCCAGCTGCACGGCCGGATCGGCCGCAAGCGACTTCTCCGTGACCGGTTTGGCGATGAGCTTCTCCTCGGAGGTGAAGATACTCTTCTTGAAGAGGTTGTCCACCAGCTTGCGGGTGTCCATGGTGAGGATGCTCTTGCCGTTCAGCATGACGGCGTCGGCCGGATTGACGCGGGCCTTGTAGTGGTCGATCAGGGCGATGGTCACCTCGCGGTCCACATCGGCGTTGTAGTCTTTGTATTCGTCGCGCAGCATTTCCATGACCAGGTCGAGGGTCTGCTGGACGCGGGTTTTCGTGTCGGTGTCCTGATCCTGCGCGTTGAGGGCCATTTTCATGGAACGGTCCATCGTGGCGGCGAAGCCCAGCAGTTCGATGCGGCCGACGGTCTCGCTCAGCAGGGTGACGGCCTGCTTGGGTGCGGCGGCCGCTTCCACGGAAGCCGCGATGCGGTCGATGGCGCCGCCGTAAGCGGCCTGGCGGTCCGGGTCGGCGTTGATCCATGCGGTCAGGTCGCGCTCCTTCTGCTCTTCGCGGCCGATGATGTCGAGGGCCTCGAAAGCCTCGCGCTCGCCAATCCACTTCTTCCAGCCGTTGGAGGATCCGGAATACTTGCTGGCGTACTGCAGGCCGACCTTGTCGTCGGCGCGCATGGCTTTCCAGAGGACGTCCTGGCGGACGCCGCGGGCGTCGATGCGGATGTCATTGGTCGCGAGCATGTCCTTGAGCTGCGCGGCCGTCTGGAAGCGCTGCGTGCTGCCCGGGTAGCCCATGATCATGGCGAAATCGCCTTCCTGCACGCCCTTGAGGGAGATGTTCAGGAACTGGCGCGGATGCATCGGGACGTTGTCCGGAGAATAGTCGGCCGGCTCGTTGTTCGCGTCCGCATAGACGCGGAACATGGAGAAGTCGCAGGTGTGGCGGGGCCACATCCAGTTGTCGGTGTCGCCGCCGAACTTGCCGGACGCTGCGGGCGGGGCGCCCACGAAGCGCACGTCGCGGTAGATCTTGGAGACGATCAGGTACTGCACGTTGTCGTTGTAGAAACTGACAATGCGCACCTGGCAGTTGGGGTTCTCCTGCTCCGCCGCAGCAATCAGTTCGCGGCGATTCTTGCCGGCCGCCAGCTCGTCCGTGACGTCCGTCATGCTCTGCAGGAAGCGGACGGTCAGGCCCGGGACGGGCAGCTCTTCGGCCCGGCTCATCGCCCAATAGCCGTCCTCCAGGTAGTTGTGCTCGGTGGAGGAGAGGGCCTGGATGCTGGCGTAGCCGCAATGATGGTTGGTGACGAGCAGGCCGCTGCCGGAAATGATTTCGGCGGTGCAGCCGCCGCCGAACTGGACGACGGCGTCCTTGATGGACGAATGGTTCACGCTGTAGATCTGCTCCGGGGTGAGCCGGGAGCCCAGGTTGCGCAGGGCGTCGGCGTTCATCTTCTCGAGCAGCGGGAGAAGCCACATGCCCTCGTCGGCGCGCAGGGCGGCCGGCATCAGCAGCAGGGCGGTGGCAATGGTCAACAGGATTTTTTTCATATCAATCAAATAGACTTGGTTCGAGTTCTTTGGGATGGAAGGACTTGCGGTGTTCCGGGCAATAGCCGTGCGCCTTGATGGCGGCGATGTGCTCCGGGGTGGGATAGCCCATGTTGTGCTCCCAGCCGTATTCCGGGTACTGACGGGCCAGTTCGCGCATATGCTCGTCGCGCCAGGTCTTGGCGAGCACGGACGCTGCCGCGATGCTTGCGTAGGTGGCGTCGCCGTGCACGACGGTCAGATAAGGGTAGCCGTCGAACGGGCGGAAGCGGTTGCCGTCGATGAGCAGGAAATCCGGCCGAACGCCCAGGCGCCGCACGGCCCGCCGCATGCCTTCCAGCGACGCGCCGAGGATGTTGAGGCGGTCGATTTCCTCCGCACTCACGGCCTCGACGGCCCAGGCCACGGCTTCGCGCTCGATGATGGGGCGGAGCTCCTCGCGCGCCTTCTCGCTCATCTTCTTGGAGTCGTCCAGCAGCGGATGGTGGAAATCCGCGGGCAGGATGACGGCGGCGGCATAGACCGGCCCCGCGAGGGGTCCGCGTCCGGCCTCGTCGCATCCGGCTTCCAGCCGGCCCGGTTCCAGATAAGGGAGCAGTTGCGCTTTGTGCATCGTACAAAGATACACAAATTCCCGCAAACCCCGCGGTTCGTCATCCGCGACCCTGTCCCTTCGTCATCTGCGACCTGATCGGGGACCCCCTCCGTCATTCGCCGGCTTGACCGGCGAATCTCCTACTGGTCTTTTCTTAATTGTTCCAGCAGGTAGCTGTGCGAGGTGGTGAGGGAATCGACGTTGTTCTGGAGGGCCTTGTTGAGGCGGTAGGCGTCATCGAGCTTGTCCTGCAGGATCTGGATGCGCTGCTCGTACTCCGCGATCAGCGCGTGCTCGCGCTCCGCCCAGGACGGCTCGTCCCGGAGCAGGGCGTCGGCCGGGATGCCGCAGAGCAGCTCTTCGAGTGAAATGCCGAGCCGTTCGGCTACCTTGGGGATGTTTTTGTTGAACAGCCGGGTCTTTCCGGTTTCGAGCGAAACAATGGTCGTCCGGCCGACGCCGATGCCTTCGGCCAGCACGGTCTGGGAGATGCCGGCGCGCAAACGCGCTTGGCGGAGATTGGTGTGAAAGAAGTCGTTTTGCATGGCCGCAAGATATGCGACGCGCCCGGATTGTTTGTGCCGGAATTCTGCAACAATGTCTGTAAATTCTGAACAGGTGTGTAAAAATCGTATTTTTTATATCCCAAACCCCCTGCGTACCCCCGGCGGCATGTTGTTTTTTTCGATACGCTGTCTCATTTTTGCAGAAACAAAACGAACGAGCCATGAAACGTAAACAATCCGACCTCACCCGCCTGTTCCGCCTCATCGAGACGGACCGCACCCTTTCCGATTTCCCGACCGCCTGCCGCCGCCTGCGCGTGCTGCCCGGCGCACTCAACGAAGCGCTCCTCCGCCGGTACGGCATCGGCGGCGAAGAATTAATCTTGCGCCAGCAGCCGGAATGACTTGCGAATGGTTATAAAAATGATTAGATTTGCGGACTTTGACAAATAATTAATACAGCATAACCAACAAATGAAAGATTATTCTACCAAAGACATCCGCAACGTGGCCCTGCTCGGTGCAACGAAATCCGGCAAGACCACGCTCGCAGAAGCCATGCTCTTTGAGGGCAAGGTGATCGACCGGAGGGGTACTGTCGAAGACAAGAACACCCTTTCCGACAACGACGAACTCGAGAAACTCAACCAGCGTTCCATCTATGCGACTCCGCTGTACGCCGAGTTCCAGGGTGCCAAGATCAACTTCATCGACACGCCGGGCGCCGACGATTTCATCGGCGGTGCGTACGCCGCCTTCCGGGTGTGCGAGAGCGGTGTGCTCGTGATCAACGCCCAGCAGGGCGTCGAGGTGGGCACGGAGAACTTCCTCCGCCTGGCCGACAGCAAGAAGCTGCCCCTCGTGATCGCGGTCAACCAGCTGGACAGCGAGAAAGCCGACTGGGACAACATCCAGAACTCCATCAAGGAGTCCATCGGCGGCAAGGCCGTCTATGTCCAGTTCCCGGTCAACCCCGGCACCTCCTTCGACGGTTTCGTGGATGTCCTGACGATGAAGTATTATCATTTCAAGGATGCCAACGGCACCCGCGAAGACCTTGAGATCCCCGCCAACCTGAAGGACCGCGCCGAAGAGGCCCGCGCTGCCCTCATCGAGAAGGCTGCCGAGTTCGACGACGCCCTGATGGAGAAGTACTTCGAGGAGGGCGAGCTCTCCGAGGAGGAGATCCACAAGGGACTCAACCTGGGCATCGCCGCCGGCGAGGCCTATCCGGTCTTCTGCGTCTGCGCGAAGAAGGACATCGGCGTGAAGCGCCTGCTCGACTTCGTCAAGGACGTCGCCCCGGCTCCCGACGTGAAGGAAGGCGGCGCCCCGTCCCTGTTCATCTACAAGAACGACGTGGAGCAGCACCTCGGCGAAGTGTCTTACTTCAAGGTGATGAGCGGCACGATCACCGCCGGCCTGGATCTCGAAGATCCCGTCTCCGGCAACAAGGAGCGTTTCTCCGCCATCTACGCCGTCGCGGGCACCAAGAAGGATGCCGTGACTTCCCTGCACGCCGGTGACTTCGGCTGCACTGTCAAGCTGAAGAACGGCAAGAGCAACACCACGCTCTCCCTGCCGGGTTCCAACATCAAGTACGACAAGATCGAGTATCCCGCTCCGAAGTACCGCTGCGCCATCAAGGCCAAGGTCCAGCAGGACGAGCAGAAGCTCGGCGACGCCCTCAAGAAGATCGCCAACACGGATCCGACCGTGATCGTGGAGTACTCCAAGGAGCTCCGTCAGACCATCCTCAGCGGCAACGGCGAGCAGCACATCAACATCGTCAAGTGGCTGCTGAATAACGAATACAAGCTCGACGTCGAGCTCTTCGCCCCGAAGGTGCCGTACCGCGAGACCATCACCAAGGTGGCCACGGCCCAGTACCGCCACAAGAAGCAGTCCGGCGGC
>JAFXUS010000073.1 GCA_017535125.1 Bacteroidales bacterium | reverse complement strand
CCTTCGGCACCTATTTCGGCAACATCCGTCTGGTCGAACTCGACCCCGCTACGGGCGGCCGCAAGGAAGGCGCCCAGGACATCGACGTGGCTATCGACTGCGAGGCCTCCTCGATGATGTATCAGGATGGCTGGTACTACCTGCTTGGTACCCACGGCACCTGCTGCGACGGCGCCAACTCCACCTACAACATCATCTGCGGCCGTTCCCGCAGCCCGTTCGGTCCGTTCCTCGACAATGTCGGCCGTGACATACTGCAGGGTGGCGGCAAGATGGTCGTCGCCGCCGAAGAGCGTCGTTTCGGCGCCGGTCACTTCGGCCGCGTCGTCCTGGAGCCGGGCGTCGAGAAGATGTCCTTCCACTGGGAGGCTGACCTCGACCTCAGCGGCCGCAGCACGCTCGCCATCCGCCCGATCATCTGGAAGAACGGCTGGCCCGAGGCCGGCGAGATCATCCAGGACGGCAACTACAAGATCCTTTCCCGTCGTCGTGGCTACGCCCTTGAGCTTGCCGTCGACTTCGTCCGTGCCGCCGGCGGCATGCGCGGCTTCTTCGGCCGTCAGGACGATACCATCGTCGTGATCGAGAACCAGAAGCTCGAGGAAGTGAACGGCAGCTGGCCGGAGGGAGAAATCCCCGTGCGCGCCAACGACTACATGGCCCGCCCGCACCAGGCCTGGACGATCGAGGCTGTGCCCGAGGCCGGCGGTTATCTCGGCGGTCCCTGGTACAAGATCGTAATCCAGGGCACCAACCGCGCTCTCGCCGCCGTGGAAGGCCACGAGCTGACCACCGTGCCGGAGTTCACCGGCGCCGACGAGCAGCTCTGGAGAATCGACCAGCTCACCGACGGCACCTTCCGCATCGCGCCGAAGGCCATCCCGGGCTGCCACCATCCGCAGAAGTGGTGCCTCTACTCCGTCGCCGACAGCACCCCGACCCTGGGCAAGTTCGACTTCAACAACGACAACGCCAAGTGGGACATCAAGGCCCGCTAGGGACGAGATGCCGGATCGCCGTCCGGCATGACTCCCAATAGTCATTCCGGGCTTGACCGGAATCTCAAAAACCGTCCGTTGCAAAAACGGGCGGTTTTTTTTACATTTGTAGTTTGGAATATAAGATCCTCAAACTATGTACAGAACCCACACTTGCGGCGAGCTGCGTCTCGCCGACCAAGGAAAGACAGTCACCCTCGCGGGATGGGTGCAGAAATCCCGTAAACTCGGCGGCATGACCTTCATCGACCTGCGCGACCGCTACGGCATCACGCAGTTGGTCGTGGAGGCGGACGCCGACCCGGCGCTGGTCGAGACCGCCGCCGGCCTGGGCCGTGAATTCGTAATCCAGGCCACGGGCGAGGTGCTCGAGCGCCAGAGCAAGAATCCCAAGATGCCGACCGGCGAGATCGAGATCAAGCTCTCCGCCATTCGCATCCTGAATAAATCTTCCGTCCCTCCCTTCACCATCGAGGAGCAGAGCGACGGCGGCGAGGACCTGCGAGCCAAATACCGCTACCTCGACCTGCGCCGTCCGCCCCTCCAGCGCGCCCTTGCGCTGCGCCATCGCCTGGCGCAGGAGGTCCGCTCCTACCTGGACGCCCAGGGCTTCATGGAGATCGAGACTCCGTACCTCATCAAGTCCACGCCGGAAGGCGCCCGCGACTTCGTGGTGCCGTCCCGCATGAACCCGGGCACGTTCTACGCCCTGCCGCAGAGCCCCCAGACCTTCAAGCAGCTGCTCATGGTCGCGGGCTACGACCGCTACTTCCAGATCGTGCGCTGCTTCCGCGACGAGGACCTGCGCGCCGACCGTCAGCCGGAGTTCACGCAGATCGACTGCGAGATGAGTTTCGTGGAGCAGGAGGACGTGCTGAACACCTTCGAGGGCATGATGCGACAGATGTTCAAGAACGCCGTGGGCGTGGATATCCCCAACCCGCTGCCGCGCATGAGCTGGTACGACGCGATGGACGGCTACGGCTCCGACAAGCCGGACATCCGTTTCGGAATGAAGATCCACGAGATCACGAAACTCGTCCAGGGCTGCGGCTTCTCCGTGTTCGACGGCGCCGAGTACATCGGCGGTATCGCCGTAGAAGGCTGCGCCGAATACACCCGCAAGCAGCTCGACGAGCTGACCGAATGGGTGAAGCGCCCGCAGGTGGGCGCCAAGGGCCTGGTTTACGTCAAGGTCGCCGCCGACGGCAGCATCAAGTCCAGCGTGGACAAGTTCTACAGCCCTGAGCAGTTGAAGGCCGTGGCCGACGCCTGCGAGGCGAAGGCCGGCGACCTGGTGCTCATCCTCTGCGGCCCCAAGCGCAAGACGCAGACCCAGCTGGGCGTACTCCGCATCGAGATGGGAGGCCGTCTCGGCCTGCGCGACCCGAAGGTCTTCGCCCCGCTGTGGATCGTGGACTTCCCGCTCCTGGAGTGGAGCGAGGAGGACGGCCGTTTCTACGCGATGCACCATCCATTCACGGCCCCGAAGCCGGAGCATGAGAAATGGTTCTACTCCGACAAGAAGGAGGACCTGGAGCGCGTCTGCGCAAACGCCTACGACTTCGTGCTGAACGGCACCGAGCTCGGCGGCGGCTCCATCCGTATCCACGACGCCGCGATGCAGAGCCGCATGTTCGACGTGCTCGGCATCAGCAAGGAGGACGCCGAATACAAGTTCGGCTTCATCATCAACGCATTCAAGTTCGGCGCCCCGCCCCACGGCGGCCTGGCGTTCGGCTTCGACCGCGTCTGCGCCCTCTTCGGCGGGCAGGAGACGATCCGCGACTACATCGCGTTCCCGAAGAACAACCAGGG
>JAFXUS010000012.1 GCA_017535125.1 Bacteroidales bacterium | reverse complement strand
GTCCCGCGCGCCTCCAGCAGGGCAGCGGCGCCTTTGACGGTCTGCAGCGCGGCGGCGAGCGCCTCCTGCGGATAGAGCCCCATCTCCACGCCGCCCTCGGCCGAGGCGCGGACGTAGCGGAGCGCGAACGCGGTGCCGCAGGAAGCCAGCATCATGCCGGCGCCCAGCCGTTTCTCGTCCACGACGGCGGTCTTGCCGACCGCGTCGAACAACCCCTGCACGGACTGGAGCGTCTCCGGCGTGCCGCAGAGCTCGTGGATGAAGGTCATGCTCTCTCCGACTTCGATGGCGAGATTCGGGATCACGGAATAGGCGCCCGTCACGCCGGAGCCTTCCAGCCAGCCGAGCATTTCCGCCGCCGGCACGCCGGCGACAAATGAGACCAGCACCTTGCCGGCGAGCGCCGGGCGCAGTTCGGCGAGCACGCCCTGTGCGAGCCAGGGCTTGACGGCCAGCACGACGACGTCCGCATCGGAAGCGGCGGCGACGTTGTCCTGCGTGGTCTGCAGGCCGCGCGCGGCGAATTTCTGCAGGGTCTCGGCATGCTTCGCCGTGACGGTGATCCGGGCGTCGGGCAGCGCGGCTGCCAGCCCCAGGGCCGTGGCGCCGCCCATGTTGCCGGCGCCGATGATCGCGATTCTCATATCCTTAAGAATTAATGCTTGCAAATGTACGCAAAAAGCGCTTCCGGGTCAACCCCTTCGCGTACGCGGGTCCCGTTGGCCTCGAAGAGGTCCAGCGCCTCGACGCAGAGGTCGTCCACGTAGTCGTTCCAATAGTCGCCGCTGTGGCTGCGGACCCATTCCAGCTGCACCTGCAGCGCGCGTTCCTTCTTCACCTTGCGGTAGAGCTGCACCAGGTCGAAGTCCTTCCGGCTCCGCACCTGCCCGGTCAGCTGCGCGATGCCGTTCTCGCTGTCGCTGCGCACCAGCACGCTGCTCCCTTCCGGGACGTGCAGCAGCGCGTGGATGATCGCCGTGATCTCCTGCCGGTTGCTGGTGGAATAGCGGCTCACTTCGCTCCACTGGTAGAGCGCCTTGTCGCACTGGCCGTCCAGCACGATGCAGGCGGCCGAACCGAAGTTCTTCGGGAGGATGTAGCTCCCGTCCGCGTAGGCGTAGTAATCGTATTGCGGCTTGCCGCTTTCGCGGAAATCCCAGTACCTCATAGGCAGCGTCCGGCGGTGGTGTCGCGGTTGCGCAGCGCGTCGAGGTTGAAGCGCAGCGAGCAGATCTGCTGCCAGCCGAGGAAGCCCAGCCGGTCGAAATAGAAGCGCGCGGAGAGCCGCAGGCTCAGGTAGTGCGCGATCTGCGGCGTCCAGGCCACTTCGGATAGGTTGAAGAACGTGTCGTAGCACGGCGTGCCGAAGTAGAGGTTGGTGGCGTAGGGGACGCCCGCCGGGTCGATGTCGTGGAAATACGGCATCAGGTTGCCGCCCGCGTAGGTCGTGTTCTGCACCATGACGTTCCAGCGGCGCGCGGTCAGCTTCAGCTCGCCGCCGATGGGGATGCGCGGCTGCGCGTCGCGGTCGCGGTCACGCTGGTAGGCGGCCAGCAGGCCCGCCTGGATCGAGAGTTCCTGCCAGCGGTTGCGGTAGGAGAAGTCCATCTTGACCCACGGCTCCAGCAGGTGGTTGTCCACCACGTTGGGTGCGAGTTCCGAGCAGGCGTAATGGTAGAAGCTGCCCGTCCAGCCCAGGTAGAGCCAGCGCTCGGGCTGCCAGCGGCCGGAGGTGAATATCTGGAAACGCTCGCGCGTCTCGTGGCCGTATTTGCCCATCCAGTCGAGGCCGAGCTCGGCGTGGAAGCGTACGGAGACCCATTTCAGGAGCACGCCCTCGATGTTGCGGTCGGAGTTGCGGTACATGCCGGAGTAGAAGGCCTCGCCGTAGCTGCCTTCCGTGTAGCGGCGCGGGAAGATGCCGACCAGTGCCTCGAAGCTGCCCTTTCGCGCGCGCACGTGTGCGTCATAAAAAAGGAGCACCTCGCGCGGCAGCTGCGCCCAGTCGCGCACGCCCATGTCGTGGGCGAATTCGACGCCCGCCGTCAGGCGGTGCTGCACGTCGCGGGACTGCTGGATGCTGAATCCGACCGTCGGCGCGAAGACGACGGTATGCATCGTCCCGGACGGGATGACGGCATCCTGCGAAATCGCGAACTCACGGTTGTCGAAGATGTACTGAAGGTCGGCGTCGTACTCCCAGCTGAAACGGTTGCGCTGCGCCGTCGCTGACAGCGACAGTGTACACAGCAACAGGATGGTAAGTATCTTTTTCAAATGCTAATATTTGTTCAGCGGAACGCCGGCGGTCATCTGGTGCACGCGGCGCTTGACGTCCTCGAGCAGGGCCTCATGCTCGGCGAGCGAGGTCTGCTGGGCGCCGGTGAGCGGCTCGCCCTTCTTGACGGAGAGGGCGTCGATGTGTTTGGCGCAGGAGGAGAGGACTTCGTCGATCAGGGCGACGATGTCTTCCATGTCCTTCTCCACGAAGCCGCGGGAGGTCACGGCCGGGGTGCCGATGCGGAAGCCCGAAGTCTGGAAGGGGCTGCGGGTGTCGAACGGGACCATGTTCTTGTTGAGCGTGATGGCGGCGCGCTCGAGCTGCTGCTCGGCGATGCGGCCGGTGACTTCGTCGAATTTGCCCCGCAGGTCGATCAGCATCAGGTGGTTGTCGGTGCCGCCGGAGACGACCTTGTAGCCGCGGCGGAGGAACTCCGCGCACATGGCCTGGGCGTTGGCGATGACCTGCTTCTGGTACTGGACGTATTCCGGCTGGCTGGCCTCGAAGAAGGCCACAGCCTTGGCCGCGATGACGTGCTCGAGCGGACCGCCCTGCACGCCGGGGAAGACGTAGGAGTCGAGGACCTGGCTCATCTTCTTGAC
>JAFXUS010000072.1 GCA_017535125.1 Bacteroidales bacterium | reverse complement strand
GCATCATGAGAGATTTTAACTACTACGCTCCAACGCAGGTCTTGTTCGGAGAACATTCCGAAGAACAGGTCGCCGCCCTGGTCAAGAAGTATGGCGGCCACAAGGTCCTGGTCCACTACGGCGGCAAGAGCGCCGCGAAGTCCGGACTCCTGGACAAGATCTGCAGACTCCTGCGCGAGGGCGGCCTGGAGGTCGTCCTGCTGGGCGGCGTCGTCCCCAATCCGCGCTTGTCCAAGGTGCATGAAGGAATAGACCTGTGCCGCCGGGAGGGCGTCGATTTCCTGCTCGCCGTGGGCGGCGGCAGCGTGATCGATTCCGCGAAAGCGATCGCCTATGGTGTCCCGTACGACGGGGAAGTGTGGGATTTCTACGCCGGCAAGGCCGAAGCGACCACCTGCCTGCCCGTCGCGAGCGTGCTGACGATTCCGGCCGCAGGCAGCGAGATGAGCGAGGCAAGCGTCATCACCAATGAGGACGGCGACATCAAGGTCGGCTATTCCAATGACATCTCGCGTCCCAAATTCGCCATCATGAATCCGCGCCGCACCATGACGCTGCCGCCGTACCAGACGGCCGCAGGCGTCACGGACATGATGATGCACACGATGGAGCGTTATTTCACGCACGATACCGACATGACCTTCACGGATGCGCTGGCTGAAGCCGTGCTACGCACGATGAAGGAATGCGTATTCGCGGTTCTGAAGGATCCGGAGGACTACCGCAACCGCGCCCAGATCATGTGGGGCGGCAGCGTAGCGCACAACGGCCTGACCGGCTGCGGCGTGCAGGACGACTGGGCCACGCACGACCTCGAGCATGAACTCAGCGCGATGTTCGACGTGACGCACGGCGCAGGTCTGGCAGCCGTCTGGCCCAGCTGGGCGCGCTATGTGATGAAGGAGGACGTGAAGCGTTTCGTGCAGTTTGCCGTGAACGTGTGGGACGTTCCCAATGACTACAATGACCCTGAGGGGACGGCGCTGAAGGGCATCGAGGCGGTGGAGCGTTTCTATCACGCCATCGGCATGCCGACGCGCATCCGCGAGCTGCTGGGCCGCGACATCACGGACGACGAGATCCGCGAAATGGCCCGCAAATGCAGCCATGACGGCACGCACACGGTGGGCAGTTTCAAGAAGCTCGCCCGCGAGGACATGGAAGCAATCTACAAAATGGCACGGGCATGAAAAAGAAAGCATTGTTCATCGGCGGCACCGGCACCATCAGCGCCGCCATCACGCGGGCGCTCGCAGCGAGCGAGGAATGGGAGCTGACGCTCCTGAATCGCGGCACGCGCAGCGAAGCCGTGCCCGCCGGCGTCAAGGTCATCCACGCGGACATCTCCGACGAGGCGGACGCCGCCGCCAAGCTGGCCGGGCTGCAGTGGGACTGCGTCTGCGACTTCATCGGCTTCGTGCCGGCGCAGGTCGAGCGCGACTGGCGGCTGTTCCGGGGCAAGACGAAGCAGTACATGTACATCAGCTCCGCCTCGGCCTACCAGAAACCTGCCGTCAATCCATTCATTACGGAAAGCACGCCGCTCGCCAATCCGCACTGGCAGTACTCGCGCGACAAGATCGCGTGCGAGAACTTCCTGATGGAGAAATTCCGCACGGAAGGCTATCCGGTCACGATTATCCGGCCCAGCCACACCTACGACGAGCGCCGCGTGCCGCTGGCCGTACACGGCCCCAAGGGCTCCTGGCAGGTGCTGCGCCGCATGTTGGACGGCAAGCCGGTCATCCTGCACGGAGACGGCACGTCCCAGTGGACGCTGACGCACAATTCCGACTTCGCGAAAGGATTCATCGGCCTGATGGGCAATGCCCACGCCATCGGCAACGCCTTCCAGATCACTTCCGACGAGACGCTGACCTGGCGCCAGATCTACCAGATCATCGCGGACGTGCTCGGCGTGGAGCTGAAGCCGTGTTATGTCCCGTCCGACTTCCTGGATGCTGTCGGCAAGCCGACCTACGATTTCGAGGGAGAACTGCTGGGCGACAAATCCTGGACCGTGCTCTTCGACAACAAGAAGCTGAAGCGCGTCGTGCCGGGATTCTGCTGCACCACGCGTTTTGACCAGGGGGCACGCCGGACCATTGATAATATAATGGCCCATCCGGACCTGCAGGTGCCGGATCCGGAGTTCGACGCCTGGTGCGACCGGGTGATCGCGGCCATGGAGCAGGCAAAAAGGTCGCTGCAGTAGCGTCATCCCGGACGTGATCCGGGATCTCCGGGCACATTGACAAAATCTGTATTATTTTATAAATTTGTAGTCCAAACAGACTGCAAAATATGCGTAAATATACTTCTGCGGCCCGGATGCCGTTCTGGAAATGGTTCCTCTGCCTGCTGGGCGGACTGATTATCTTTTTCCTGCTGTATGGCTTCGCCGAGATGGGCCTCTCAGCCATCAGGAACGTCTGGCTGCAGATGGTCGCATGCGTATTCGTCGGCGGCCTGGCCTTGTTCATCTACGCCGTCTGGACCAACTTGACGGAACACCGGCCCATCACGGAACTGGATATGAACCGGATTTGGAAAGATCTGGGACTCGGTCTGCTGCTGGGTGTCCTGTATTTCGGTGCAGTCGTAGGCCTGATGGCCCTGGCGGGCAGTTATTCCGTTACGGAGGCGCATTTTCATCTTGTTCCCCAGCTTTCCGCGTTCATATTCTTTTTCGTGGTCGCCATTTTCGAGGAGATCACTTTCCGCGGCGTGCTGTTCCGGCTGATCGATGACCGCTGGAATACCTTCGTGGCACTGATCATCTCCGCCCTGTTGTTCGGCGGGATGCATTTCTGGAATCCGGGGGCATCCCTGTGGAGTTCCATCGCCATCGCAATCGAGGCGGGCCTGCTGCTGGGCGCTGCGTACAAGCATTCAGGGACGCTCTGGCTGCCGATCGGCATCCATTGGGCATGGAATTACGTACAGGGCAACGTCCTCGGCTTTGCCGTGTCCGGCACCCCGGCGGGCGACAAGATTTTCTCACCCATCATCACCGGCCCCGACTGGGTGAGCGGCGGCATTTTCGGCGCAGAAGCGTCCGTACCCGCCGTCGCCGTAGGATTCCTGCTGACCATCATTCTGCTGGCCGGCTGCAAACGTGACCGCCGATGAGCGCCAAATCCGAACAATACGCACTGCTGTGCAAGCAGGTGGCGAGCCTGACGGAAGGGGAGTCCGACCTGACGGCCAATCTGGCCAATATCGCCGCGGCCATCCAACAGACGTTTGCTTTCTGGTGGACCGGATTTTATCTGGTCCGGGACGAGCAGTTGGTTCTGGGCCCGTTCCAGGGCCCCGTGGCCTGCACCCGCATTCCCTTCGGACGCGGCGTCTGCGGGACGGCGTGGCAGCGCCGGGAGACCATCGTCGTGCCCGACGTGGAGGAATTCCCCGGTCACATCGCCTGCAGTTCCGCTTCGCGCAGCGAAATCGTTGTCCCGATCCTGCGGGACGGGGAAGTGCTTGGCGTGCTGGACATCGACAGCCGCGAGCTGGCGACCTTTGATAATGAAGACGCCGCGGGCCTGGAGGCTATTGCGGCACTGCTAACACCCTTGTTCTGATCATGCGGATGAAACGTATTCTCCTCATACTGGTTCAACTATGCCTTTTCGCCGGCATCGGCTCCACAACGGAAATCCGGGATATCAAAACGGAGGTCTGGCTGCACAAGAGCGGGAACGCCGTCGTCTATCAGCGTTGGGACGTGACGATCACCGGCGGCACGGAATGGTATATTCCGATCGAGAACCTGGGACAGCGGTGGATACGTGACTTCAAGGTATTCGAGAACGACAGACAATATGAGAATGACGGACGGAACTGGAACTCCGACCGTACGCTCGAGCAGAAGCGGGACCGCTGCGGCATCATTGACAAGCGGAACGGCGTGGAACTCTGCTGGGGACAGGGAGACCCGGGCGACCATGTCTATGATATCCTCTACGTGATCGAAAACCTGGTCCAGGCCACTTCTGACGGGGAAAACGATGCATTCAACTGGCAGTTCCTAAACGACGAGTGGTCGGCCGGCCCCCAGCATGTGAGCATGATCATCCACAACGAGGTGGATTCCACCTGGGTCTGGAAGGCCGGAGAAGAAGGCGACATGGGCCTCTGGGTATTCGGCTGCGAGGCGGACTACCGCGTCGAAGACGGCACCGTGTATATCGAATCCTCGGAACCCTTCCAGTATGCGAGCTCGCTGATCGTGATGATGCGTTTCGACAAGGGGCATTATATCCCCCAGACGACCGAACCCCGCAGCTTCGAGCAATTGTGCTACGACGCTTTCAGCGGCAGCGACTATTATCTCCCGACAGATGAGGGAGAAACCCATCCGGGAAGGTTCCTGCTGGGCCTGGTTCTGATCCTGGGCGGGGTCTATTGCGTTTTCGTGATCATTCCCATCCTGCTGATTACGTGCTATCGGCGATGGACCGGACGCCACTACAAGAAGTCCGTTTTCGGCGCGAGACGCATCAAGGGCTGGCACCGGGATGTCCCGATGAACGGAAACCTGTGTGCCGCCTACAGCCTGCTGGTGGAAGGTGACGAGCTGTGCAGCATGGATTCTACCTTCAACAAGCTCATCGGCGCCTATTTCCTCCGCTGGGTCCATCAGGGCCTGTTGGAAAGCAAGAAAGATCCGAAGGACGACAGCCGCGTGATGCTCCGCTTCACCCAGGTCACACCGGACGGATTGAAGACGGATGATGAGCAGGAACTGAAGTTCTACAAAGCTGCCCGCCAGGCGGCCGGAAGCAACCTCGTCCTCGAATCGAGCGAATTCAGCCAGTGGGCCAAGAGTCATTACTATTCCGTCGTGGGCTGGCCGGAAGAAACAAAACGGGTCGGCGAACGCGTCTGGGAACCGCTCCCCATGGAGGAACGGCGCAAACTGGTGCAGTTCCGGAATTTCCTGAAAGATTTCACCTTGTCCAAGATCCGCGAGGTGCCGGAAGCTGTCCTTTGGGAAGAATACCTCGTCTATGCGGAGCTCTTCGGCATCGCAGACAAGGTCTCCAAGAATCTGGGCAAACTCTACCCGGAGATCACCCGGCAGTACACGGCCGTCGCGCATTCCATCCAGGTTTCCTCGGCCTGTCTGCTCAGCGCCGCCCGGAAAGAGAAGAGCAGGATGGACTGGAAGACGGCCGGAAGCAGTTCAAGCAGCAGTTCTTCGTCCCGTACCCGCTATTACGGCGGTGGAGGCCATTCCTCCTACCACGGAGGTGGGGGACACCACGGCGGCGGCCACGGCGGCGGAAGCCGGTAAACACGGAATCAATACCAACCGATATGAAAAAGATCCTAATCGCAACCCTGAGCCTGATGTGCATGCTGCCGCTTTCCGGCCAGCAGAAGCTGACCCTCTTCGGCATCGCGCACAACTGGGACAGCAAGAAGGAGTATTCCTTCTCCAACGCAGAACGCGAACATGTGTTCGACGAGATGGTGATCTCGTTCGCGCAGGCGTATGCAGCCAATCCGATGCTGCACGCCCTGCTGGCGCAGTTCACCGGCGACGCAGAGAACATCGACATCCCCGTCGAGAAGTTCACGCTGGACGAGAAGAACCACTATGTCAAGATCAACCTGAAATCGGACGATATTGCCGAGGCGGAAGCCCGTTTCTGGCCGCTGGGAAGCAATAAAGGCTGGTTCGTGATCAAGATGGTAAATCACGACGAAGACACGCTGCCACGCATCTATTTCCTGAATGTGGACCTGGGCAAGGGCGTGATGAAGCCGGCCCGCGAACCGTCCGGGATGAACTATGGCTTCGTGGACAATTTCCTCCTTCCGCGCAGCGGCGATGCCATCGAGGTGTTCAGCCAGTATTATCCTTCTGACCATATTGTCCTGGAGGACGGCGTCTTCGTCTATCAGGAATCCGCTGCGAACGCCATCAGTTGCTATGTCAACGACCCCGATCCTTCCGGCATCACCAATATCCGCGCGACGCCGGGCGGCAAGATCATCGCCCGCCTCGGGGAGAAGGTTGCGACGCCGGCTCGGGCAAATGACGAAGACTACGAAGACTGGGATGAAGGCGATAGCGATATCCTGACCATCTACAATCCCAAGAACGGCTGGTGGCAGATCCACGCCAAGCTCATCAACGGCAAGCCCGTTGAGAACGAAGCCTGGATCCATTATTCCGTATTGCAGATGCGTACCCGCAACTACGGCGGGGAGGCGCTGAACCTGTATAAGGAACCCTCCGCCGAGTCAGGCATCGCAGCTGTCATCCGGGATCAGGAGGCAGCCGTCCGCCCGATGGACATGAGTCCGGACGGAGAATGGGTGAAGGTCAAGGCCAAAGCCGGCACGGGCTGGATCGAGAGGAAATGGCTCTGCGGCAACCCGTACACCACCTGCCCGTAATGAAAAAGGCTCGCAAGTCTGCGGGCCTTTTTCATTACAGTTGGAAAACGATCGGCATGACCAGGCGGGTATTGACGCGTTTGCCGTCTTTTACTCCGGGGAACCATTTGCCGGATGTCGCGGCAATGACGCGGACGGCTTCTTTGTCGAGCGATTCTTCCACCCCGCGCATCACCTTGACCTGACGGACCATGCCCTTGTCGGTGACGACGAAACGAACCGTAACACGTCCGGAAATGCCATCTTCTCTGGCCTTGACCGGGTACTTGAGGTGGTTGGCCACCCAATGCGCGATGTCCTCGCCGCCCTTGAAGATCGGCTGTTCTTCGACACTGTCATAGATGCTGCCTTCAACCGGAGCGGAAACGGCCTTTTCCAATTCTTCCGCATTCGCTTCATCGCCGGCGTTTTCAGCAGCTCGCGCCGCAGCCTCTTTTGCGGCTTCTTCCGCGAACTGCTGCTCCGTCATCAGACGGAAGTCCTTCTCGGGATAACCGGCATCCTTGAGCATCTGCCGGCAATTTTTAACCTGGGCCTCCGTCGTGCCCTCTTCAATAATGATGTCCGAAGAGGGGAGGCTCCAGCCGATCAGGGTAATGGTCGCCATCTTGCCGCTCAACTCCACGCTCTGGCCGTTATAAGTCAAGGTGTTGCCTTTCAGAACAGGAAGGTTCTTTCCGTCCTGGGCAAACAGGCCGGCCGCAAGCATGCAGACGGTCAGCAGGGACAACAACAGTCGTTTCATATCTGAGGGTTTGAAGATTGCTATTTCAGGCGAAGACCACGCTCGGCAAGTTCGACGGCTTGCCTGAGCGTTTCGTCATCTTTAGCCAGGACGACCAGGATGACGAGAATGTTTTTCTTGAGCTCGATGCTCATCATGCGCATCGGGGAATCATCTTCCGCGAGGGCCTCGAAACCATAGGCTTTCTTGCCGTTGAACGGCCATTCGATGATGGGATCGAAATCGTCCGGATCTTCCTCGTCGAAACCGACCATGTCGGCGTAATTGGCCAGCGCCTGGTCGGCCGCCGTGGTGTCATCGGGCATCGGGCCCACGTAGGCATCGATCAGCGCCTCGTCGGTCTGTCTCTTGTCGTTGGGCAGATGGCAGGAGAGGTGCGTGATCTCCACACCGCTTTCGTCAACGTACGTGTCCAGGTCGGAGACCCAGCCCTGGGGGAGTTTGAGGGAAATGTCGTAGGCCATATTCTGTTAACTTACTTTGGTTTTCTTGCCGGGTTTGTAGCTGCGGAGGAAGTCCTCCAGGCGGAGTTCGCTGGGGCGGGAGCCGCGGGCGACCGGATCCATCGGCGTACCGACCGGTTCGCCGGTCAGTTCATCCTCGGGCGGGCCGAGAATCTCGTCGATGAGCGCGAAAGTCTCTTCCAGCAGATCCAGGGCATGTTCGGCCTGGGCGCGCTGCTCGCCGTCCTTGATTTCTCCCAGATTCTCCCGCAAGGGAATGCGGGCGTCGATCTCGCTCACGCCGCGCTCTACTTCCAACGCCACGTCTTCCACGGCGTAGAGGACGTCCTTGATCTCGTTCAGGCGCTTGATGCTCTCCTGGAGTTTCTTGATATCGTCTGTATATCCTTTTCCCATCCTATTCCATCAGTTTTTTATATTTGAAGCGTTTCGGCTCCGTCTCGCCGAGTCGGGCCTTGCGGTTCTCTTCATATTCGGAGTAGCTGCCCTCGAAGAAATACACCACGCCGTCGCCCTCGAAGGCGAGGATGTGCGTGGCGATACGGTCGAGGAACCAGCGGTCGTGGCTCACGACCACGGCGCAGCCCGCGAAGCCGTCGAGACCTTCCTCGAGTGCGCGTATCGTATTGACGTCCACGTCGTTGGTCGGCTCGTCGAGGAGCAGGACGTTGCCTTCATCCTTGAGCGTCAGCGCGAGATGCAGGCGGTTGCGCTCGCCGCCGGACAGCACGCCGCAGAGCTTCTCCTGGTCGGCACCGGAGAAATTGAAGCGCGACACCCAGGAGCGCGCGTTGACGTCTTTCCCGCCCAGGCGCACCCATTCGGAATTGCCGGCAATGGTCTCGAAAACCGTCTTGTCGGGATCGATGCTCTTGTGCTGCTGGTCCACATAGGCGAGCTTGACCGTTTCACCGATCTCGATGCTGCCGCTGTCCGGTTTCTCGATGCCCATGATGAGGCGGAAGAGGGTGGTCTTGCCGGCGCCGTTCGGGCCGATCACACCCACGATGCCTGCCGGCGGCAGGACGAAATTCAGGTGCTCGAAGAGCAGCTTGTCGCCGTAGGCCTTGCTGACGTCGTGGAATTCGATGACATTGTTGCCCAGGTGCGGGCCGTTGGGGATATAGATTTCGAGGCGCGCCTCTTTCTCTTTCGCGTCGGCGGACGCCAGCTTCTCGTATGCGCCCAGACGGGCCTTCTGCTTGGCCTGACGGGCCTTCGGCGCCATCCGGACCCATTCCAGCTCGCGCTCGAGGGTCTTGCGTCGCTTGCTTTCCTGCTTCTCCTCCTGCGCGAGGCGGATGCTCTTCTGCTCCAGCCAGGAGGAATAATTTCCCTTCCAGGGAATGCCTTCACCGCGGTCCAGTTCCAGGATCCAGCCGGCCACGTTGTCGAGGAAGTAGCGGTCGTGCGTGACGGCGATGACCGTACCCTTGTATTGCTGCAGGTGGGCTTCCAGCCACTGGATGGACTCGGTGTCGAGGTGGTTCGTCGGCTCGTCGAGCAGCAGCACGTCCGGGGCCTGCAGCAGCAGGCGGCAGAGGGCCACGCGACGGCGTTCGCCGCCGGACAGGGTGGCGATCTTCGCCTCGGACGGCGGGCACTGCAGCGCATCCATGGCGCGCTCCAACTTGGAATCGATCTCCCAGCCGTCGTGGTGCTCGATGAGTTCCGTCAGCTCGCCCTGGCGCTCGATGAGCTTGTTCATCTCGTCGTCCGACATCGGCTCGCAAAACTTCATGCCGATCTCGTTGTACTCAGCCAGCAGGTCCATGACCTCCTGCACACCCTCCTGGACCACTTCCAGCACGGTCTTGTCCGGATCCATCTGCGGCTCCTGCTCGAGGTAGCCGACGCTGTAGCCGGGCGCCCAGACCACTTCGCCCTTGTAGGACTTCTCCACGCCCGCGATGATCTTGAGAAGCGTGGATTTACCGGAGCCGTTCAGGCCGATGATGCCGATCTTGGCTCCGTAGAAGAAGGAGAGGTAGATGTCCTTGAGGATGACCTTGTTGTTGTGGGGGAGGACCTTGCCGACCCCGTTCATCGAGAAGATGATCTTTTCGTCTGCCATAAGTTATTTGGTAGATGATTTACGTTTCCAGGTGAAGAAGAGGGCAAAGGATACGATGATCACGACGCCGCCGATCCAGCGGTTCCAGGCGAGGGGAAGGTTGAATCCGATCTGCGCAATGCAGATATACGTCACGCTGACGGCCGTCATCAGGCAAGCCGGCAGCAGGGTCATCAGGTAATAGGCGCCCTTGCGCTCGCGCGTCAGATAAACGGTCAGCGCCCAGAGCGTGAAGACGGCGAGGGTCTGGTTGGCCCAGCCGAAATAGCGCCAGATCACGTTGAAACCGTCCTCGTTGGCGATGTTGAACCAAAGCAACAGCGCAGCCACGGCGAAGAGCGGGACGCTGATGGCGAGCCGCTTGCCGACCGCTTTCTGGTCGAAATGCAGGAAGTCCGCGATGATCAGGCGCGCACTGCGGAGCGCGGTGTCGCCACTGGTGATCGGCGCGGCCACCACGCCGCACAGGGCGAGGATGCTGCCGGCGATGCCGAGCCAGCTGCGGGAGACCTTCGTGACCACGGTCGGAGCGGCGTCCGCGAAGGTACCGCCCACTTCAGCGGCGCCGCCGCCGAAGAAGAAATAGGAGGAGACGGCCGCCCAGATCAGGGCGACGAGTCCTTCGCTAATCATCGAGCCGTAGAAGACGGGGCGGCCCAGTTTCTCATTCTTCAGGCAGCGCGCCATCAGGGGACTCTGCGTTGCATGGAAGCCGCTGATGGCTCCGCAGGCGATGGTCACGAACATGTACGGCCACATGGGCTGTCCCTTGCCGCCCCAGGTCTGGCTGCGGTTCTGCAGGCCGTCCCAGATCTCCGGAATCTGCGGCATCTTGATGATCAGCCCGACCATCAGGGCCACGGCCATGAAGATCAGGGCGATGGCGAAGACCGGGTAGATCTTGCCGATGATCTTGTCGATCGGCAGCATCGTGGCGATGATATAATAGATGAAGATGGCGCCCACCCAGATCATGAAGGCAGAGTTGGTGCCGTCGCCGGCCAGGTCCTTCAGGATGACGGCCGGGCTGTACACGAACACGGCGCCGACCAGCAACAACAGCAGGATCGAGAAGCAGAGCATCACGGTCTTGGCTCGCTTGCCGAGGTAGGTCCCGATCAGTTCGGGCAGGCCGACGCCTCCGTGCCGCAGCGACAGCATGCCGCTGAGGTAATCATGCACGGCGCCGCCGAAAATGCAGCCCAGCACGATCCAGAGGTAGGCCGCAGGGCCGAATTTCGCGCCCATGATGGCGCCGAAAATGGGTCCCGTGCCCGCGATGTTGAGGAATTGGATCATGAAGACCTTCCAACTCGGGAGGGCGATGAAGTCTATACCGTCCGCCTTGGATACGGCGGGCGTCGGACGCGCTGGATCCGGGCCGAACACCCGCTCCACGAATTTGCCGTAGAGCAGGAAGCCGAGAATCAGGGCGATAACGCTGATGAAGAATGAAACCATACCACAAATTTAATAATATTTCCCGACATCCGGACGCATGTAAAAATTTATAAAATTTTTTAACAACGAAATGGATTTATTACTACATTTGCACCCGGAAAACTGTTTAACTCATTTATAGTCATGAAAAAGATTTATGCTATTTCCATGATCGCCGCATGCGCGATGATGGTTTTCTCCTGCAAGAATGAAGGCAAGGGAAGCGAGGAAATCAAGGACGCCGCCGAAGACGCCATCGAGGCTGTCGAGGGTGCTGCCCAGGAAGGTCTGGAAGCTGTCGATGAAGCCGCCAATGAGCTCGGTGAGGCTGCCAAGGACGCGATCGAGCGTACCGACGAGGCCCTCGAGAAGCTTGACGGCATCGTGCCTTACGCCACCGTCGAGGCCAAGCCTACGTTCAACGGCGGTGACGCCGATTCTTTCGTCAAGTACGTTCAGGAGAACATCAAGTATCCGCAGAGCGCGATTGACAATGACGTCGAGGGCAAGGTGACTGTGAACTTCGTGGTCGATGCCAACGGCAAGATCCGCAACGCGAAAGTCGTCAAGGGTGTGGATCCCGAACTGGACGCCGAGGCTCTCCGCGTCGTGAACAGCGCTCCGGCCTGGACGCCGGCTGTGCAGAACGGCAAGAACGTGCCGGTGACCTGCTCGATCCCCGTTACGTTCAAGATCCTCAGATAAGATCCCGGAACAATCCGTACAGGGCCTCCCCGGCGCTTGCATTCATTGCAAGGTCAGCCGGGGAGGCTCCTTTTTCTGGCGTGTTGCCGCCGCACAGGTCCACGCCCAGCACGCGGTGCGCGGCCGTCAGCCTGCCGATTGCAGCCGACAGCTCTTCCAGCGTCATGTCGCCCTGATCCCAGTCCGTGCGGGCGAATTCTTTTGAAAGAACGTCCAGGTCGATGGAAATGTAAACCGGCAGCGCGGGGAGGCTGTCCAGGGCGGGGAAGTCCGCGGCGTCGCGGATCCAGCGGTCTGCGCGCAGCAAGGGGAGTTTGCGGGCCTCCGCAACCCAGCTGCCGCAGCTCAGCAGTTCCGCGCCGAAGGCACCGGCCTGGTCGTCGGGATGATGGTCGAACAGGACCAGTGAGAAGGGTTCGTCAATCCGTTCCAGCCAGAACAGCGTTTGATAATGGTAATCCCCGGTTCCGATCTCGTGAAAGGCATGCAGCGGCTGCCCGGAGACGGCACGCCGGATACGGTCCGCACTGTCCGCCGAGCAGTAACAATTTGTCCCTTCGAGAGCGGAAAAATCTGTAAAAATTCGCTGCATAGCGGCGTAAAAATAGGAAAAATCAAAATAAAATGCTACTTTTGTTGATGCGTATTAAGTGAATGGCAACGGAAGTAGCACAATATCCGCTTGATCCCGAGAAGATTTATTTCTCGATGGACGAGTTGACGCTGGACACCGAAGAAGGGCCCAAGACCCTCCGCATGGGTGCCTGGCTCAATCTGGACCCCGTCCGGATCCATCGGATGATTGTCCGGGACAAAGTCCTCCAGGTCGATACGATGGAAGTGCTCAATCCGCTTGTCAGCAAGCTTCGCCGCGCGGATCCCGATTATTATAAGAAATTCATGGGCTTGCGGCTGGTCATCGACTATCCCGGCTACAGTTCCGGGATCCTGGCCAAGATTCCTTTCGAGAACGATCCGGTCGGATTCTACAAATGGTGGCGCAAGGGCAAGCACGAAGACAAGGTCTATCTCTCGCTCGGCAACCAGGTCATCCTTTTCCAGAAAGTGAAAATGATGGACCCCAAGATGATCCTCAAGAAAGACCTCGAAATCCTCAAGTAACACACTGATAACCAATATGGATAACCTTCTCAAAACGACTTGTCTGCATGATCTCCACGTGGAGCTGGGTGCCAAGATGAGCCCTTTTGCGGGATATGACATGCCCATCCAATACAGCGGCATCATCGACGAGCACAATGCCGTCCGCCACGCCGCCGGGGTGTTCGATGTCTCCCACATGGGCGAAATCTTCATCAGCGGCCCGGATGCAGAAAACTATGTGAACCACATTTTCACCAACGACGTCCGTCTCCTCGCCCCGGGAGCCATCCTGTACGGCATGATGCTTTATCCCGACGGGGGTACGGTCGATGACCTGCTGGTCTATCGCGAAAGCGAACCGCAGCACTTCCTGCTGGTGGTCAACGCGTCCAACATCGACAAGGACTACGCCTGGATGCTGGAGCAATCCGCCGGTTTCGATGTCAGGATCGACAACCAGTCCGACGCCTGGGGGCAGATCGCCGTCCAGGGCCCGGAGGCCGAAAAGGCCGTCTGCGGCGTACTTGGATTTCCCGAAGCCGCTCCGCTCACGTTCTATACTTTCCTGGATGCCGTCCGCGACGGCAAACGCGTGATCGTGAGCCGCACCGGCTATACCGGTGAGGACGGATTCGAGATCTACGCCGATCCGGCGCATATCCGCAATTACTGGAACATACTCCTGACCGCGGGCGTGAAGCCCTGCGGCCTGGGCTGCCGAGACACGCTGCGCTTCGAAGCCGGCATGCCGCTCTACGGCGACGAACTGACGCCCGACATCTCTCCGGTCATGGCCGGGCTGGGCATGTTCTGCAAGCTGGACAAGCCGGAATTCATCGGCAAGGACGCACTCGTGGACCAGAAAGCGAACGGCGTGGCCCGCAAGCTCGTGGGCATCGAACTCGCCGACAAGGCCGTCCCGCGCCACGGCTATCCCGTGGAACTGGAAGACGGCACCGAGGTCGGCGTCGTCACGACCGGCTACCACTCCATCAGCCTCGAGAAGAGCATCTGCTTCGCCCTCGTGGACACGGCTTACACTGCCCTCGGCACCCCGCTTTGGGTCCGCGTGCGCAAGAACGCCTTCCCGGGTGTCGTCGTCAAGAAACGTTTCTATCAGACCAATTATAAAAAATAAAACCACAACGATATGAGCAAAATTGCAGAGGGACTTCTCTACAGCGAGTCCCACGAATGGGTCAAAGTGGATGGCAACGTGGCCATCATCGGCGTCTCCGACTTCGCGCAGAGCGAGATGGGGGACATCACCTACGTCGAAATGCCTGACGTCGACGACGAGGTCGTAGCCGGCGACGATTTCGGCGCCCTGGAGAGCGTCAAGACCTCCAGCGAGCTCGTGGCTCCCGTGTCCGGCAAAGTGATCGCCCGCAACGACGAGCTCGAGGACAAGCCCGAGATGATCAATGAAGACGCCTACGAGGCCTGGATCATCAAGGTGGAAATGTCCGATACCGCCGAGCTCGACGCCCTGCTGAACGCCTCCGCCTACGCAGAAATCGCCAAATAGCAAGCCATGGGAGCATTCAGCTATTTTCCTCAGACCGAGGAAGATATCCGCATAATGCTCGAAAGAATCGGCGTCGGGTCGCTGGACGACCTGTATGCCGATGTCCCCGCGGATTTCATCTACAAGGGGGAGTACGACCTGCCGTCCGCCATGAGCGAACAGCAGGTCCGTGACTTTTTCGAGTCCCTCGCCGCCAAGAATACGCGGCTCAAGGTGTTCGTCGGTCAAGGGGCCTACGATCACTACGTGCCGTCCGTGATTCCGTATATTACCTCGCGGAGCGAATTCCTGACCGCCTATACGCCGTACCAGTGCGAGATTTCGCAGGGCACGCTGCGCTACATCTTCGAGTGGCAGACGATGATCTGCCGCCTGACCGGCCTCGCCGTCACCAACGCCTCCATGTACGACGGCCCGACCGCCGCCGCGGAGGCCATGCGCATGTGCGTCGCCAGCACCAAGAAACGCAATTCCGTGATTGTGTCCGCCCGGCTCCTGCCGAACGTCATCGACACGATCAAGACCTACGCCAAATACGCCGGCATCAACGTCGTCGTCACCGACAAGGTGGCCGAGGAAGTGGCTGAGGGAGTACTTGATCTGGCGGGGGTCATCGTTCCGTCCATCAATCGTTTCGGTATTATCGAAAGTCATCTTGGCCTGGCGGACCTCGTCCACCAGATGGGGGCGCTGCTGGTCGAATACTGCGACCCGTCCGCCCTGGCCGTCGTGAAGACGCCGGCCGAATGGGGTGCCGACATTGCCGTCGGAGACGGCCAGAGCCTCGGCATTCCGCTCTGCTTCGGCGGTCCCTACGTAGGATTCATGGCCTGCACCGAGGCGCTGATGCGCAAACTGCCCGGCCGCATCGTCGGCCAGACCACGGACGCCTCCGACAAACGCTGCTACGTCCTGACACTCCAGGCGCGCGAGCAGCACATCCGCCGCGAGAAGGCCACCTCCAACATCTGCTCCAACGAGTCGCTGATGGCGCTCTGGTGCACGGTGTACCTGTCCCTGATGGGGCCGGAGGGCATGCGCAAGCTCAACGCGCTCTGCTACGAGGGCGCGCATTACCTGCACGACGCTCTGCTCGCCACGGGCAAATTCGAGCGTGTCTTCGACGGCGAATTCCTCAAGGAGTTCTGCCTCAAGCCGCTCTGCGACGTCCAGAAGCTCCAGCAGGCGTTGCTCGACGCGGGCTACTTCGCCGCCCTCCAGACCGAGGACGGCTACGTGACCTTCTGCGTCACGGAGAAGCACCCCCGCGAGGAACTCGACCGCATCGTCGAACTCGTCAAATCTGTCAAATAGGGGAGGATACAGTTATGAAGTACTACGACAAACTCATATTTGAACTCTCCAAACCTGGACGTATCGGCTATTCCCTTCCAAACGCTGCTCAGCAGCAGCTGCCCTTCGGAAACCGTGCCACCCTCGCCCGCTTCGCAGGCGAAGAGGCTTTCACCCCCTGCACCCCCTCAAGGGGGATGGCCGGATATTCGCTTACGCGAACCGGCGCCCACGCACGGAACAGTCAACCGATTTGGCGGGAAGCCGAATTAGATTTACCTGAGGTCAGTGAGGTGGATGTCGTCAGACATTATACCAATCTGAGCCAGATGAACTTCGGCGTCGACACGGGCTTCTACCCGCTCGGCTCCTGCACCATGAAATACAACCCCAAGATCAACGAGGAGATTGCGAACATGCCGGCCTTCACGGGCCTGCACCCGCTCCAGCCGGAATCCACCACCAAGGGCGCCCTGGAGATCTACGTCGGCATGGACAAGGCCCTCGCCGCGATCACGGGCATGAAACATTTCACCTTCCTGCCCTGCGCAGGCGCCCACGGCGAACTCACCGGCCTCATGCTCATGCGTGAGTACCACATGAGCCGCGGCGACACCGCCCGCACCAAGGTCATCGTCCCCGACAGCGCCCATGGCACCAACCCCGCTTCGGCGGCCGTCTGCGGCCTGGACATCGTGGTCGTCAAGTCCAAGGAGAACGGCCTCGTGGACGTGGACGCGCTCAAGGCGCTCCTCGGCCCGGACATCGCCGGTATCATGCTGACGAACCCCAATACCCTGGGCCTCTTCGAACGCGACATCAAGGAAATCGCGCAACTCGTCCATGACTGCGGCGGCCTGCTTTATTATGACGGCGCCAACATGAACCCGCTCCTCGGCATGGTCCGCCCGGGTGACATGGGCTTCGACATCATGCACCTGAACCTGCACAAGACCTTCTCCACGCCGCACGGCGGAGGCGGTCCCGGCGCAGGCCCCGTCGGCGTGTCCGACAAGGTGCTCCCGTTCCTGCATATTCCGCGCGTCAGCGGCTTCCACGGCAATTTCGGCATCATCCTGCGGGCATATGCCTACATCCTGATGCTCGGACGCGAGCACATCAAGCTGGCCGGCAAGCTGGCCACCCTGGGCGCGAACTATATCAAGGAATCGCTCAAGGGCTGCTACAAGCTGCCGATTCCGACGGTCTGCAAGCATGAATTCGTGTTCGACGGGCTTCTGGAGGACAACGGGGTCTCGACGCTCGACGTCGCCAAGCGCCTGCTGGACTACGGCTTCCACGCGCCGACCATCTATTTCCCGCTGCTCTTCCACCAGGCCATCATGATCGAGCCGACGGAGACGGAGTCGCTGGAGACCCTGGACGCATTCATCGCCGTGATGCGCAAGATCGCCGTCGAGGCCAAGACCGACCCGGAGCTGCTGCACGGCGCTCCGCACAACACGCCGATCGGCCGTCCCGACGAGACGACCGCCGCCCGGCAGCCCATTTTGAAATATGACTAAGAAGCAAAAAGCGCTGATCATTCTGCTGACGCCCTTCCTGCTGGGATTCCTGTTCGGGTTCCTGGTGGGAGGCGGCTGCAGCAGGAAAGAGAAGAAAGTGAAACCGGAAGTGGTGGAGCAGGTGATCGAGCAACAGGAAGAAGTGACGGAAGAGACCGTGCCGGAGGAAGAGGAGATCGTGGTGGAGGATGACGTGGACGGAACGGGGGAGTCGCAGGCGAAGGAGATCATCTACTACACGAAGCTGATGTCGTACGCGAAGGTGTTCAACGACGTCAACGAGACGCATCTGGAGAAGGCACAGGCCGTCGGCCTGAAAAAAATACCCGAGAAGCGGGACGACGTCGATGCCAAGCTGCTAGTCAAGATCGAGAATACGGATTATCTGGAAATCGACAACCTGCGCTATTCTGTTCCGTATTTGACGGCGAATGCCGCCCGGGAACTGAACCACATCGCGAAGGCATTCAACGATTCGCTCCAGCGCAAGCAGTTCCCTGTTTACAAGCTCGTCGTCACTTCCGTCCTCCGCACCGAGGAAGACGTGACTCGCCTGCGCAAGAGCGGCAACCCTAATGCCTCGGACAATTCTTCCCATTGCTACGGGACAACCTTCGATATCAGCCACAGCCGCTATTCACGCGAGGTGGAGACGGACGAATTCATGCAGCCGTACGAACTGACCAAGGTGCTTGCCGAGGTACTCCGCGACGAGCGGAACGCCGGCCGCATCCTGGTGAAATACGAAAAGAAGGAGCACTGCTTCCACATCACATCCTGCCAATAATTATTAACCATGATAAAGATCAATCCCAAATTCCTGCGCCCGCTGCTCAAGCGGCGCGAAGATGACAGCCATAAGGGCGATTACGGACACCTGCTGCTGGTCGGCGGCTGCCAGGCCATGCCCGGCGCGGCCGTGCTTGCCACGGGCGCCGCACTGAAGTCCGGCTGCGGCCTGGTCACCCTGCATTCCACGGCGCGCGCCGCCCAGGCGGCCGTGTCCTCGTTCCCGTCCGCGATGCTGTCGGAGGATCCCGGCGACAGCTTCAGCCGCGTTCCGGACGGTCTGCTCCGCTTTACCGCTGTCGCGGTCGGTCCCGGACTCGGCCGTACGCAGCAGACGGAAGAGGCGTTTGAAGGCCTGCTGACCCGCCTTCGGGAGCAGGAAGACGTCATTCCGATGGTGCTGGACGCCGATGCGCTCTTCATCCTCGCCGCACACCCCGATCTCTACAAACTGATTCCCGCCGGATCCATCATGACCCCGCACGAGGGTGAACTCCGGCGCCTGATCAGCTGGGACACCATGGAGGAGAAGGAAGAGGCGTTGAAGAAACTCAGCCAGGAAACGGGCTGCGTCATCGTCTCGAAGGGATTCTCGACAGAAATCTATACCCCGGAAGGAGGAAAGTACGTCAATACCACTGGCAACCCCGGCCTGGCGAAGGGCGGTAGCGGCGACGTGCTGACCGGCCTCATCGGCGGCCTGCTGGCGCGTGGCTACAGCGCCTTGGAGGCCGCTGCGCTCGGCGTCTGGATCCACGGCCGTTCGGCGGACTATCTCACGGAGAAATGCACCGCCGAGGCCTACAGCAGCCGCGACCTCATCGACGCGCTCTACCAGGGTTTCAAGGCGCTGTTATAGTTTGAAAGGTATTTAGAATGCAGTTAGGGGTCCAAGATTTGGACCCCTAACTGCATTTCAGGCCTATTTTGACGTTGGTGGTCTAAACCTTGGACCACCAACCGCATTCTACCAATTCTTCCGCTCGAAGGTCCAGTCGGGATAGAAGGTCTTGCCGTACTCGTCGTTCATGAAGAGGGCGGAGTCGCCGACCATGCCCTTGAGCTGCCAGTTCATCCACATGCGGGCGACGACGGCGAAAGCACCGGCGTGGGCCTCATAGTAGGTGCCATGATGGCCGTCGAGGGTGGAGATCTTCACCACCGGAATGCAGTCCGCGATGCGGCCCCAGTCGCCGTTGGCGTTGTTGTAGGCCACGTCGGCCGTGCCGCCGTTGATATAGAGCATCGGGGTGTGCAGGTTCGCGAGGGACTTCTTGGAAGCGCCGCTCATGGACATCTCACCGATGCCGGAGTTGAAGATCATGCAGGTCTTGATGCGCGGGTCATGCGCCACGCCGAGCACCTGGGCGCCGCCGCAGGACTGTCCCATTGCAGCGACCTTCTCCAGGTCGATCAGGTGATAGTATTCGCTCTCCTCGTTGCCATTCTGGTCGGTCAGCCAGTCGAGGCCCTCCAGTAACTGGCGGGCATAGGTGCGGAACTGCGGTTCCACCGTCACGACCGGCTTCTTGTTCTTGTTTTTCTTGGCAGCGGCGGCAGCAGCCTTCTGGGCGGCTTCGCGCTCCGCGGCCTGGGCAGCCAGTTCCTCCTCCGTGTACGGGGTCAGGCGCTCACCGTTGCCCATGATGGCCACGGGCTTGGTCTCGGGATACCAGCCGCGTACGACGCCCTTCCACTGATTGTAGAACGCATCGTCAGGCATGTCCATGTAGGGACCGATGGCAAGGACGATATAGCCCCAGGATGCGACCTCGCTGAGCAGACGGCTCATCTCGAGGCTGTTGTTGGCGCAGGCGCCGTTGGCATACAGGAGCACGGGAATCTTCCCGTTCTCGGCCACATAGGCCTTGAGATTCTCCGGACGGTAGATCATGTGGGTCGGCAGGCTCTTGTCGCCGATGGCGACGGACTTCCAGGGACCTGTGCCGCCGTTTTCGATGACCTGGGACTGCTCGGTCTGCGCGAAGCAGAACAAACCCGTGGCAAGCGCCACGGCAAATGCGAGGAATTTCTTCATGGATATCAGTTTTAACAGTATCTGTTACAAATGTACATATTTGCCGGCAGGGATTCAAGTTATTTTTTGTATTTTTGAAAACACGAAAACAATAACCTTCTTATATGAATCGCATCCTTATCTCCCTGCTTGCCGGCCTGATGGCCGTCTGCTCCGTGAGCGCGCAGCAGCGCCGCCCGGACACACCGCTCCCCAAATGGGAAGGCCTTGCCCTGACCCCGCAGATGGGGTGGAACTCCTGGAACAAGTTCGCCACGAACATCAATGAAGACCTGATCAAGGCCACGGCCGACAGCATGGTCGAACTGGGCCTCGTCGATGCCGGATATGTCTATCTCAACCTGGACGACGGCTGGCACGGGGAGCGCGACGAACAGGGCTTCATTCATGAGGATCCCGAGAAATTCCCGTCCGGCATCAAGGCCCTGGCGGACTATCTGCACGAACGCGGCCTCAAACTGGGCATCTACAGCGACGCCGGCACCAACACCTGCGCCTGCTATGCCGGCAGCAACGGCCACGAATACCAGGACGCATTCACCTATGCTTCCTGGGGCGTGGATTACCTCAAATACGACTGGTGCTACACCAACGACCTCAATCCGATCGGTGCCTACACCACCATGCGCAGCGCCCTCAAGCGCGCCGGACGACCCATCCTCTTCAGCATCTGCGAGTGGGGGTCCAACCGCCCGTGGGAATGGGCGCAGAACGTTGGCCACTCCTGGCGTACGACGGGTGACATCGGCGTGCATTTCCTGCCGGTTCCTGTGACCTACGATGAGAACGGCCGCCCGCGCTGGCGTCCGCAAAGTGTACTGGAGATTCTCGACCAGAACGAGCCGCTGCGCGCCTATGCAGGACCGGATCATTGGAACGACCCGGACATGCTCGAAGTCGGCAACGGCATGACGGTCAGCGAGGACCGCGCGCATTTCACCCTCTGGTGCATGATGGCCGCGCCGCTCATTCTCGGCAACGATCTGACCAACATGAGCGACGAGACGCTCGCTATCATCACGAACAAGGAAGTCATCGCCATCGACCAGGATCCGCTGGGCTTCCAAGGCCTGCGAATCAAGAAGCAAGGCGACCTGCAGTACTGGTTCAAGCCGCTCTCCGACGGTGCCTGGGCCTTCTGCTTGCTGAACGCCGGCCCGGAGGCAGCGACTGTCGAACTGGACTGGGAGAAGCTGGAATTCAAGGACGACCTCAGCGGCCGCTGCCCGTCCTTCGACAAGGTCAATTATACCGCCAAAGATCTCTGGAACGCTTCCGCAAAGCCGTTCAATACGCGCGCCAAGGGTAAGAAGCGGGGCCAGACCGTCGGTGCCAGGACCACGGTCGTGGTACCTTCACACGACGTCGTCACGTACAAGCTGACGCCGGTCAAGTAATAAGAAAGGGAGAGGGCTATGTTCTTCTCCCTTTTATTATAACCGAGGGGATAGAATAGACTGCCTTGCGGCACAATCCGTTATTCAACTACGGAAGATACCCTTAATACCTTCGATAGTGACTGCGGACTTACTGGAAAGACCTTCTGCAAGAAGAGGTAGTATACGACTCTTGCATAATAAAAGCAAGCGGCATCGATGACGATGGAAAGGAAGTGACAGTCACCTGGGAAGGCCCGATGGAAAAGGACCCGACAGATTATTAATCAGCCTTCCACCGCGACGACGGTGAGAATGCCGTCGGCGACACGGAATTTGATGTTACGGCCTTCGTAGAGGAGGCCGTATATTCGTTCCGGATCGTCCTGGTACTGGGGGCGGGGATCCTGGGCCAGGATCTCCAGCAGGCCGTCGACGCTGTCCGGATCGAGTTTGTGGAAGGTCTCGCGGGGGAGGACGACCTCGAGCCGTTTCCATTCCTTGCTGTCCACGAAGCCGCTGCGCGCGCCCTTGTGGCTGTCGGCGTACTCGACGTAAGGCTTGATGTCGTAGATGGGCGTGCCGTCGGCGAGATCGGCGCCGAGGACATGGATTTCGCCTGCGGCGGCGTCCACGAGCTCGACGCGCACGGAACTCAGGCCCAGCGGATTGGGGCGATAGGGGGAGCGGGAGGCGAAGACGCCGACGCGCTCGTTGCCGCCCAGGCGCGGCGGCCGGACGGTCAGGCCCTCGGAAGCCGTCTCATGGTTCAGGTGGAAGCCCCAGATCAGCCAGATATAGTCGAAGCCGTCCAGGCCGCGCAGGGCCTCCGGCGTGCGGAATTTCGGCTCCAGCACGACGGTGCCGCGGAGCGATTCCGCCAGCCCGGCCTGGCGGGGCAGGCCGAATTTCTCGGGTAGAGGAGAATGGAAGACAGCGACTGGTTTGATGTCCATGGACTATTTGTTGAGTTCCGCCATCCACTTGTCGTAGAGGGCGTTGAACGCAGGCAAGTACTTCTTGTCCAGCGGTTCGGAAGCGGGGGAGTTCAGCGACAGCGGGTTGATGGCCTTGCCGTTCTGGAACACGCGGAAATCGAGGTGCGGACCCGTGGCCGTGCCGGTCATGCCTACATAGCCGATCAGCTGGCCCTGGGACACGCGGGAGCCCACTTTCAGGCCCGGCGCGAACTTCGACAGGTGCATGTAGCTGGTCTCATAACCCTGTGCGTGCTTGAGGCGGATGCGGTTGCCGCCGCCACCGCCGTCCCAGCCGAGCTTGGTCACGGTGCCGTCGCCCAGCGCATGGACCGGCGTGCCGGTCGGCGCCGCGTAATCGACGGCGGTATGGGCCTTGACCTGGCCCGTAACCGGGTGCACACGCGCATAGGAGAAGCCGCTGCTGATGCGGTTGTATTTGAGCGGCGCCTTGAGGAACATGCGCTTGAGGCTCTCGCCGCCCTTGTCCCAATAGGTTCCGCGCTCGCTGTCGCCGGTCTCGAAGCGGACGGCAGCGACCTGCTTGCCACCGCCAGCGGCATCGTAGAGGCAGAAATGGACTGTGTCGATACCGACCACCTCGCCTTCACAGATGCTCTCGGTATAGATCATCCGGAAACGGTCGTTCTTCTGGAGAGCGAAGAAGTTGACGCTCCATTGATAGATGTCCGCGAGGGTCATGATCAGGTTGGGGGAGCCGCCGGAGGCGATCATGTCGTTCCAGAGGGAACTGTTGATCGTCACATCGACGAGGCCGCGCCGGTGCACGACCGGCTTCTCATATTTCCAGACGGCAAGGGAATCCGCGCAGCGGAATACATAGGAACGGATGCGGTCTTCCTGATAGACGACGTATTGCAAGCTTTTGGAACCTACGGAAGCAGGCTCGTAATAGGCCTGGATCTTGTTGCCGGCGCGGAGTTTCCGCACGTCGAAAACGCCGTCGCAACGCTGCGTGAGGGTGTAGGCGTCGGTGGCGCCGAGCCCCAGGCGGTTCATCATGCCGGTGAAGGAGTCGCCGGAGCGGACCTGGGTGCTGTCCACGACGTAGAGCTCGGGAATGAAGCCGATCGGCGGGGTCGGAAGAATCTCGACGGGGCCGACTTCAACCTTGCCGCGCGGGCCGCAGGAGGCCAGGGTAAGGAGGATAGCGAATAAAACTGAATATCTTTTCTTCATTCTTAGAGATTCCGGGTCAAGCCCGGAATGACTATGTTGGATCCGGAATGACTACCAACTATTTAATCAAACTGCCGAGGATGCTGCGGGTGAGGGTGCGGAGGGCGCTGGACGTGGCGCTGCCGATGGCCTTCTCCGCCGTGCTCTTGCTGTTCTTGCTCTTCTTCTTGCCGGTGACGGCGTTCGCCACGGCCGTGCCCGCGCTGCGGGACACGCTGGAGATGGCGGCCGTCGCCGCTGCGGCAGCTACGGTGCCGGCAATGGTCTTTTTGGCCTTGGACGTCTTCTTCGAGGCGGGTGCAGCGGCCTGGGGCTCGCGGTACTGCGGCTTGGCCGCTTCCGCCTTCTGGCGCTCGATCTCCTCCTGCTGCTTCGCTTGCTCTTCGGCGGCCTTCTGCGCGTCGGCCAGCAGCACCTCGAAAGCGGACTCCCGGTCGATGATATGATCATATTTCCCGCCCAGCGGGGAAGCATTCTGGATGTCGAGCCGCTGGCCCGCAGTAATGGCGCCGATCTGGCTCAGCGGGAAGAGGATCTTCGCACGCTCCACGATGCTCGGGGCGCCCTTGGGATCCAGGAAGCTGACCAGCGCTTCGCCTGTCTCCAGCGCCATGATGGCGTCTTCGGTCTTGAAGGCAGGATTGACGCGGAAGGTCTCCGCGGCAGCGCGCACGGCTTTCTGGTCCTTGGGCGTATAGGCGCGCAGAGCGTGCTGGACGCGGTTGCCCAGCTGGCCGAGGACGCTGTCGGGGATATCGGAAGGATTCTGCGTAATGAAGTACACGCCGATGCCCTTGCTTCGGATCAGGCGGACCACCTGCTCGATCTTGCTGACCAGTGCCGGGGAGGTATCCGTGAAGAGGGTATGCGCCTCATCGAAGAAGAACACGAGCTTCGGGAGCTCCTGGTCGCCCACCTCGGGCATGTTGGAATAGATATCGGACAACAGCCATAGCAGGAAGGTCGAGTAGAGCTTCGGATTCATCATGAGCTTGTCGGCGGCCAGCACGCTCATCACGCCGCGGCCGTTCTCCACAGCGAAGAGGTCCTGGATGTCGAAGGACGGCTCGGCGAAGAACTTGTCCGCTCCCTGGTTCTCCAGCGACAGCAGGGCGCGCTGGATGGCGCCGACGCTGGACGTGGACACGTTGCCGTAGGTGCGGCTGTATTCCTCCGCGTGCTCGGCCACGTAGCCCAGCAATGCGCGCAGATCCTTCATGTCGATCAGCAGCAGGCCCTTGTCGTCCGCGACGCGGAAAATGATGTCCATCACGCCGCTCTGCACCTCATTGAGGCCGAGCAGGCGGCTGAGGAGCATCGGACCCATGTTGGAGATGGTGGTGCGCATGGGATGGCCCTGTTCGCCGAACACGTCGAAGAATCGGGTAGGGCAGCCGGCGAACTGCGGGTTCTCCAAGCCGAACTCCGGAAGTCGCTTCTCGATGAAGCCGCTCAGGCGGCCGGCCTGGCTGATGCCGGACAGGTCGCCCTTCATGTCCGCCATGAAGCAGGGCACGCCCGCCTGGCTGAAGGATTCGGCGAGCACCTGGAGGGTGACCGTCTTGCCGGTGCCGGTCGCTCCGGCGATGAGTCCGTGGCGGTTGGCCATCTTGCCGATGATGGAGATCGGCCCGTTCGGGCCGTGGGCGACATAGAGTCCGTGGGTAGCGTCGTACATATCTTTGTGGTTTTGATTTCTATCGGGTAAATATAACAATTTATCGGCTTTTTTGCTAAATTAGCATCGTAAAACTAACCCTAAAACCACATTTTCAAATGAGAAAGTACTTTGCAGAATGCATCGGAACCTTCGTTCTGACGCTGCTGGGCTGCGGAACCGCGATGTTCCTCGGCTGCAACACGCCTGCCGGTGTCGTGGGCACCGCCATCGCGTTCGGTCTCACCGTGATTGCGATGGCTTACACGATCGGCGCCATCTCCGGCTGCCACATCAATCCCGCCATCACCTTTGCCGTCGCCCTCTCCGGCCGCATGAGCTGGAAGGACGCCTGCGGCTACTGGTGCGGACAGATCATCGGCGGCATCCTCGCGGGCGCCGTCCTGCTGCTGCTCACAAACGTGGTCGCGGCGACGGACCTGACCGGCGGCCTCGGCTCGAACGGTGTCGATAATGCAGGCGGCGTGGGCGGAGCCATTCTCGTGGAAGCCATTGCGACCTTCATCTTCGTGCTGGTCGTGCTCGGCAGCACGGACGCCAAGAAAGGCGCCGGTAACCTCGCAGGCCTCGCGATCGGTCTCACGCTGATCCTCGTCCACCTCGTGTGCATCAACTTGACCGGCACCTCCGTCAACCCGGCCCGTTCCCTCGGCCCGGCCATCTTCGCCGGCGGCGCGGCCCTCGCCAACGTCTGGGTCTTCTTCGTAGGACCGCTCATCGGCGCGGCGCTGTCAGCGTGCGTCTGGAAATGTCTTGGAAAAGAATAACGAAAAAGCCCTGCAGGCCGCAGGGCTTTTTTATTTCATGAAGAAAAAGTAGTACGCGACCCATTCGGCCTTGACGCCGGAGTAGTAGCCTATCGTGCTGCGGGAGGCGTTCTCCACCCGGCCGTCATGGACGTAACCGATGGTACTGCGGGAACTGTTCTCCACGCGCTCGCCGTTGAAATAACCGATGGTGCTGCGGGACGCGTTCTCGAAACGGCCGTTGCTGTTGATATAGCCGATGGTGCTGCGGGACCTGTTTTCCACGCGTTCGCCGTTGAAATATCCCATCGTGCTGCGAGAACTGTTCTCGATGCGGCCGTCGGCCTGGATGTACGCGATGGTGCTCCGGGAACTGTTTTCGATGCGTTGTGCACGCGCCGCGGTCCCGCTCAGCAGGAGCAGGGACGCGAGCGTCAGGAGAAAATACTTTTTCATTCCGTAGAAGTAATTAACAATGACAAATATAAGTTTTTTTCCTATATTTGTCTTTACTAAAAACGACAACCGATATGAAACGCATTCTCAGCATCGTCTGCTTCGCCGCCATGGCATGGCTCGTCACCGGCTGCGGCGCCCTCGGTCAGGGTTCCTTCTCTGGTGGAATCAAGACTTACACCTTCTACAACCTTCCGGAGAGTCTCCAGGATCTCCAAGCGCTGCCTGAGGCCAACATGAAGGATCCGTACGGCGTTGCCGCGCTGACGATCGCCGCCCTCTGCCGTTATGAGACGAATCCGGACGCATGTTATGAAATGCTGGACTGGCTGAAAGGTCCCGAGGATCTGTCCAACTACGAGCGTCAGTTCATCCGTGAGCGCCTGCAGGGCAAGGGATACAAACCGCGTTCCTTCTTCCAGGGCGCGACCCCGGCCAACAGCTACAGCCCCACGCAGCCCTACAAGCTTACTCCGGTCAGCAATCCCTACACCTTCCAGGAGGATGGCTGGGCCACGATTTATTTACGCTCCGGCGGTGCCGACAGCCCGCGTCCCATCAAGCTCCGCCAGAAGAAGAGCACGGGCGAGTGGTTCCTGAATGACATCCAGTGCCTGAGCGACATCCGGACCCCTGCCAACGAGGATCCGTGGAATTAGTTTACATTTTCCGCGACCGGGAGATCCTGGTCCAGGGAGGAGGTGACGCCGCGGAAGCGGGAATCGTCGCCTCCTTTGTTTCATCTGATATTCAAATCCGCTGCGAGGACTGCATCAGCGGCAGTGTCGGCATCCTGCTCCGGCCGGACGCGCAAGCGCCTGCCGGGAGCCGCTTCGAGCCGATTGCGAGCTATTTCTTTGCTCACGACGAGGAAGAGAACGCCCGTGTGGCGCACGTCAAGAGCTATTGCCACTGGCGGGCGTCCACCCGTTTCTGCCCGTCCTGCGGGCAGCCGCTGCAATTGCACGCCGTAGAGCATGCGCTGGAGTGCACGGCCTGCGGCCGCCTCGTCTTCCCGCGCATCGAGCCCTGCATCATCACGCTCATCAGCCGGGGCGAGGAGATTCTGCTGCTCCGCAACGTCAAGGACACGCGGGGCGTCTATGCCTGTCTGGCCGGCTTCGTCGAAATGGGGGAGACCCTCGAGCAGGCCCTGCGCCGCGAGGTCCGCGAGGAGACGGGGTTGGAGGTGCAGAACATCCGCTATGCCGGCAGTCAGGCATGGCCTTTCCCGGACCAGCTGATGGCCGCCTTCTATGCTGACTACAAGTCCGGCGAGATTCGCATCCAGGAATCCGAAATCGCCGATGCGCGCTGGTTCCGCCGCGATGCGCTGCCGCCGCTTCCCAAGCCCGGATCCATCGCCTGGCGTCTGATCAACAACAAATTCTGACATGAATATCCGCAAGCGTATTTATACGATTATCGCCCTTGGGAAAAGAGGGGACAATGTGAGCATCATCTATGATCTGGTGATGTTCCTCGCCATCATTGCCAGCATCATTCCGTTATTGTACATGCAGGATCACCTCATCTTCCATGTGATCGAGGTGATTACCGTCACCCTATTCATCATCGATTATATCCTGCGCTGGATTACGGCTGATTACCGCATGGGCAAAAAGGGCTGGTCCTTCGTCATACACCCCTTTACGCCTTGGGCCATCCTGGACCTGCTGTCCATCCTTCCGGGACTCCACGTTCTGGGTGACGGATTCAAGGTCATCCGACTGACCCGTCTGCTGAGGATCGTCCGCCTGTTCAAGATATTCCGCTACACCGGCAAGTTCGATCTCCTGAGACTGGCGATCCGCAAAGAAAAGAACGTCCTGCTGACCATCCTGGCGCTGGCCATGTTCTACATTTTCCTGTCCGCGCTGGTCATGTTCAATGCCGAACCGCACATCAATCCGAACACCGGAGAGCCGACCTTTACCTCCTTCCTCGATGCGCTTTACTGGGCCACGGTGACGCTGACCACGGTCGGTTATGGCGACGTGACGCCCGTGACCAACATCGGACGCCTCGTCTGCATGTTCTCGTCGCTTTTCGGCGTCGTCATCATCGCGCTGCCTTCCGGTATCATCACGGCCAGTTACCTGGACGAGCTTCATGCCCTGCGTAAAAAGAAGGAGAAACAAATACCTGACAACGATCAAGAATGAAACGCATCTTCGTTTATTTTTCAGCCCTCCTGTTGGGCATGACTGCGATTGCGCAGACGCCGCAGGAGATCATTTCCCGCATGGACGCAGAAATTGAAAAGCGCGAGCATGAGGGTGTTGTCATGACCGCCGATTCCAAGATCCCGATTCTGGGCAACGTAACGGTCAAGACCTATACCTTGGGCAATAAAATGCGGGCGGAAACCACCATTAAAGGAATCAAAGTCATTACCTGGACGGACGACACCACATCCTGGGAATACGACTCCAAGAAGAATGAAATCACCATCAAGAAGGAAATTGCGACCGTGGATGCGGAAGATGACATGGGGATGTTCGCCGGGATCACCGAAGGCTATGACATTACCCAGCAAAGCGAGACGGCTGACGCCTGGCATTTCCTCTGTAAGAAATCCAAGTCAAACACGGAAAAGGACGCCCCCAAGAGCATGGACCTCGTGGTCGCTAAAGGCAATTATCTGCCCATCAGCCTGAGCTTCAAAATGTCCGGCATCAGCATGACCTTGCGCAACATCGCTTTCGGCGTCACGGAGAAGCAGGTCACATTCAATCCTGCGGACTATCCGGATGCAAAGATTATCGACAAACGCTGAATCTGCCCTACGCACCACAAAAGTGGGACGGAAAGTGGGACCAAAACAAATAACCCGCTCGGTTTGAGCGGGTTATTGTGGTGCTGGGAAAATG
>JAFXUS010000071.1 GCA_017535125.1 Bacteroidales bacterium | reverse complement strand
GAGCACATCGAGTACGACCGCAAGGACGAGATATCATCGCTGGTGGATGCCTACAACCTCATGGTGGACGATCTGGCCGAAAGTACCAAGCAGCTCGCCCAAGCGGAGCGCGACAAGGCGTGGAGCGCCATGGCACGGCAGGTCGCCCACGAGATCAAGAACCCTCTCACGCCGATGAAACTACAGCTGCAGAGGCTCATACGCTTGAAGCAGAGAGGTGCTGCGGGATGGGAGGACAAGTTCGACGAAGTGGCGAAAGTGGTGCTGGACCACATCGACATCCTTACCGATACCGCGAACGAGTTCTCGACCTTCGCCAAACTGTATACCGAAGAGCCCTCGCAGATCGACCTCGATGCGCTGCTCCAGGAGGAGATATCGATGTTCGACAACAAGGAGAATATCGAGTTTTCGTACTATGGCATGGAGGGAGCCTCGGTTACTGGGCCCAAGCCTCAGCTTACCCGCGTGTTCGTGAACCTTATAACCAATTCGGTCCAGGCCATCGACATTCAGCGGCAGGAGGCCTTGGATGCCGGCAGGGAGCCGGAGAAGGGCCGCATCGTCGTGTCCCTGCGCAATTCCGCGAATGACGGGTTCTATGACATCGTGTTCGAAGACAACGGTCCCGGCGTGCAGCCTGAGAACCAGCCGAAGCTCTTTACCCCCAACTTCACTACGAAGAGTGCAGGAACGGGCCTCGGGCTTGCCATCTGCCGAAGTATCCTTGAGAAGTGCAACGCCGACATCACTTATTCCAAGTCATTCTCGCTGTCCGGCGCCTGCTTCACCATCCGTTACCCGAAAGGATAGCTCAGTCGAGAGCTCTTTCCGCCTCCTCGGGCGGGATGCAGACCACCCTTGCAATTTGTTTGACCGAGGTCATGTACTTCCTTCGGAGTATCTTCCCGACCTCTATCCGCTGCCGTATGCTCAGGCTGCGGACCTTGTCCGTGCCATACAGGGCTGCCATCTCTTCGTCCCGGTGCTGGCGCATTTCCGTATCCTGCAGGCTGAGGGAAGACCATGTGCCCATGATATCCTCCATCTCCTTCTCCTTGCTCCTGCCTGCAAAGAAGTTGAATGCCCGGTGTGACCTGAACAGTTTTTCCACCATACCGGCCGGGATGTAGGAAGAGGGGAGTATCACGCCGTCGAACAAAAGCCAGTCTTCCGGAATCCTCTGATCCGAGCCGGTGATCCTCCTTCGTTCCTTAGCACCCATTTCTCCTGCCCTTCTGACCCTGAAGAAATCCCTTGTCTCTGCGGGGCAGTCCTCGAGGCCGGCTTTCCATAACGGAGATGCCCAGCTTGAACCGATGCGGAAATAAAGGGGGCCACTGGACCACGGGTAATCATAGAATGTGTATTTCAGACCGTTCACGGGAGGATTCCGAATATCGTAGCAGATGGCGTTGAGAAGGTATTCTTCGTCCTCGATCCGCTGGCAACTCAGGGGTATTGAAGAAGCTCCTCTCCTGTTGCAATGCTTGCGTGAGTTGTAGTGTGCAGTCAGGTTGAGGAACTCCTTGACGAATGCCTCGCAGGCTTCCTTCAGACCATACAGCACGAAGTGGACATGGTTGTCCATTATACAGAAAGCCAGGACGATGACGCCGCTCCTTAGGGCAAGTAGAGCGAGACGGTTCATAGCGGCTTTGAAGTCCTCCTCGGTTTCGAAGAGGGCAAAGGCATAGCCCCCGTCGGAGGAGATGTGCCAGCAGTTCCTGACCGGGCGGACGACCCCTCTGACATAAGGGATGTCCAGGGACAGGTCTGCGGCAAGTCGTTTTAGAGTTTTTGCGGTGAATGTCATGATATGGCAAGTATTGGGAATGTGCCTGGATGACGACGACCTTCATCGACGGCGGGACCGGTTCGGCGTGTCAGATACGCCCGGATCCGGGGATTCTCCCCGGCATCCTCTCGCCCCGGGGAATGTCGTCGGGGCATCAGTCCATGCTTGCCTGGGACAAATGTAGGCGAATGCTCCGGATAATGCAAGGAATAGCCTGCAAACCGGTGCGTTTTTCGTGTTCCTCAAAACCCATTGTACTGGAGTGTGCCCTACAGGGTTCTCCAGAGGTGATTCCTGTTCAGTGACTGGCCTGATGTGCCATGCACTGTACCGCTGTCGACCACGAAGTGGGTTGGGAGGCCGGTGGCGGTACAATGGGTTTTGTGGAACGGCCTAAAGTGTGCTGAAGTTGAGGAGTGGAAGTCAGTGGCGGGACTTGACTTCACAGTCGAGCGTGCCGTCGGAGAACAGGAGGGAGACGCTGTCGCCGGGAGAGGCGGCAGCCGCGGACTTGAGCACGCGTCCACGTGCGTCCGCGGCGAGGACGTACCCGCGCTTGAGGATGGCGCGCGGGTCCGCCGCCTTGATGCGGGCCTCCAGCATGTCGATGCGGGAAGCCATGTTGTTGACCTTGTTCAGGAAAGCCAGCCTGAGGCGGGAGCCGAAGGCGCAGATGCGCTCGTCCTCGGCCATATAGGAGTCTATGAACAGGTCCGCCAGGGCGGTGGGCGTCTTGACGTATGAATGGGCGACCATGTCGGCGACGTGATAGTCCCTGTCGTGGCCAATGGCGGTATAGACGGGGACGGCACACTGGGAGATGCGCCAGCAAAGGGAGTAGTCGTCGAAGCAGGCCAGGTCCAGCGTGGACCCGCCTCCGCGGAGGATGAGGACGGCGTCGTAAGCCGTGCCGGAACTCTCGATTCTGTCCAGTGCATCAATGATGGACTCCGGAGCGCCTGCACCCTGCATCGTCGCTTCGAAGAGGTCGGTGCGGAAAACAAATCCGAATCCGTTTCCGTGCAGGTGGCGCTGGAAATCGCCGTAGCCGGCGGCGTCGCGGGCCGAAATGACTGCGAGCGCGTACGGAAGCGGCGCGGGAGAGAGTTCCTTCTGCCTGTCCATCAAGCCTTCGGCCTCCAGGCGCGCGACCGTGCGCCGCTTTTCAAGCTCCTGTTCCCCCAGGGTGAACTGCGGGTCCAGGTCGTCGATAGTCAGGGTAAGTCCATACAGCGGACTGTACGTGACCTGGACGCGTACCAGGACCGAAATGCCGGCCTTCAGGGGCGACCCCGTGGCAGCCGTGAAGAAACTGCTCAACTGGTAATAGTCCGACCTCCAGATGACGGCTTTGGCACGGGCGGCGACGCCGCCGGCATCGTTCTGTGAAAGGTCGAGATAGCAGTGTCCGTTGGCCTTCACGCTCACCGAAGCGATCTCCGCCTTTACCCAGACTTTTTCCTGGAACAGGTCTTCGAGACCGAGTTTGAGACGGCTTTGCAGGGTGTACAGGTCGATATATTCCCTTTCCATGTCGAATAGGCTTTCATTCATTGCAAAGGTAGGAAAATAATTGCTGGAAAATTGTTATATTTGCACGCGTTTTAAAGAGGACTCCGATGAAGATCACTGACGCCGCTTTTGCGGGCAGCAGCACAAGAACGATACAGAAGCCCAAGCAGAAACTGCCTGAGTTCGCTTTCATAGGCCGATCCAATGTCGGCAAGTCCTCTCTCATAAACATGCTCACCGGCCGCAAGAAACTCGCCATGACTTCCTCCACCCCCGGCAAGACCCGCGTCGTCAACCACTTCCTGATCAACGGCAGCTGGTATCTGGTGGACCTTCCCGGCTACGGCTATGCCAAGCTCCCTCAGAAGAGCCGTGACGAGTTGAAGACCCTCACCCGCGATTATATCCACAATTCACCGGAGCTCGTGATGCTCTTCGTCCTTGTGGACTCGCGTCACGACATCGGCAGCATCGACCTCGACTTCATGGCCGAACTCGGCGAGAACGGCATACCCTTCGGCATCATTTACACCAAGTGCGACAAGCAGGGCCCCAACGTCCTTGCTGCGCAGATTGCCCGGGATGAGGAGCTGATGCTCCGTGACTGGGAGGTTCTCCCTCCGTCGTTCCGCAGTTCGTCCCAGACCGGAATGGGCCGCGACGAAATACTCGACTACATCGGAAACATTCTAACTACCCTATAACTCCTTATGAACAACGTACATAAAATGGTCATCTTCGCCTGCAGGGCCTCCAGGGACTTTGCCGGCAAGGTCATTGACGGATTGAACGCATTGAAGTCTCCGGACGAGCCCGACCTGTATCTTGGCAACCTCGAGGTCACTCCCTTCAGCGACGGGGAGTTCCAGCCCGCCTACATGGAGAGCGTCCGCGGCGCCACCGTGTTCCTCATCCAATCTACGTTCCCTCCGGCAGACAACCTGATGGAACTGCTTCTGTGCATCGATGCCGCCAAGCGTGCGTCCGCCGACAAGGTCATAGCCGTAATTCCTTATTTCGGCTGGGCCCGCCAGGACCGCAAGGACAAGCCCCGCGTATCCATCGGCGCCAAACTCGTCGCCAATCTTCTCCGTGCGGCGGGAGCCGATCGGGTCATGACCTGCGACCTCCACGCAGACCAGATCCAGGGCTTCTTCGATTTCCCCGTGGACCACGTCTATGCCAGCAAAGTGTTCATCCCGGCCATCAAGTCGATGCACATCCCCGACCTCGCGATCGCCGCGCCGGACATGGGCGGCGCCAAGCGCGCCAACGCCTATGCCAAGGACCTCGGATGCCCTGTGATCATCTGCCACAAGTCCCGCGCCAAGGCCAACGTCGTCTCCAAGATCACCGCCATCGGTGAGGTCGAGGGCAAGAACATCATCATAGTCGATGACATGATCGACACCGCCGGCACCCTTACCAAGGCGGCCGACGTGCTCATGGACATGGGAGCCTGCAGCGTGCGCGCTTGCGCCACCCACGGCATCCTGTCCGGTCCGGCCTACGACCGTATCAATGCGTCGAAGCTCACCGAGGTGTTCATCACCGACACCATCCCGCTCCCGACCGACCCTGCCATCGACACCAGGAAGATCAAGGTCATGAGTATGACGGGCACCTTCGCGTCCATCATAAGGAAAGTTTACAACTACGAGCCCATCAGCCCCGAGTTCATTTTCTAGATCCGGATGAAAGTTTTCCTCCTTACCCTCGCGATCATTGCTCTCTGCGTTTTCGGAATGTGCTTCAACATCATATTCCGGAAGGACGGAGAGTTCCCCGAGTACGAGGTGAGCAAGAACAAGGACATGCGCCGTCTCGGCATCCGCTGTGTCCATGAGGAGGAGGCCGAACGTCTCGGCAAGGCTGACAAAGTCCCCGGGAACTGTACCGGGGAGGTAACCGAAGCGTGTGCTGGCTGCGCGCTCTACAAAGAACACAAGATATGAGCCTGGTAGCGATAGTAGGAAGACCCAATGTTGGAAAATCCACCCTCTTCAACCGTCTGGTAGGCATGAGGAAGGCCATCGTGGACGACACTGCAGGTGTCACCCGCGACAGGCATTACGGCAAGTGTGAATGGTGCGGCTCGGAGTTCTCCGTAGTCGATACGGGAGGCTATACCTCCAACTCCGAGGACGTGTTCGAGAAGGCCATCCGCCGCCAGGTGGAGATAGCCATCGAGGAGGCTGACGCCGTGATCTTCATGGTCGAGGCCGCCACAGGCATCACGGATTACGATTCCGAGATAGCCGACGTGCTCCGCCGGTCCAAGAAACCGGTGGTCCTGTGCGTCAATAAAGTGGACTCCGGCGACAAGATGTACGACGCCTACCAGTTCTACGGCCTCGGCCTCGGTGAGATCTGGAGCATCTCGGCGGCCAACGGCTCCGGTACGGGCGACCTGCTCGACGAGGTGGTGAGGGTCCTCCCGAAGGAGGATCAGCCTGCTGCCGACCCTTACGAGGGGGTGCCGAGGATAGCCATCGTCGGCAAGCCCAATGTCGGCAAGTCTTCCCTTACGAACGCCCTCCTGGGCGAGGAGCGCAACATCGTCACCCCTGTGGCCGGCACAACCCGCGATTCCATCGAGACGCACTACAACAAGTTCGGGCACGAGTTCATGCTCGTCGACACCGCCGGCATCCGCAAGAAATCCAAGGTCCACGAGGACCTCGAGTTCTACTCCGTGCTTCGCTCCATGCGCGCCATCGAAAAGGCCGACGTCTGCATCCTGATGATCGATGCCACCAGCGGAATGGAAGCCCAGGACATGAACATATTCAACATCATCCAGAAGAACCGCAAGGGCTGCGTGCTGGTGGTCAACAAGTGGGACCTCTTCATCAAGGACCAGAATACTCTCCGCGAGTACACCGAAGGCCTCAGGGCCAGGCTCGCGCCGTTCGATGACGTCCCCATAGTCTTTACCTCCGTGGTGAAGATGCAGAGGGTGATGGACGTGCTGGATGCCGCCGCCAGGGTGTCTGACAACTATCGCAGGAAGATCCCCACGGCACAGCTCAACGAGGTGCTTCTCCCGATAATAGAGGAGACTCCGCCTCCGGCCTGGAAGGGCAAGTACATCAAGGTCAAGTACATCACCCAGCTGCCCACGAAATTCCCGGCCTTCGCCTTCTTCTGCAACCTTCCGCAATACATCAAGGATCCATACAAGCGCTTCCTGGAGAACCAGCTGCGCAAGCATTTCAACCTCACCGGCTGCCCCGTGCAGATCTACTGCCGTCAGAAATAGTACGCCTATGCCCAGAGTCATCACCTTCGGAGAAATCATGCTCCGCCTCTCCACCCCCGGCTACCTCCGCTTCGGCCAGGCCCGGCAGTTCGACGCCACCTTCGGCGGCGGCGAAGCCAACGTGGCCGTTTCGCTCGCGAACTACGGCATCGACGCCGCGTTCGTGACACGCCTGCCGGACAACGATATCGCAAAATCCTGCCTCAAGGACCTCCGCTCCTATGGCGTGGACACCTCCCGCATCATTTTCGGGGGCGACCGCCTCGGTATCTATTTCCTCGAGACCGGCGCCGTGGCGCGCCCGAGCAAGGTGGTCTATGACCGCGCCGGCTCCTCCATCGCCACCATCCAGCCCGGCATGATCGACTGGAAGAAGGTCTTCGAGGGCGCCGACTGGTTCCACTGGACCGGCATCACCCCCGCCCTCAGCCAGGGCGCGGCGGACGTCTGCCTGGAAGCCGTACGCGCTGCGAATGCACTCGGCGTGACGGTCAGCTGCGACCTCAACTACCGCAAGAACCTCTGGAAATACGGCAAGACCGCCGGTGACGTGATGCCCGCCCTCGTCGAGGGCTGCGACATCATTCTCGGCAACGAGGAGGACGCCGACAAGGTCTTCGGCATCAAGCCGGAAGGCTTCGACGTGACCGCCACGGGCGGCGCCATCGACCAGCGGCGCTTCCAGAGCGTGGGCGAGCAGCTGATGAAGCGCTTCCCGCGCGCGAAAAAGGTCATCATCACCCTGCGCGGCTCGATCAACGCCAACCACAATACCTGGGGCGGCGTGCTCTGGGACGGCAGCACCCTCTATCAGTCTCCCCGCTACGACATCACCCACATCGTGGACCGCGTGGGCGGCGGCGACTCCTTCATGGGCGGGCTCATCTACGGCCTGCTCAGCTTCCCGGGCGACGACCAGAAGGCGCTGAACTTCGCCGTGGCCGCCTCCTGCCTCAAGCATACCATTTTCGGAGATTACAACCAGGTCACCGTGGCCGAGGTCGAGAACCTGATGAAGGGCGACGCCTCCGGCCGCGTAGCAAGATAAGTTATGGCAAAATACGACAAACTCCAGGTCCTCGCGACGATGCAGGAGACCGGCATGGTGCCGGTGTTCTACCACGCCGACGCGGCCGTCGCGAAGCAGGTACTCAAGGCCTGCTATGACGGCGGCGTGCGCGCCTTCGAATTCACCAACCGCGGCGACTTCGCGCACGAAGTCTTCAGCGAACTCGTCAAATACGCCAACGCGGAGCTCCCGGGCATGATCCTGGGCATCGGCAGCGTGGTCGATCCCGCCACCGCCGCCCTCTACCTCCAGCTCGGCGCCAACTTCGTGGTCGGTCCCGTCTGGAATCCCGCCGTCGTGCCGGTGTGCAACCGGCGCCTCGTCCCCTACTGCCCGGGCTGCGGCTCGGTCAGCGAGGTCAGCGCGGCCCAGGAAGCCGGATGCGACCTCTGCAAGGTCTTCCCGGGCGACGTGCTCGGCCCGGCCTTCGTCAAAGGCCTGCGCGCTCCGATGCCCTGGAGCCGCATCATGGTTACCGGCGGTGTGAAGCCCGAGCGGGCCAATCTCGAAGCCTGGTTCAAGGCCGGCGTGACCTGCGTCGGCATGGGCTCCAACCTCTTCCCGAAGGACGCCGTCGCCGCGGGCGACTGGGCCCGGATCACCGAACTCTGCCGAAGCGCCCTGCAAATCATCCGAGAAGTCAGATAACATGTCGACCACACAACAGAAACTGATGACCAACTGGCGCTGGTGGCTGTGCTCGCTGCTCTTCGTGGCGACGACCGTCAACTACCTCGACCGCCAGGTCCTTTCCCTGACCTACGAAGAATTCATCAAGCCGGAATTCCACTGGACGGACGCCAACTACGGCACCATCACCTCCTTCTTCTCCATCTTCTACGCGATCTGCTGCCTCTTCGCGGGCAAGTTCGTGGACTGGATGGGCACCAAGAAGGGCTACCTGATCGCCATCGGCGTCTGGTCGCTCGGCGCCTGCATGCACGCCGCCTGCGGCTGGGCTACGGCCCTCTTCACGGGACTCGGCAGCGTGGCCGCATTGCGCGCCATCGAGGCGGGCAGCAACGTCGCGCTGGCCGTTTCGACGACGTCCGTTTACCTGTTCCTGCTCTGCCGCGGCATCCTCGCCCTCGGCGAGTCCGGCAACTTCCCGGCCGCCATCAAGGTGACGGCCGAGTATTTCCCGAAGAAGGACCGCGCTTTCGCGACCTCCATCTTCAACGCAGGCGCATCCGTGGGCGCGCTGGCCGCGCCGCTGCTGATTCCGCCCCTCGCCGTCAAGCTCGGCTGGGAATGGGCCTTCATCATCATCGGCGGCCTGGGTTTCATCTGGATGTTCTTCTGGGCCTTCATGTACGAGAAGCCCGAGAAGAGCGCGCGCGTCAACGAGGCGGAACTGGCGTATATTCATCAGGATGAGGAAGATTCGCCGGTCTCTTCTAATAGTCATTCCGGGCTTGACCCGGAATCTCCTTCCATTCCGTTCATCCAGTGCCTGAAGTACAAGCAGACCTGGGCCTTCATCACCGGCAAGTTCTTCACCGACGGCGTGTGGTGGTTCTTCCTGTTCTGGGCGCCTTCCTATTTCAGCAACCAGTTCGGCGCCCCCGCCACCTCCGGCCTGGGCCAGGCGCTGATTTTCACGCTCTACGCCATCGTGACCGTGGTCTCCATCGTGGGCGGCTACCTGCCCAAGATCTTCGTGGAGAAAAAGGGCATGAACCCGTACGCGGGCCGCATGCTCGCCATGCTCATCTTCGCCTTCTTCCCCATCGCCGCGCTCTTCGCGCAGCCGCTGGGCATCAACCTCAACTCCGCCTGGTGGCCGGCCATCCTGATCGGCCTCGCCGGCGCGGGGCACCAGGCCTGGAGCGCCAACCTCTACTCCACCATCGGGGACATGTTCCCGAAGAGCACCATCGCCTCCATCACCGGCATCGGCACGACGGCGGGCGGCATCGGCTCGATGATCATCCAGAAGGTCGCGGGCAACCTCTTCACCTATGCGGAAGGGGCCGGCTCCGCCTTCCGCTTCCTCGGTTTCGAGGGCAAACCGGCCGGCTATTTCATCATCTTCTGCTACTGCGGCATCGCCTACCTCCTCGCCTGGATCATCATGAAGACCCTGGTTCCGAAGTACAAACCGATTGAACTCTAGCCGTCATTCCGCCCGTCATAGTCATTCCGGGCTTGACCCGGAATCTTTAAACAAAGAATATGAAAATCTGTCTGATTCAATTCAATATAACCTGGGGTGACCCGCAGGCCAACTGCGCGAAGCTGGACGAGCTTCTCGCCCGCGCCCCGCAGGCCGAGCTCTACGTCCTCCCCGAGATGTTCACCACCGGTTTCGCCACGCTGCCCGACGCCACCGTCGAGCACGAGCCCTCCGCGGGTCTGGCGTGGATGCAGCGCAAGGCGGCGGAGCTGCATGCGGCCGTCGCGGGATCGATAGCGTTGGAGATTCGCCGATCGGTGTCGGCGAATGACGAAAAGGCCCCCTGCGTCAACCGCTTCTACTTCGTGCGGCCGGACGGGAGCTACGAGCAGTACGACAAGCGCCATCTTTTCGGCTACGGCGGAGAAGGCGAACGCTTCCGTGCCGGAACCGAGCGCGTCGTGGTCAAATACATGGGCGTGCGTTTCCTGCTGGCCGTCTGCTACGACCTGCGCTTCCCCGTGTGGCTGCGCAACCGCGACGACTACGACGCCATCCTGTTCGTGGCCAGCTGGCCCGGCGTGCGGCGTTTCGCGTGGGACACGCTTTCCCGTGCCCGCGCCATCGAGAACGCCTGCTATGTCGGGGCCGTCAACCGTATCGGAAGCGACCCCGCGTGCGAGTACGACGGCGGCACCGCCCTCATCAGCCCCTACGGCGAGACGCTCGCGCAGGTCGAGGACAATCAGGAAGGTTTCGCCTGCGGCGAGATCGACCTCGCCCACCTGGTCTCCTACCACCGCAAGTTCCCCGTCCTCGAAGACGCCGACAACTTTGATTTGAAATAAAGAGGTCGGAACGTAATTGTCCCCCAAAAGCTTTTCCCGCAAGGGTTCTTTCAGCTTTTGGGGGACAACTTATATTCGGCCGACAGGTCTAGAAGACCTCGTCGACGGTCTCCTTATAGTCGTCGAAGGACGGGGCGGGAGCCTCCTGGCGAGGACCGTTGTTGTGACGCGGGCGGTCGCTGTGACGGTTGTCACGGCCACCCTCGCGACGGTCACCGCCGCGACGCTCGTCGCGCCCGCGGCCGCCTTCACGGCGGTCGCCACCGTTGCGGCGCTCGCCGCCACGGTCGCCGCGCTCACCGCGCGGCCGGCGCTCCGGCTCCTTGTAGCCTTCCGGCTTCTCGGTCAGGGCGCGCATGGAGAGGCGCATCTTGCCGGTCTTGGCGTCGATCTCGAGGAGCTTGACGTCCACCTCGTCGCCGACGGACAGCACGTCCTCGACCTTCTCGGTCTTGTTCCACGCGATCTCGGAGACGTGCAGCAGGCCTTCCTTGCCCGGCAGGATCTCGATGAAGGCGCCGAACTCGAGGATGGAAACCACGCGGCCGTGATAGACGGTGCCGACCTCGGGAACCGCGCAGATACCCTTGATCCAATCGAGGGCCTTCTGCATGTTCTCGGCGTTGTCGGAAGCGATGTCCACCACACCCTCGGTGAGGTTGGTGCCCGGAATCGGCTCCTCGTCGATGTTGATGACGGTGCCGGTCTCCTTCTGGATCTTCTGGATGGTCTCGCCACCCTTGCCGATGACGGCGCCGATGAACTCGGCGGCGATGCGCAGTTGGACGATGCGCGGCACGAAGGGCTTGTAGTCCTCGCGCGGCTCGCTGATGGTCTTCATCATTTCGCCCATGATGTGCATGCGGCCCTGGCGGGCCTGCTCAAGCGCCTTCTCCAGCACCTCGTAGGACAGACCGTCCACCTTGATGTCCATCTGGGTGGCGGTGATGCCGTCGGCGGTACCGGTGACCTTGAAGTCCATGTC
>JAFXUS010000070.1 GCA_017535125.1 Bacteroidales bacterium | reverse complement strand
TGCCGAGAAGTTCTGCATCTGGTGCCTGCGTGACTTCCAGTACGAAGGTTCGACCGTGATGATGGCGCCCGGCGCCGGTTTCTATACCGAACCCGGCGAAGGCCGCCAGGAGGTCCGCATCGCCTACGTCCTCTGCAAGGACGACCTCGCCAAAGCTTTGATTGTCCTCCAGAAGGCCTTGCAGGCCTATCCTGGCAAGACTGAATGATCCGGGGGGAACGCCCCCCGGACCCCCTGCGTCGCTTCGCTCCCGTATCGCCTATCCCGGCAGGGTGTAAACGGCGGAACGGCAACTGTCCCCCGAAAGCAGAAAAAGCCCCTTGCGGGAAATGCTTTCGGGGGACAGTTCCGTTTCCGGCCTTTTCCCGTCATTCCGGGCTTGACCCGGAATCTCCTTCCGCGTCGAAGATTTCCTCGAAGAGGACGCGCAGGCGCGCTTCGTCGGCGATGAGGGTGCGGAGCTCGGCGAGCTTCGCGGCGTTGGGGGATTCGGGAATCCAGAGCCGCAGGTAGCCGCCGGCGGCATATTTCTCGTGAAGATGGTCCAGCGTGCGCTGCCAGTGCTCTTCGCGGCTGAGCGAGGGATAGTGGGCGAGGCCGTACTGGACGGTGCGCCGGACGATGGTCTCCGGCTCGATCTGCCGGTCGGCTTCGGCGATGATGCGCCCGTAGATGCTGCGCGGCTCGTGGTCGAGCGAGGCGCGGTGGTCTTCGGCGGCCTGCGCGATGGTCTCGATCTGCCCGGGGGAGAACCAGCGGGGCAGGGCGGGGTCGGTGCGGATGATGCGGCCGGAGACGAGGTGGTGGGTCTCGCGGTCCGCGCACAGGCCCGTGTCGTGGAAGGCCGCAGCGGCGTAGAGCATGTCCTGATCGACGGGATAGTACGCCGCGAGCGCGAGGGCGTCGCGGATCACGCGCTCCACGTGCGGGCGCTGGTGCGCCTTGTCGAAGGCGTCGTAGCGGGGGAGGATCTCCGCCTCCACGTATGCTTGCAGTTCGGGTCGGACCATACGGACACGAAGATACGGAAAAAATTCGCATCTTTGCAGCATGAAACGCACACTGCTGCTCCTTTTGCTCCTGGCGACGGGCCTCCTCGCCCGCGCGGGCGAACCTTATACTTGCATGCAGGCCGGCCGTACGCTGACGTACGAGCGGACCAAGGTCGGGAACGGCCGTCTCGAGCGCATCGTCACGATGGAATACACGGGCATCCGCCGCGAAGGCGGGAAGACCGTCGTGGAATACATCTTCACGATGCGCGGCCCGGGTGGGGGAGAGCTCTACGGCGGTGCCACACGGATGACGACGACCGTCCGTGCGGACGGCACTACGGAGCAGGACCTGGGCGCTTCGCTCCAGGCCGTGCTGCACAACATGTTCCCCGGCGCGGCGCAGAGCGTTCAGGGCACGCCGGCCCTGATGCCCGCCGAACTGACGCCCGGTGACCGGCTGCCGGACGCCCACTGCAGCGTGAAGACGGGTATCATGACGCATACGATGGACATCATCGCGCGGGAAGTGCTGCGCTTCGAGCGCATCACCGTTCCCGCGGGCACCTTCGACTGCGTGGTGCTGCGCGAGCGTAAGGTGGAGCGTGGCATCGGCCGCAACCGGGACACCGTGTCCGAAAACTGGTACGCCCCGGGCATCGGTCCGGTCCGCCATGATTCCTATAAATATAATAATGGCAATCCCGTGCTGGAAGCGAGAGAAGTCCTGAAAAATTTTTAAATTTGCGAGATAATACTTCCTGCATGAAGAGATTGTACCGGCTTTTCGTTCTGCTCCCGCTGCTGATGCCCCTTGCGTCGGCGGCGCAGGCTCCGTCCCAGACGGACAGCCTGGCGGGTGCACGCGCCGAAGAGGCGGCCCGCCGCCTCGTGGAGGCCGGCTTCCTGAACGTGCGCTCCGTCGAGACGCCGGAATTCACGGCCTTCACCGTCGAGAACGACTACTACAAACTTCCTGCGGAAGGTTTCGCCCGCGCCGTGCAGATCCTGGAAGGCGCCGGTCTGGACGAGTCCAAGCCGGTCAAGCTCATCGGCACCACTTCCAAGGTCCCGCAGGTCACGATTACCTTTGACCCTGAATCCGGCCGCTGGAGCACCAGCAAACGCCTCGACGCATCCTGGGACGCCGTGCGGAAGCAGACGCTGCGCAACAACAGCTTCCTCCGAACGGACATCACCGTCTATCCGGTGGTCTCGCTGATCAACCTCATCATCACGCAGGTCTATCAGTCCCTCTGGGAGCTCAAGCCCGCCCTCGAGATCAACCTCTGGCCGGGCGCACGCTTCTCCTACCAGCTGGTGATCCCGGTCTTCACGGATTTCTTCGAGACGCAGTACCATTATATCCATCCCGGCATGATCACGCTGTCGCAGCGCTTCCGCGATCCCTGGCACCTGGGGATCCAGGGCAAGCTGTCGATCGGCCAGTTCTCCGGCAACCGCTTCGGTGCTGCGGTGGAGGCGGCATACTGGTTCCCCAACGAGCGTTTCTGGGTGGATACCCAGTTCGGCGTGGTGTCCGTGGGCAGTTTCCGCGGCTTCCACTGGCGCTATTACTGGGAGCCGATGTTCGTCTGGAACGTGGCCGGCAACTACTACAATGCCTTCCTGCAGACGCAGTTCACCCTGCGCGTGCAGCGTTTCCTGTACGGGGATATCGGTCTCAAGTTCGAGATGGTGCGGCATTTCCGACACGTCTCCGTGGGCTTCTACGCCGAGAAGGGCCTGCTCTTCAATCCTGACGGATCGCTGGTCGCGAAATCATTCCAGCCGCACACCAACGGCGGCTTCCGCATTCACATCTCGCTGCCGCCCTACCGGAACCGCCGCCACGGCTATGTGCCGCGCATCACCACGTCCGGACAGATCACCTACGACTACAACGCCAACAACGAACAGGTCTATTATAAGGAGTTCCGTACCGAAGCCGCCGACAACCTGGCGAGCAAGAACTACTACAATCCTTATTTCATCAACGCATACCTGGGGAAATAAATTTTTAAAAAATTTGTATTTCTCATTTTTATACCGTATCTTTGCCGGCTAGGGAGAAGTATGTCCTGATTGGCATATATCTCACCGCAGGAAAATTGATATTTAGTTTAATGTTTAATATTTATTTTAAAGAAATGAAAAAGTTATTCTCACTCATTGCGTTGGCCGGTGTTATCGCCGCCTGCACGCCTGAGCAGGTCGAGACTGCCTTCAAATTGGCTGGTGGCAAGGTCACTGTCAATGTCGAGGTCGTCGACATCATCACCGGAGGCAACTACGCGGGTGCCTACACCGTGGCCTCCAATTTCGGTACCGTCTCCGGT
>JAFXUS010000069.1 GCA_017535125.1 Bacteroidales bacterium | reverse complement strand
CGCATCGTCATCGAGCGTACCCTCAAGCTCATCACGGTCACGATCTACGCGGCCCGTCCCGGTTTCATCATCGGCAAGGGCGGCACCGAGGTCGACAAACTCAAGGAAGAGCTCAAGAAGGTCACCAAGAAGGATGTCCAGATCAACATCTACGAGGTGAAGCGCCCCGAGGTGGACGCCAACATCGTGGCTGACAGCATCGCCCGTCAGATCGAGGGCCGCGTGTCCTATCGCCGCGCCATCAAGATGGCCATCGCCAACACGATGCGCGTCGGTGCCGAGGGCATCAAGGTTCAGATCGCCGGTCGCGTCGGCGGCGCCGAAATGGCCCGCAGCGAGATGTTCAAGGAAGGCCGTACGCCGCTCCACACGTTCCGCGCCGACATCGACTACGCGCTGGCAGTTGCCAACACCAAGGTCGGTACCCTCGGTATCAAGGTGTGGATCTGCAACGGTGAGCGTTATGGCAAGCAGGACCTCACTCCTGCCGCCCTCGCCGCCGCCAACGCGCAGGCTACCGGTCAGAACCGTGGCGGTGGCCGCGGTGGCGACCGTCGTCCGCGCCGGGATGGCGACCGCGACCGTCGTCCGCGCCGCGACAGCAAGTAATTGATTGATATCTATCAAGAAATTGCTATATTTGATGCCGGTTCCGGGTTTTCCGGAACCGGCTTTTTAGTAGTGAAAAACATACGATATCCCATGAAGAAATTTATGATGATCGCAGCGGCGGCGCTGATTGCGCTGGCTGGCTGCAAGAGCCCGAAGAGCAATGAAGAGATCCTGGCCGGTTTCAAGGCCGACATGCAGGCGCTGATGGATGAATACCGCGCCGAGGCCGGAGTGATTGACGCCGACGCGACGCTCAGCGAAGAGCAGAAGGACGAGAAGATCGACGCCCTGGAGGAGTCCATCACGAAGAAGATGGTGGCCACCGGGCGCAAGATACTCGCGAAGAACGCCTCCAACGTCGAGGTGGCTTCGCAGGTGATCGGCAACATCTACGCCGATATGAGCGACGCCGAGCTCGAGAAGATGCTCGCCCCGCTGAGCCAGGAAGTCAAGGCTTCCGAGACCGTTGCCTACGTCATCGAGAACCTCGAGGCGCGGAAGGCTACGGCTCCGGGCGCCCGGTTCATTGACTTCACCGTGGACCATGTGGCCGGCGTGGACGCGGACGGCAATCCGATCTACGAGAAGAAGAGCCTGTCCGACTTCGTCGGCAAGGGCAAGGTGATGCTCGTGGACTTCTGGGCCCCCTGGTGCGGCCCCTGCAAACGGGAGATCCCCAACATCAAGGCCGTCTGGGAGAAATACCATGGCGACGACTTCGACGTGCTGAGCGTCGCGGTCTGGGAGGAGAGCCGCCGGATGAGCTGGCGCAACACCATCGACACGGCCGCCTTCTACGGCGTGAAGTGGCAGCAGCTCAACAACGGCCACCGGGAGCCCGCCTCGCTCTACGGCGTTCAGAGCATTCCGCACATGATCCTGTTCGACAAGGACGGCACCATCCTCAAGCGGGGTGACGACCTGCGTGGAAATATGACGGAACAAGCCGTCGCCGAAGTCCTTGGACGTTAGGGAGAAAATACAACTTTTACCGCATTCCCCGGGTGTCTATCGCTATTATGACGCCGCGGGGAATGTGATCTATGTGGGCAAGGCCAAAGACCTGGCCAAGCGGGTGGCGCAGTACTTCGTGGACCCGGAACGGCTCACGGTCAAGACGCGCCTGCTGGTTTCGAAGATCGCAGACCTGCAGTATTCCGTGGTGGACTCGGAGGCGGACGCGCTGCTGCTGGAGAACAACCTCATCAAGCAGTACAAGCCCCGCTACAACATCCTGCTCAAGGATTCCAAGACCTATCCCTGGATCTGCGTGACCGCGGACGAATTCCCCAAGGTGTTCCTGACGCGGCGCGTCGTGAAGAACGGCTCCCGCTACTACGGCCCCTACAGCTCGGTCATGCACGCCCGGGCGCTGCTGGAGTTCTTCCGCGAGACCTATCCGCTGCGCTCCTGCAATCTCAAGATCAGCTCAGATGCCATCCTGCGCGGCAAGTTCCGCCCCTGCCTCGATTTCCATATCGGCCGCTGCAAGGGCTGCTGCATCGGGGCGGTGTCCCGCGAGGAGTACGGTGGCTGGATCGACGAGATCGAGCGCCAGCTCTCCGGCGGAGTGAATGGCATCATCCGGGACTACAAGGCGCGGATGACGGCCGCGGCGGACGCCCTCGACTTCGAGACGGCGCAGCTGTACAAGCAGCGCATCGACGTCCTGCAGCAGCACTACGCGAAGAGCATCATCACGGCGGCGGGCGACCGCGACGTGGACGTGTTCGCCCTCGAGATCGAGGGCGCGGAGGCCTTCGGCAGCTTCCTGCGCATCCGCGGCGGTGCCATCATCCAGTCGCTCAACCTCGGTTTCAAGATGAACATCGAGGAGGAGCGTGCGGCGGTGCTGAGCGAGTTCATCGCGGAGATCGCGTCCAAGTTCGGCGCGCTTCGCGGCGAGGTGATCGTCCCCTTCCTGCCCGACGTGGAGCTGGAAGGCGTGGAATTCAAGATTCCCGGACGCGGCGACAAGCTGGCGCTGCTGGAGCTTGGTGCCAAGAACGCGCGCGAGTTCCGCGCCAATTCGCTCAAGCAGCGGGAGCACACCCATCCGGACGAGTACCGCGCGGCGGTGCTCGAGGAGCTCCGCAAGGCGCTGGGGATGCAGGTGCTGCCCGTGCACATGGAGTGTTTCGACAACTCCAACATCCAGGGCACGAACCCCGTGGCCTCCTGCGTGGTGTTCCGGGACGGCGAGCCGTCCAAGAAGGATTACCGCAAGTTCAAGATCAAGACGGTGGTGGGGGCCAACGACTACGCCTCGATGAAGGAGGTCGTGAACCGCCGCTATTCGCGCATGCTGGAAGAGGCCCCCGATGACTTGCCGCAGCTGGTGGTGATCGACGGCGGCAAGGGCCAGCTGGATTTCGCGTACCAGGCGCTCTGCGAACTGGGCATCCAGGACCGCCTGACCGTGGTCGGTCTGGCGAAGCGCCTCGAGGAAGTAATCCGCGTGGGCGACCCGTACCCCCTGTTCATCGACCGCAATTCGCAGGCGCTCAAGGTGCTGCAGCGCATCCGCGACGAAGCGCACCGCTTCGGCATCACCTTCCATCGCTCGCTGCGCAGCAAGGCCGCCATCCAGTCGGCCCTGCGCGCCATTCCCGGCGTGGGGGAGCAGACGGAACAGCGCCTGCTGATGCATTTCGGAAGCGTGGCCCGCATCGCGGCCGCGCCGGAAGCTGACCTGGCCGCGCTCGTCGGCCCCGCTCTCGCAAAACGCATACACGAACAGCTGAACAATGGATAAATCGGAGAAATTCAACAAGGTATTCAACGCGTTCATCCTGATCGGGATGGCGGTGGTGACGATACTCGTGACCGCGATCAAGTTGCGGGATGCGGACGGCGGACGGGCCCTGCTCGTCATTGCCGCCGTGGGCTCGCTGGCCGGCGTGCTGGCCAACGTGCTGTCGGCCAACGGCCGGATCCTGACTTTCCTCTTCGGCCTGATCGACGTGACGATCTACGGCGCGATGTGCCTGACGGGTGCCAAATACGGCAACGCCGCCCTGCACCTGCTCTACTTCCTGCCGATGCAGGTGGTGGGCTTCGTGCAGTGGAAGAAGCGGGGCGCCGGCGAGGGCGAGCAGGTGCACGCCCGACGGTTGGGCGGCCGCATGTGGCTGCTCGTCGGATCCATCTTCCTGATCGGCCTGGTGGCGGCTTATTTCATCCTATCCGCCTTCGACAAGACGGAGGCGGCCACGGTGGTGAAGTGGCTGGTGCTGACGGACGCGCTGTCGATGATGTGCAACCTGCTGGGGCAGTACCTCCTGTCCACGGCCTACATGGAGCAATGGTTCTTCTGGATCGGGGTCAACATCGCATCCGTGGTGATGTGGGTGCTGACGCTGCGTCAGACGCCGGACTCTTCCTATGCGCTCATCTACGTGGTGAAATACAGCTTCTACTTGCTGAACTCCCTCAACGGCCTGCGCATCTGGCTCGCCCTCAGCCGACCGTCGGCGTAGTCATTCCGGACCCGGTCCGGAATCTCCGAGCGTTTGGATAATTGTATTTTTTTTTGTTACTTTGCACGGATTTAGACAAATCGATTGTACTAATAAAAAACCTTATATTTAATTAACATCATGGAATACGCAGAAATCGTAGAAAAAGTGAAAGCGATCATCGTCGACAAGCTCGGCGTGGAGCCTTCCGAGGTTACCGAGACCGCTAATTTCACCAATGACCTGGGTGCTGACTCTTTGGACACTGTGGAGCTCCTCATGGAGTTCGAGAAGGTGTTCGGCATCAAGATCCCTGATGAGGAGACCAGCACGATCGCCACGGTCAAGGACGCTTGCGACAAAGTCGCTGAGAAGCTTGCCTAATCCGGTTTAGAAGATCCGAAAAACAAAGCCGACCTGCAGTGCTGCAGGTCGGCTTTACTTTTCCTGTCGCGCGAGGGTTCAAGTCGGCACCAGCCGACCGACGCGGTCCCGTGACTTTGCGTGAGCAAAGTTGGAAAGGGAATTGAGCGGCGCAGGGGGTTATAGGGGGCGGAGCCCCCTTATTCAGTGTTCGGCAGCGCGAAGACCAGCCGCAGGGTCGGCACCTCGCCGTCGGACTCCGGTCCGTGCAGGGCCGCGCAGTAGAAGCGGTCGATGTCCAGCTTGATACTGGTGGACGTGGAGGTATGGGCCTGGCTTGCCTGCTGGGCCAGCATGGCATAAGTCAGGTAGTTGTTGTAATAGCTGCCATATCCGCTACCGTAGCCGCTGCCGTAACCGCCGTAGCCATATCCGCCATACATGCCGTTGTAGTAGCTCTGATAGGCGAGATACTGGTACATCTCCTGCTGCTCCTTGCTGGTCGTGCTGACCGTGGTCTCGGTTTCCTTCGCCATCACGAGCAGCCAGATGTCATAGTTGCCTGCGAGCAGGTTCTTGGTCGTGGCCTTGTCCACGGCGTTCTCGTCGATCTTGAGGATTTCCTGCATGTGGTAGGTGATGTCCGGAGCGTAACAGGACAGGGAACGGTCCACGTCACCCTGATTCTCGCTGCTGGAGCTGGCGTCCGTCAGGCCCATGTAGGTGGTCTCGTCCTCCTCGCCGACAAGCCGGCAGGTGGGCGAGAGGCGGTAAGGCCAGTAGTCCATGTCCTGATAGTCCTCGGGGAAGTCGAAGGGGAAGATGAGCGAGGCCTTGTTGATGATGGCGTCCTTGGGGTCTCCGCCGGCCTGGATGACCGCCTGTTCGACCTGATGCTTCAGACCGAGCGCCGAAATGACGGGCTTGAGTCCGCCGCCGCCTTCGATCAAGATGTCCTCATGCGCTTCGCCGACCCGCTCGCGGGTCTGCTGTCCCGTGTAGTTCAGGGCGTACTGCGGGAAGGTGCCGGTATAAGCATCGAACAGGGAATCCAGATCGTAGAAGTCGGCGCCGCCGTACCAGAACACGACGGTCGTGTCCTTCCGCACGCCACGGATTTCGGCGTTGTAGTTGAGGGTGGCGTAATTGCCCGTGATGTAGCCGTTGTTCGCGTCGTAACTCAGCTGGAGGTCGAGCATGTTGATGCGCCCGCCGTCGCCGTCCGGAACTTCGGTCTCCAGGTAGATGCCCGGGAACTTGGACAGGTAGGTCTTCATGTCCTTGACGTCGTCCGGGGTGATCTGGAGATATTTCTTGCCGAATTCTTCGGAAAAGTCGAAGGATAGGGAGTCCACCCCATTGTAAACCGGGGTGCCCTTGGTGATGCTCTTCGCGCCGTGCTTGATGGGGCGGTTGACGTCGTAATCGACGGCGGGATCCACCGGCTCGTCCAGGCCGTACACATGTACGCGCTGGAGGATGTTGGCCTGTGTGGGATCGAGCACGCAGGTGGTGTCGCGCCCGATGGAGAAATGGAAGCGCTTGAAGACGGGATCCTTGCCCATATCGAACTTGTCCTCGAACAGGGGGACGAGCGTGATGGCGCTGGCCCGGGTGGTCAGGCCGTATTCCGGCTCGCGGATGGCGCCGATCGTGACGCGGGAGTCGGAGTAGCCGGACAGATTGTCCGCCATCTGCATGGTAATGCTTTCGAGCGGAATGTCCACGACGTGGAAGGTGTACGTCTCCACGGTGGGAACGAGGCTGCCGCCGAGGGTGCTGTCGGTCTCTATGCAGGAATAGCAGCAGACGAGGGCTGCCGCCAGTGCAAGGAATCTGGTTTTCATCTTAAAGTTCATCGTAAAAACTGCAGTACGAGTCGATATAGCTGCCATCTTCCAGGCCCTTGCGGTCGAAAGGAAGGATCGGAAGCCCGAGCGACTTGCAGTAATCCACAATTTCCGGCTCGACCTTTTCCGCTCCGAGGATGACACCATCGGCGTACTGGACGGCCAATTTAGCAAGATTTATGCCAGTGGGGGCCTCGAGAACGGCCACGTCGTCGCGGGTCAGGCCGCCGAAGCAGGCTTTCTCCGCGAAGGCCGGATGGAACGGCTCCCGGGGCGTGTCGTCGTACAGCGACAGGACCACCTTGCTGTTGGAGAAAATGGGATCGTCTTTATAGGCTTTCTTGAGATAGGCGGGGAGAAGGTGCGAGATCCAGCCCTGGCAGTGGATGACGTCGGGGGCCCAGCGGAGCTTCTTGACCGTCTCGAGCACGCCGCGGGCGAAGAAGATGGTCCGTTCGTCATTGTCTTCGAAGGCCTTGCCGGCGGCGTCGCAGAAAGGCTGCTTGCGCCGGAAATAGTCCTCGTTGTCAATGAAATAGACCTGGATGCGCGCGGCGGAGATGGAGGCGACCTTGATGATCAGCGGCCGGTCCACGTCCGCGATGATGATGTTCATTCCGGAGAGCCGGATCACCTCGTGGAGCTGGTTCTTGCGCTCATTGATGCAGCCGTAGCGGGGCATGAAGGACCGGATCTCGCGCTTGCGCTCCTGGGTCCCCTGCGGGAGGTAACGGCCGACATGGGCGATATCCGACTCCGGGAGGTACGGATAGATCTCGGAGTTGACGAATAGAATCTTCTGCTTAATATCGCTCATAACCACAAAGATAAGAATTATTTTCCAATTATTCGTCTTTTCACTATCTTTGAAGCCTAATTTGGTGGAATATGGCCCGACCGGAGAAAAAGTTGATGCGCAAGCGCATCGTCAATGCATACCTCTCCAGCGTGATCAGCATCAGCCTGGTACTGTTGCTGACCGGCATCGCCGCCCTGCTCGTGCTCAACGCGCACAGCGTGACGAAATACCTCAAGGAGAACATGCGCATTTCGGTCCTCCTGCGGGATGATGCCACGGAGGCGCAGGCGCGCGAATGGGCCGCCGCGCAGGCAGGGCTTCCCTATGTACATTCCACGCGCGTCATCACGCGCGAGGAGGGGGCGGAAGAGCTGAAGAACATGCTGGGGGAGGATTTCCTCGACGTGTTCGAGACCTCGCCGGTTCCCCTGTCCGTCGATGTGACGCTGAATGCCGCTTATGTGCAGAAAGACAGCCTGGCGCTTGTGACACAGGCGCTTGCGGTTTCGCCGCTGGTGGATTCGGTGGAGACGCAGCAGTCCGTCGTGGAGGCGCTGACGACCAACCTCGCACGGATTTCCATCGTGCTGGGCGTGTTCATCCTTCTGCTGCTGTTCATCTCGTTCGTGCTGATCAACAATACGGTTCGCGTGAGCGTGTTCGCCCGCCGTTTCACCATCCATACGATGAAGCTGGTCGGCGCCACGCGGAGTTTCATCCGCGGGCCTTTCGTCCGGGCCGCCGTGCTGCAGGGGCTGGTCTCCTCGGCGCTGGCCGTCGGGATGCTCTGGGCGCTGATGGAGGGCCTGCGCCGCTCCTTCCCGGAGCTGGCTTCCATTGTGGACCTGAAGCAGCTGTTGATCGTGTGCGGCATCGTCGTGGTGCTCGGCATCCTGCTCTGCGTGATTTCCACCTGGATGGTGGTGAACCGCCTTGTGGCGGCGTCCAAAGACGATTTGTATTATTGATTTATGGAGAAAAAAGATAAGATGGCCCTGAGTGCGAAAGGGCTGAGACTGATGCTTGCGGGCATGCTGGTCATGGTGGCCGGCTACATCCTGATGATGGGCGGCGGCTCCCGCGACCCGCAGGTGTTCAATGAAGCGATGTTCGACTTCCGGCGGCTCGTGGCCGCACCCGTGGTGATCGTCGCGGGCATCGTCGTGGAGATTGTCGCCCTCGCGGGCGCGTGCAAGAAGAAATAAACTATGGAGTGGTTTGAAGCGATTATCCTGGGCCTGATCCAGGGCCTGACCGAGTTCCTGCCCGTGAGCAGCAGCGGTCACCTGGCCATCGGCAAGGCCCTGCTGGGCGTGGAGCCGGCGGGCGACCTCGTGTTCGAGGTCACGGTGCACGCCGCGACGGTCCTCGCGACCATCGTGGTCTTCCGGAAACAGATCTGGAAGCTGCTCTGCGGCTTGTTCAAGTTCCAATACAACGACGAGACGGACTACATCGCCAAGCTTTGCGTGTCGATGATTCCGGTGTTCGTCGTGGGCATGTTCTTCAAGGACAAGGTGGAAGCGGCCTTTTCTTCGCTGTCCGTGGTGGGCGTCTGCTTGCTCGTCACGGCGCTGCTGCTGACGCTGTCCGATTTCCTCGCGAAGCGGGTGTCGGCGGCGGTCAAGGAAAGCCGCAACGGCATCGGGTTCTGGCAGGCGTTCACGGTCGGTATCGGCCAGGCGCTCGCCGTGCTGCCGGGCCTGTCCCGCTCCGGTACGACCATCTCGACCGGTCTGCTCTGCGGTGTGAAGCGGGAGAACATGGCACAGTTCTCTTTCCTGATGGTGCTGGTGCCCATCCTCGGCGAGACGTTCCTGGATCTCGTAGGCGGTGACATGGCCGCCTCGGCGGTCGGGGTGCTGCCCCTGCTGCTGGGCTTCGTGGCCGCTTTCTTTTCCGGGCTGTTCGCCTGCCGGGTGATGATCGCCCTGGTGCGCAAGGCGCAGCTCAAGTGGTTCGGGCTCTATTGCGCCCTGGCCGGTTTGTCGGTCTTGATTTTCCTGGCGTAATGGCGGAGCGTAATCTGGTCTATTTCGTGGCTGACGTGCATCTGGGGCAGGACGCTCCGGACGCGGCGGCGCGGGAGGACCGTTTCGTCCGCTTCCTGAAGGAACTGCCGGTGGACAGCACGCAGGCGATATATCTGCTCGGCGACATCTGGGACTTCTGGTATGAATACCGCGACGTGGTGCCCCGCAACGGGGTGCGGGTGGTGGCGGAGCTGATCCGCCTGCAGGATGCGGGCGTGGAGGTCTGCTTCTGTCCGGGCAACCACGATATCTGGACGTTTTCCCTGTTCAAGGACCTGGGATTCCATTATTTCGAGCAGCCGCTCTTCGTGACGATCGAGGGCAAGGAGTTCTGCCTGGGCCATGGCGATCTGCTGGGCGGTGCACCGCGGAGTTATGCCCGCATGATGAAGCTGTTCCACAGCCGTTTCGCGCAGCGCGTGTTTGCCACGCTGCATCCCTGGCTGGCCTACCGGCTGGCGCGCAGCTGGGCCAAATCCAGCCGTCGCAGGCATACGAACCACGTGTTCCGGCGCAAAGACGAGCCGCTGTATAAGTATGTCGCGGGCGTTGCGGCGCAGCGCCATGTCGATTTCTTCGTGTTCGGGCATTACCATGACGCCGTGGACATGACGCTCCCGGGCGGGGCGAAATTCTATGTCCTGGACGACTGGTCGAACGGGGGCGCGCCGTACGGCGTGTTTAACGGTTCTTCTTTTGAACTTCGCTCTCCAGCCGGTCCTGCTGAATGACGACGCGCGGGGGATACTCCATGAAAATGGAGAAGTAGAAGGAGTTCCATTGTCCCGAATCCCACAGTTTACAGAGTTCTTCAATCTTGGCGTCCTCACCCTTGGAGGGGTCGTAGCGCGTCTTGAGGTTCTGTGAGAAGAGGCGGGCGACGAGCTGCCAGAAACTGGCGGCGAGGCCGTTTTCGTAGGTCTTGATGATGTCGTAGGCGCTCATGCCGCATTCGCGGTCCACCAGGCGCATCAGCACGAGTCCCTGGTTGATCGTCATCTGACGGATGTCTTTCTCGAAGAGGCGGAGGAGCTCTTTCTCGACGTCGTTGATGTAGCGGTTGCGCTCGGAGCGCTTGCTCGCGTCGGCGGCGAGGGTGCTGTCCACCTGGGCCATCATTTTCCGGCCCACGAGGGCGTAGGGATAGACCTTGTTGAAGTTATAGACGAGTTTGTAGTATTTGCGCCAGTCGTTGTCCTTCATGCGGCGGCCCCTGGGGAAGATCCATACCGGGTCGAGCGTTTCCATGAAGACGGTGTCGCCGTGCTCGTCCAGCTCGAAGTACATCGGGATGCCGCGCACGGGACGGCGCTGCTGCTGACGCGCTTCGCGGAATGTCTCCCGCGCCGTCTCCGACTGGGCCCGCGCCGGCAGCCAGGCTGCCGCCGCCAGGATCAGCAATATGAGCCCTTTGTACTTCATCGGCCGCAAAGATAGCAATTTTCGTGCTATAGGGTGTCGTTCCGGGTTTGACCCGGAATCTTTACGCAATGTTAGGAAAGATTCCGGGAAATAACTACTTTTGTCCCCGTTATTAGAGTGTATAAACAAGACCGCCATGAAAAAACTCATTCTTGCTGTTGCGCTGTTTCTTGCAGCGGCCGTCTGTGCCTCCGCACAGGGCGACGTCTCCAAACTGAGCTCCGCCACGCGTCTGGCCTATGACTATCTCAACCAGAAAGATTATCCCAACGCGATCGATGACGACAACGACGTGCAGTTCGTCGTCAACAACCGCGGCTTCTATCTGCTGAACACCCCGAAGGATCCGACGCTGATCCGGATCAGCATGCCGTCGGTCTATAACGTCGATCTGGACGATGCCGCGCAGGTGCTTGCCTCGCTGAAGGCGACCAATCTGTATAACCGTAAGATGAAGCTGGTCAAGCCGGCCCTCAGCGACGACGGCGAGATCTTCTTCTTCGCCGACACGTATATCGGCACGGCCAAGACCGTCGAGGACATCAGCGAATACATGGACTGCGCGCTCGATTTCCTGCTGCAGGCGGTTGACACCTGGCTCGAATTTTTCAAGGAAGAGTATAACAAATAATCAAGCGATATCATGAAGAAAATCATTCTTGCGGCCGCGCTGTTTCTTGCGGTGGCCCTCTGCGCGGGCGCGCAGAACCTTTCCTCTTTGAGCAAGGCGGCCCGTATGGCGTACGACTGGCTCTCCGAAGAAGGCTATAAACCCTATATCGACGAGGATGGGGACGTTGCCTTCAAGGTCCAGGGCGAAATGTTCTATATTGACAACGACACCGACGACCAGACCTACCTCTGCTTCCTGGTGCCGAACGTCTATGAGGTCAACCTGGAAGACGAGGACGAGTGCGTGAACGCCCTGCTGGCCTGCAATGAGTTCACGCGCAGCAAAAGGTTGATCAGCTGCGCCATCAACAAGTCGGGCGGCATCACTTTCTTTGCCGAAACCTATCTCGGCGAAGGCCCCTGCGACATTTCCGAGTTCATGGAGACCGCGATTGATTTCATCACCCGCGGGACCAAGTCCTGGCTCGAGATCTATACCGATTACGCCTCCGAAGACTAAGTGTTCTCCGCGCGCTTTTGAAGGGCCTCCCCGTCGGGAGGCCTTTTTCGTTTCCCGTCCGCCGTTGAGCCGTCATCCCCGACCTGATCGGGGATCTCCTGCGCCGCGGTCGAAAATGTGAGAAAAAAGTTTTCAACGATGTTTGTAAGTTGCTGAGATGACGAGAGTTTGGTGTGAAGATTTTGTGTCGAAAAAGTTTGAAAAATTTTGCGGAATATGATGTTATTTCAATATTTTTTACTAAATTTGCAGTCCCAAAAACCGGCTTCTAACCGCGTAAGAGGCTGATTTTGAGAACTTTAAGCGATAATTATTTTAAAAGTAATACTGAGATGTTACAACCTAAGAGAACAAAGTTTAGAAGGGAACAGAAGAACCGCATGAAGGGCAACGCCCAGCGCGGCAACCAGCTCGCGTTCGGTTCCTTCGGCATCAAGACCCTTGAGAATTGCTGGCTGACCGCCCAGCAGATCGAAGCTGCCCGTCAGGCTATCTCCCGTCGGATGAACCGTGAGGGTCAGATCTGGATCCGTGTCTTCCCTGTGAAGCCGATCACCAAGAAGCCGCTCGATACCCGTATGGGTAAAGGTAAGGGCGATCCGTAT
>JAFXUS010000068.1 GCA_017535125.1 Bacteroidales bacterium | reverse complement strand
GTCGGCACGGATGCCCACGGACACACCTTCCCGGGCGCCGTGGCGCCGTTCGGGATGGTGCAGCTCAGTCCGGACACACGCCCGCAGGCGGGCGACTGGGACGGCTGCAGCGGTTACCATTACAGCGACAGCGTCATCTACGGCTTCTCCCACACGCACCTGAGCGGCACCGGCTGCGACGACTGGTGCGACATCCTGCTGATGCCGGGCGACGGCACGCCTTCCGTCTTCTCGCACGAGCGGGAAAAGGCCGCCCCCGGCTACTACGAGGTCTTCCTCGAGGGACCGCAGGTGCAGGCGCGCCTGACGGCCGGACGGCGGGTCGGGGTGCATGAATACCACTTCGCGGGGAACGGGCGACCGCAGATCACGCTCGACCTGACGCACCGCGACCCGCTGGACGGCTGGCGCATCACGCCGGGCAAGGCGGGATGCAGCGGCTGGCGTCAGTCCAGCAGCTGGGCGCGCGGGCAGGACGTCTATTTCCGGATGGAATTCTCCGCTCCCGCGAAATGCAAACTGCTCGACGGCGGACGGCGGGCGGTGTTCTCCTTCCCGCGCAAGGTGCGGACGGTCACGGTGCGCGTGGCCATTTCCTCCGTGTCGGAGGAGAACGCCCGGCTGAACCTGCAGTCCGAGTATCCGGAGAGCTTCGAAGCGCAGCGAGCCGCGACCGAGGCCACCTGGGAGGCTTATCTTGGCAAACTCGACTGCCCTTGGAGCGATGAGGAACACCGGCGCCGCTTCTACACCGCCCTCTACCATACGGGCATCCATCCTTCGCTCTATTCCGACGTCAACGGCGAATACCGCGGCATGGACCGGCAGGTGCACCGCGCCGAGGGCTGGGAGCGCTACACGGTCCTCTCGCTGTGGGACACCTTCCGCGGCGAGCACCCGCTCCTCTGGGAGATCGAGCCGGAGCGGAGCTACGATTTCCTGAAGACCTTCCTGTCCATTTATGAGGAGGGTGGCAAGCTGCCCGTCTGGGAACTGTCCGGCTACGAAACCAACTGCATGATCGGCTACAACGCCGCACCCATGATTGCCGACGCCATCGCGCGCGGCTTCACCGATTTTGACGTTGAGAAGGCGCTGGAGGCGCTGCTCGTCAGTTCGAAGCGGCCGGAATTCGGCCTGGACAGCTTCCGCGCCAACGGCCTCGTGCTGGCGGACGACGAGCACGAGAGCGTCTCCAAGACGCTCGAATATGCCCACGACGACTGGTGCACCGCCCAGGTGGCGAAGTACCTCGGGCGCATGGACATTTATGAGGAATACATGACCTCCGCGCAGTACTGGCGCAACGTCTTCGACCCCGCGACCGGCTTCATGCGCGCCCGCCTCAACGGGCGCTGGTTCAGTCCCTTCGATCCGCGCGAAGTCAACAACAATTATACGGAAGCCAACTCCTGGCAGTACAGCCTCTTCGTGCCGCAGGACCTGGGCGGCCTGATGGACGCGCTCGGCGGCGCGGACGCTCTGGAGCAGCGCCTGGATGCGATGTTCGAGGCCGAGGAAGGCAACACCGGCCGCACGCAGGCCGACATCACCGGCTGCATCGGACAATACGCCCACGGCAACGAACCCAGCCACCACGTGGCGTATCTCTATGATTTTGCCGGGCGGCCCGACAAGCGGCAAGCCCGCGTGGAGCAGATCCTCGAGACGCTCTATTCCTCCGCGCCCGACGGCCTCTGCGGCAATGACGACTGCGGTCAGATGTCCGCCTGGTATGTCCTCTCCGCCCTCGGCCGCTATCCCGTCTGCCCGGGAAATGCCGGGCCCTTTCTTGGTCATTCCCGACCTGATCGGGAATCTCTGACCAGAATCCCTAAGTCCATCGTCACCAACCCCGCCTTCGAACTGGACAAAGACATCTTCGCCGATTCGCTCCGCGTCGCCCTTTCCGGCGAAGGCCGGATCTGGTACCGCATCGGCGACGGCGACTTCCTTCCCTACGAGGGGCCCTTCACCATTTACGAACCCTGCGCGATGGAAGCATACGCCCAGATCGGCGAACGCCGCAGCTTCACCACCCGCTGCGCCGTGCACCAGATCCAGCGCGACCGCGACATCGAGATCCGCGCCCGTTACAGCCGCCAGTACACCGCCGGCGGCGACGAGGGCCTGATCGACGGCTTCCGCGGCGGCCTGAACTGGCGCACCGGGGGCTGGCAGGGCTACCAGGACACGGATTTCGAGGCCGTGGTGGACCTGCGCGAGGCGCGGCCGATCTCACGGGTCGGCGCCGGCTTCTGCCAAGACGCCCGTTCCTGGATCTGGATGCCGAAGTACGTCGAATTCTCCGTCTCGGAGGACGGGGAGCATTTCACGCCGCTCGCGCGCGTGGAGAATACGATGGGCGAGCGGGACTACGAGGTCCGCATCTGGGACTGCGAGGCGGCAGCCGACGTGCAGGCGCGCTACGTCAAGGTGTTCGCGAAGAACATCGGCGCCATCCCCGACTGGCATCCCGGCGCCGGCAGCCCCGGCTTCATCTTCATTGATGAAATCTGGGTGAAATGAGGTCGAACAATTGGAAAACTGAGAAATTGTTGTAACTTTGTCGTCCCGAACAAAACGGAGATCCAAGTTTGGAGACCGAAGCGAAGGATTGGAGAGGTGGGAGAGTGGCTGAATCCACAGGTTTGCTAAACCTGCATACGGGTAACCGTATCACGAGTTCGAATCTCGTCCTCTCCGCTGAAAAGCCTTGCAGAGCAATCTGTGAGGCTATTTTGGTTATTATTATATAAAAGTCGTATATTTACACGATTATACGAACAACCGCATTATCTGACCATATGAAAAAATTCATCTTCCTCGCCCTGGGATTGCTGTCCGTCAGCGCCTCGGCTCAGGGTATCCTCAGCCGCTTCTATGACCCCGAAGCGGAAAAAGTCGTATTCCTGGAGAAAGGGAGCCGCACGTTTGGTATCTCCGGCAACTATCGCAGTTTCGACGTCGCCGGTGACGGCGTCGGCGACGGTTACGCCGTATTGTCCTTGCTCAATATCGGCACGGGAAGGCTCTCCACGTACAAAGCCAGCCCCAAGTTCTCCTACCTCCTGGCTGACGACCTTTCGCTGGGCTTCCGGCTGGACTACAGCGGCTATACGATGAACTCCGACCTGCGCCTGGACCTGCGCAACGCCGTGGACGTGAGCGGCATCGCGGACAACCCGGAAGATGAAAAAGAGATCCAGGCCCTGCTGAATTTGCGTATCTCCAATCGCCACATGGTCAACAATACCTGGGGCGTGTCGTTCACCCTGCGCAAATACATTCCCTTTTTCGGCAGCAAGAACGTCGCCGTCTTCGGCGAAGCCCGCCTGTACGGCAATTACGCCACCACGCTATCCTGTCCTATCGACGAAAACGGCAAATTCGTGATGGCGAAGCAGCGCACGAACAACACCATCAACGCCGGCTTGAAGATTGCCGGCGGCCTTTGTGTCCGGGTGCGTGGCGACAACGCTGTATTTGTCAGCGTCCCCCTCATCGGCGCCACCTACAGCAACACCCTGCAGCATAAGAACCAGACGAACAACAACGCCCACCTCTCCCAGTTCAAGATCGCCCGCGATCTCGACTTCCTGGGCGTCCAGGTGGGTTACATGCATTGCGTCAAGCCCAAGAGCAAGAAGAAATGAATCCGCTCCAGTCTCCCGACCAGATCGGCAGCACCCTCAAGGTCTGTTTCGACGTGTTGGAGAATGAGCTGCAGAAATTCCAGCAGGGGACACGGATCCGGGTGGTATCCATCGCCTATCCCGCCGAAGTGCACGAAGCCGTGGTGTCGGCCATCAGTCCCGTGGTGGAAAAGAACGGCATGGTGCATCTGGAGGCGACGCTCGCGCCTCACCCACACCTCATGCCCGGCATGACGGCCATCGTGTCGAGCAATCCGTCTGAATAAAGATTATTCCGTCTCGAGCTGGCCCCGATACGAGATCTGCTCGCGGTTCCGGCTGTGGACCGCGATGTCCGCCCGGCCATTGTCGAAGACGGTCACCTCGAAGGTGATGACGTCCTCGTCGTTGTTGGTCGTGAACACGAAAACACGACGGTCGGGCTTGGCCTGAATCTCCGCGTATTCATCAATATCGTCCTCGAAAGTCAGCACCTTGCCGCCGCCATAGGGGACCGAGTAGGCCGTGCCCATATAAGGCAGGTGCGAATTGACCTTGTCGCCATCGACGGTAAGCGAGTAGCCGTCGCCACCCACGTTACGGCTGGCACCGCGGGCGGGATTCATGAATTCGACATGGATTGTATATTGGCGGGCGTCCAGCGCCTGCTGGACGAGCGTCGCGGCGCGGGCCCCTTCGGCCCTGCGCTCCGCGGCGCTTTGGCGCATCGCGCCACAGCCCGCCGCCAGAACGACAAGCAGGATCAGGGAACCCAGCCATTTCATGGTATTGCGTCTCATCATACGCTGCAAAGGTAGCAATTATTTTTATTTCAGGTCCTTGAGTCCTGTTTCGATCTGGCGGGCGAGCGCTCCCCAGTGCGCCTGGGTGACGGTATCGGACGATTTGGCCTTGGCCGCACGCTTGCTGATGCCCTCAAGCTGGGCGAGCAGCAGGGCGCGCACGTCGGTGTTGCGGGCCGGCGCGGTCGCTGCGACCTCCAGGGCCACCGTGACGTAGTGGCGCTGCAGGAAGCGGCGGTATCCGTCGACCTTGCCACCCTTGGCGAGTTCGGTGAAGACCATTCCCTCCAGATCGGCGAGGTACTCCTCCGGCTTGTAGTTGGCGGCGTCATTTTCCGCAAACTGGGCGAGTCGCCCGATTTTCGCAACGCTGAGCAGGTTGCCGGAGCTGATCACACCGCTGATCAAGCGGGACCAGTAGGTGTCCGGACGGTCGGTAATCTCCCAGAGATAGGGCACGTCCAGGAGCCAGGACGGCTCGTGGAAGATATTCTCGTCAAGCCACTTCAGGGCCGCCTTCTGGCGTTCCTTGGGGACGGGGGCGTATTTCACGACGTCGGGCTGCTCGATGCTGTGGTTGGTGATGAAGCGGCCGCCGATATTGGCGGAGACGTGGCCCAGGTAGCGGTTGAACTGGCCCACGACGGCATCGTACATGCGGGACACGTTGTCAAACATGTCAGCTTCCTCCTTGTTCCACTCGGGAATCTGCGGAAGGATGCGCTTGAGGTTCATGATGCCGTAGGTGCTGGCGGCCACGGCGTCGTCGCCGAGGTCCTCGGTCAGCGCGCGCGGATCGCTGTCGCGGCCTTCGCCGCCGAACCACAGGCGCGGATTCGCCGCCAGGCGCTCGATGATGACCTTGTTCCAATACAGATGGTCCTCTTTCGCGGTCTTGAGATAGGTCGGCTTGTAACCGAACTCGATGGCCCACTTGTCGTAGTCGTTGATACGCGGATAGAGGCCGGCCTTGCCGATGTTGTCTTCCGGCTGCGCGACGTAGTTGAAGCGGGCGTAGTCCATGATGGAGACGGTGTGGCCGTGCTCCTCCACCCAGGCCTTGTCGCGAAGTTTCTCGACGGGGGTCTGGGAACTGGAGCCCATGTTGTGGCGCAGACCGAGGGTATGGCCCACCTCGTGGGAGGAAACGAAGCGGATCAGGTCGCCCATCAGTTCTTCGTCAAATTTGATCTTGCGGGCGCGTGCATCCACGGCACCGGCCTGGACCTGATACCAGTCGTGGACCAGGGTCATGACGTTGTGGTACCAGCCGATGTGGCTCTCCAGGATTTCCCCGGAACGGGGATCATGGACGTTGGGGCCGTAGGCGTTCGCAATCGGGGACGCGAGGTAGCGGATCACGGAGAAACGGGCGTCCTCCAGGCTCATGCCCAGCTCCTCGGCATTTTCCGGCCATTCCTCGGCGTGGATGGCATTCTTCCAGCCGGCCTGCTCGAAAGCGGCCTGCCAGTCGTTGACGCCGGCGATGAGGTATTTGCGCCACTGTTTCGGCGTAGCCGGGTCGATGTAGTACACGATGGGCTTGACCGGCTCCACGAGCTCGCCGCGCCGCTGCTTTTCAACGTCCTCGGGACGGGCTTCCAGGCGCCAGCGGGCGATGAAGCGGATGTCCTTGACGCCCTGCTGGTCGTCGGAGAATTCGCTGTAGCCGCCGGCGAAATAGCCCACGCGCGGGTCGAACCAACGCTGCTGCATCGGCGTCTCGGGAAGCAGGAGGATGGAGGTATTCAGCACAACCGTGACCGTACCGGCCTGGCGGCCGGCAGGGAGATTGCGGGCCTGCTGGGCGGGGCTGCCGGGGCCGCCTCCTGCGGGCGTGTTATAGTTGAAGGTCTTGGTCACGGTGACCTCCGTATTGATCGGATAGGTGCGGACGCTCTCGATGAAGGAGGCGTCGCCCTTGACGCCACCGAGGTTGTAGCCACGCTTGTCGCCCGGGGTAAGCGAAAAGACCTGGACGTCTCCCTCGAAGAGGCTGTTCACCTTGACGCGCGTAGCGCCCTCCGGACTGTTCTTTTCCGGCTTGAAGGAGGCCACGATGGGGTTCTCGGAACTCACCTTCACGGCTTTGAATATTTCCTGGTCCTCCGCGGCCTGGATGCTTAGCACGTGGGTGCGGAGCAGCAGGTTGCCGTTGGATGCTTTCTCCCAGTAGATCATCTGCTCGTTGACCTCTTCGCCGCCGTAATTACCGGCGTCGACGGTGTTGCTCACGAAACGGGTCACGGCGAGCATGCGGCGGCCCAGCAGGGAGTCGGGCACCTCGAAGTACCAGTCGTTCTCGTGTTTCGCCACGCCGAACAGGCCGGGGGTCATGGTCAGCTCGACGGCTTCCTCTTTCTTGTCATTGTCCTTGGGGGCCTCCGGCGCCGGACCGGGTCTGCGACCCTGGGCGCCCGCCACGAAACAGAGGGCGAGCAGCGCGGCCGCGACAGATGCGATTCTTTTCATCATAAATGGCAGTATTTGATCTTTGCGGTCCTAAGATAGGGAATTTTCGCCGTTATGCGTCATTTTGTTTTATTTTTTAGTCAACGGGCGGACGGCCTCTTGCGCGTGCGGAATTCTCTTTTTAACTTGGCTGATAAGAAAGTTAAACCTGTCGATATGAGAAAATTAGTGATCCTCCTCAGCGCGCTGGCCCTGGCCGCGTGCGCTTCCGTTCCGGAGAACCCCGTCCTCACCATCGAGGGCGGCCAGGTGCAGGGCGTTCTGCTCGACGACGCCCCCGGCGTCACCGTCTTCCGCGGCATTCCCTATGCCGCCCCGCCGCTGGGCGAGAATCGCTGGCGCGCGCCGCAGCCCGTCATCCCCTGGGAAGGCGTGAAAGTCTGCGACAAATTCAACCATCCGCCGTTCCAGGCCGCCCACTATCCCGGCGGCTACACCACCGAGTGGGGCTATGGCGACGAAGCTCCCTACAGCGAGGACTGCCTTTACCTGAACGTCTGGACCAAGGCCCCCGGCCAGGTGGACAAGAAACTCCCCGTGGCCGTGTGGATTTTCGGCGGCGGCCTCCGCGAAGGCTGGGGCAGCGAGCCGGAATTCGACGGCAAGAACTGGGCGGGCAAGGACGTCGTCCTGGTGTCGTTCAACTACCGCGTGGGGCCGTTCGGCTTCCTCGCCCATCCTGAGATTTCGGCCGAGGACCCGGAGCACGCCACCGGCAACTGGGGCACGCTGGACCAGATCGAGGTGCTGAAATGGGTCAAGAAGAACATCGCCCAGTTCGGCGGCGATCCCGATAACGTGATGATTTTCGGCCAGAGCGCCGGTTCGCGCAGCGTGAAGTTCCTGAGCGCCTCGCCGCTGACCAAGGGCCTCTTCAACAAGGCCGTCATCATGAGCGGCAGCGGCCTCGTGGATCCGCGCAAGCCCGTACAGCCGATGTTCCCGGGCGCTCCCGCCCTGCCGATGCAGCAGAACGCCACCCTCGCCGACGCGGAGAAATCCGTCAAGGAGGTGATGGACTGGGCGAACCTGACCGACCTCAAGAAGATGCGCGCCGCCTCCACGGAGACGATCTACGCCCTCGGCAGCATCTACACCTCCGTCACCGGCAAGCGCAGTATCCTCTCCGCCATGCCCATCAGCCCGTACATCGACGGCTACGTGCTGCCGGAGAGCTTCGACGAGGCGTGCATCGACGGAACGCTGGCGCAGGTTCCGTACATGATCGGCTACACGCTGAACGATTCCGGCAACATGGGCGACCAGATCCGCTCCTTCTGCCTCAACCGCGAGGAGATGGGCGGCAAGGCCTACGCCTACCAGTTCGCGCGTCCGCTGCCGACCGACGGCCGGCCGAACGTGCTGCAGGGCGCCTTCCATTCCTCCGACCTCTGGTTCGTGTTCAAGTCGCTGGAGCACTGCTGGCGGCCCTGGACGCAAGGCGACTGGGATCTGTCCGAGCGCATGCTGACCGCCTGGTCCAACTTCGCCAAGTTCGGCGACCCGAACGGTCCCGACGGGGGCGAATGGACGCCGTACACCGCCGCCACGCCGCAGTTCATGGTGTGGAAGCTGGACGAGTCCGACGCGGAAGCCTCCGCCATGGGCGAGCCGCTGGTGCCCCCGCGCCCCAACTTCGGCCCGAGACCGTAATTACGCTTTTCCGTCATTCGCCGGCTTGACCGGCGAATCTCCGGCCCCACGTTTTTTTCCTATCTTTGTGGGGATGAAACTGCCGGACCTGCCGATACTGGAGATCGCCGGCGCCGTGAATGCGGCGCTGGCCGATTCTTCGCGTCTGGTGGTGACCGCCCCGCCCGGCGCCGGCAAATCGACGGTACTTCCCTTGACGATCCTGGCAGGGGGTCGGAGCGAAGCGACCGAGGGGGTTGCGGGGGAACCGTCCCCCGCTAATAACCTGTTCAAGGAGCGAAATCGCAAGATTTTGCTCCTTGAACCCCGGAGGCTGGCGGCGCGGCAGATCGCCGAGCGCATGGCGGCGCTGCTGGGCGAACCGGTGGGGCGGACGGTAGGCTACCGCATCCGTTTCGAGAGCCGCGTGAGCGCCGCGACGCGGATCGAGGTGCTGACCGAAGGTATCCTGACGCGGATGCTGGTGGACGACCCCGCGCTGGAAGGCGTGGGCGTCGTAATCTTTGACGAATTTCACGAGCGAAGCCTGCAGAGCGACGTGGCGCTGGCCCTGACCCGCGAAGCGCAGCAACTCCTGCGGCCCGACCTGCGCATCCTGCTGATGTCCGCGACCATCGAAACGGATGCCCTCTGCGCAGCCCTGGATGCCCCGCTCCTCGAGAGCGCCGGGCGGATGTTCCCGGTAGAGGTCCGGCATACGCCCGAAGAGGCGACGGCCGAGGACGTGGCGGAGCGCGTGGCGCACTGGGTCCGGGTGGTGCTGCGCGAGCACGAGGGCGACATCCTGGCTTTCCTGCCCGGCGAAGGGGAGATCCGCTGCTGCGCGGAACTGCTCTCCGGGGTGGAAGGGGCAAACATCTACCCCCTCTACGGCCTCCTCCCGCCGGAACAGCAGCGGGCGGCCATCGCGCCGAGCCCGGCCGGGAGCCGCAAAATTGTGCTGGCGACGCCCATCGCCGAGACCTCGCTCACCATCGAAGGCGTGCGGGTCGTGGTGGACGGCGGTTTCTGCCGGCGCTTGGTCTTCGATCCGCAGAACGCGCTCAGCCGCCTGGAGACGGTGCGCGTCAGCCGCGACATGGCGGACCAGCGCAGCGGCCGCGCGGGCCGGGTGGCACCGGGCGTCTGCTACCGCCTCTGGAGCCCGGCCACGGAAGCCCGGATGGCCGCCACGCGCACCCCGGAAATCCTGGAAGCCGACCTGGCCAATACCGTCCTGGATGCCGCCGCATGGGGAGAAAGCCAGCTGGAGCACCTCGCCTGGCTGACCCCGCCGCCCGCCGCGCATGTAGCTCAGGCAACGCAGCTGCTGACGCTGCTGGGAGCCATTGACGAGACGGGGCGCATCACCCCGCACGGGCGCGCGCTTTCCGCGCTGCCCTGCCATCCGCGCATCGGAAAAATGTTGTTGCGGGCAGGAGATTCGCCGGTCAAGCCGGCGAATGACGGGAAGGGACCGGCGAATGACGGAACAGGACCGTCGACCGTGGCTCTGGCGGCGGAGATCGCGGCGCTGCTGGAAGAAAAAGACCCGCTGGCGACCGCGGAAAACGACGCGTCGCTGACCACGCGCCTGGACGCCCTGCATCGGGCCGGCCGCAGCGGCCGCTGGGGACGCATCTCGCAGATTGCAGAACAGTATAGGATGATGGTCTCGAAAAAGGCCGTTTTCGAGGCAACCCCCAGTAAAAATGCCGGGGGTGGACTCGATTTGGGCCGAAATCGGGGCCACGGGGAAGGAGATTCGCCGATCAAGTCGGCGAATGACGTGGGAGGGAGCGGAAACGCCCCCCAACGCTCCCGGGATCCTTATGCCGTCGGGGCGCTGCTGGCGCAGGCGTACCCGGAGCGGGTGGCGAAGGCGCGGCCGGAGGGCCGGGGCCATTTCCAGCTCGCGAGCGGCGAGCTGGCGGCCGTCCCGCCGGAAGACGCCCTGTCCGCCTGCGAGTGGCTGGCGGTGGCGTCCGTAAGCGTCCGGCCCGGCCGGGAAGGGCGCATTTTCCTGGCGGCGCCGGTCGATCCGAACGACCTGCCGGAACTGATCCGGAGCCGCGACCGCGTGGCCTGGGACAGCAAGACCGGCGCCGCCGTGGCCCAGCGCGAGCGTCGCATCGGCGGCCTGCTGGTGGACGCCAAACCCCTTTCCGAAGGTGTTCGGGAGCTGCTGACGCAGGCCATCTGCGAGGCCGCGCAGAAAGAAGGAACGGCCATGCTCGATTTCTCGGACGAGGTCGGAAACCTGCAGCGACGCGTGGCCGCCGTGGCCGCCTGGCACCCGGAACTGGAGCTGCCGGACCTGTCCACGGACGCTGTCCTGAAAAGCGCCCCTGCGTGGCTGTCCCCCTTCGTGGGCCGCGCCACCACCGTTGCCGAATTGAAGAAGATCGACCTGGCAGCGGCCCTCTGGACCTTGCTGGACTACGCGCAGCAGCAGGCCGTGGAGCGCCTGGCCCCGTCGCACATCGAGGTGCCGACCGGCAGCCGCATCCGCGTCGAATACCGCCAGGGCGCCGAGGCCCCCGTGCTGCGTGTGCGGCTGCAGGAATGCTTCGGGCTCACGGACACGCCGCGCGTGGACGGCGGCAGGCGGCCCGTGCTGATGGAACTGCTCTCGCCGGGCTACAAGCCCGTCCAGCTGACCTCCGACCTGCGGAGTTTCTGGACGAACACCTATTTCGAAGTGCGCAAGGAGCTGCGCCGGCGCTACCCCAAGCACGCCTGGCCCGACAACCCCCTCGAAGCGGAAGCCGTCCGCGGAGTACGGAGATAGCAGTTTGTCAAATCTTCTTATATTTGTATCCGTTTACATCAACAATCAGATAATCCGGCGAATATGAAAAAGGTCTTGAGAGCCGCCTTGCTCCTGCTTTGTTTGAGCTTCATTTGTTCCTGCGGGAGAAAAGACGACATCCCCGGCGGGAGTTCCAATCCCCTCCTTGGCTGTTGGGCTTTGAATAATACGGTAGTTATCGAGTATTATGAATTTTTATCCGATGGCACGATGAATATGTATAAAGCGGAATCGAAAGACTTTCTCCGCTTTGAAAACGGGATTCTGTATGTGCCTAAGAATATTTCCTGGAGGCTTCTTAAAGATTATACGTATCGACTGGATGGAAACACTTTATACCTCGGCGATTATCCCAACCGAAATGTCGTGGTCACGTCTGACACATTTATCCAGAACGGAGAAGTCATATGGCGGCGGGTTAACAGCTTCCGATATGAAGATTAGTTGACGCTATGTTCTTTGTTTCCAAAAAGATACGCATCGCGGCGAGCCACCATCTGGAGGTGGATTACCCCACCAAATGCGCCCACCCGCACGGACACAACTACGAGATCGAGGTCTTCTGCAAGGCTCCGGACCTCGACGCGAACGGGATGGTGGTGGACTTCAAACTGATCAAGGAACGGGTGGTGGACCGGCTGGACCACCGCAACCTCAACGAAGTCCTGCCCTGCAACCCCACCGCGGAGAACCTCGCCCGCTGGATCTGCGAACAGATCCCGGACTGCTACAAGGTCACGGTCAAGGAAACGGAAGACAACACGGCTACTTTTGAACTATGATTACGGAAGAACAAGCCAAACAGCACATTCGCGAACTGCTCGAATTCATCGGCGAAGATCCGAACCGCACGGGCCTCCTGGAGACGCCCGACCGCATGGTCCGGATGTTCGGCGAGATGTTCCGCGGCTACGACCCGGCGCAAGCGCCGGTCGTGACCACCTTCCCCAACGGGCAGGACGGCATCGTCTACGACGACATGGTCGTGGACTGCGGCCCCTTCTACTCCGTCTGCGAGCACCACTGCCGCACATTTTTCGGCGACTACTGGTTCGCCTACCTGCCCAACCCCAAGGGCCGTATCCTCGGCCTGAGCAAGATCGGGCGCGTGGTGGACTACTGCGCCGCACGGCTGCAGGTGCAGGAGCGCCTGGTGCACGACGTAGTGGAGATGCTGACCGAAGCGCTCGGCACCGAGAACCCGCCGCGCGGCATGGCACTGATGATGCGCGGCCGCCACATGTGCAAGGAGAGCCGCGGCGTCCGCAAGAGCGGCGTGATGACCTCGACCTACCTCACCGGCTCCTTCCGGACCAACGCGCAGACGCGCAACGAGTTCCTGAGCTACATCGACAAGAGCGGCAATGTATAAGGTCAAGAAAACGATGACCGTCTCCGCCAGCCACCACATCTCCTTCGCCGGCGGCACGCAGACGGAGCCCGACCACGGGCACAACTGGAAGATCACCGTGTACTGCGCGTCCGAGACGCTGGACGCCGACGGCATGGTGGTGGACTTCTGCGACATCGAGCAGCGCATCTGCGGCGCCCTCGACCACGCCGATCTCAACGAAATCCTGCCCTGCAACCCCACCACCGAGAACCTCGCCCGCTGGATCTGCGAGCAGATCCCGCAGTGTTACAAGGTGGAAGTGGAGGAGTGCCCGGGCAACGAAGCCTCTTTCGAAAAATGAAAATCGCCGTCATCGGCGGCGGGGCGGCCGGGTGCTTCTGCGCCATCGGCCTCAAGCGCCGCCTGCCCGATGCTGACGTAACGATCTATGAAGCCGGCCCGAAGCTCCTGGCCAAGGTGGCCGTGACGGGCGGAGGCCGCTGCAATCTCACCAATTCCTTCCGCGGCGTGGAGCGCCTCGGCGAGGTGTATCCGCGCGGGGAGCAGCTGATGCGCCGCGCCCTGCGGGTGTTCAGCCACGAGGACACGATTCGCTGGTTCGAGGCGGAGGGCGTGCGGCTGGTGGTGCAGGAAGACCAGTGTGTCTTCCCGGCCAGTCAGGACGCGATGCAGATCGTGCGGACGCTGGAGCGGTGCCTGCGGGAGGTCGGGGTGCGGGTCCGGCTCAATGCTCGGGTGGAAGCGATTGGGGCGACGGCGGAGGGTACGTTCTGCTTGGAGATTCCGGGTCAAGCCCGGAATGACTATGAAGGGGACCGGAATGGCTATGAAAAAGTCGTTATCACGGTGGGCGGCTGCTCCCGCGAAAAGCTCGCGCAACTGCTGCCGGAAGGCATCGAGCTCACCGACACCGTGCCGTCGCTCTTCACCCTGAAGATCCCGGACGCGGGACTGCGCGCCCTGATGGGAACGGTGGTGGAGCAGGCTGCGCTGAGCCTCGCCGGGACCAGATTCCGCGCAGCGGGAACCCTCCTGCTGACCGACTGGGGCGTGAGCGGCCCCGCGACGCTGCGCCTGTCTTCCTACGCCGCCCGCCACCTGGCGGAGAACGGTTACGCCGGCACGCTGCTGATCAATTGGTTGGACGCCGCCGAGGCGGACGCCCGGGAATGGATCGCCGCCACCGCTTCCGCGAATGCGAAAAAACAAGCCGCCAGCACGCCTCCGGACGGAATTACCGCCCGGCTCTGGCGCCACCTGCTGGGACGCGCCGGGCTGCGCGAAGACCTGCGCTGGGCGGAACTCGGCGGCAAGGGTGCGGCGCGGCTCGCGGCAACGCTGACCGCCGACGCCTATCCCGTCGCCGGCCGCGCCCGTTTCAAGGAGGAATTCGTGACCTGCGGCGGCGTGGCGCTTTCCGGCATCAACATCAACACCCTCGAATCGAAAGTCCGCCCGGGGCTGTATTTCGCCGGCGAGGCGCTCGACGTGGACGCCGTGACGGGCGGATTCAACCTGCAGGCGGCGTGGAGCACGGCGGCAACGGTAGTGCAGGCGCTGGGAGATTTCGAATAATTGTGTATCTTTGCATGTTGTACTAAATATTAAACCGTACCGAATGAAAAAGATTTTGAACGAGCTCTGCGCCAAAGACACGCGCGCAGTAGAGGCTAGGGCCGCGGGAATCTATCCCTATTATCGCCCCATTTCCTCCGGTCAGGATCCCGTCGTCACCATGGCTGACGGCAGCAAGGTCCTGATGTTCGGCTCCAATTCCTATCTCGGACTTTCCGACGACCCCCGCCTCAAGGAGGCCGCAATCAAAGCAATAGAGAAATATGGCACCAGCTGCTCCGGCAGCCGCTTCCTCAACGGCACCCTCGACATCCACGAGGAGCTGGAAGAGAAGCTCGCGAAGTTCGTGGGCAAGGAGAAAGCCGTGACCTTCAGCACCGGTTTCCAGGTGAACCTGGGCGTCGTGGGCGGTCTCGGTTTCCGCGGCGGCTACATCTTCCTGGACTCCCTGGACCACGCCTGCATCATCGACGGCAGCCGCCTGAGCTTCAGCGAGGTGCGCAAGTTCGCCCACAACGACATGGGCGCCCTGGAGCGCAAGCTCTTCCTGACGCCGAAGAACGCCCCGAAACTCATCGTGGTGGACGGCGTGTACTCGATGGAAGGCGACATCGCCCCGCTGCCCGACATCGTGCGCCTTGCCAAGAAATACAATGCCTCCGTCATGGTGGACGACGCCCACGGTCTCGGCGTGATCGGCGAGAACGGCTCCGGCACCGCCAGCCACTTCGGCCTGACCAAGGAGACCGACCTTATCATGGGCACCTTCTCCAAGAGCTTCGGCTCGCTGGGCGGCTTCATCGCCGGCGACGACGTGGTCATCGATTATCTGAAGCACAATGCCCGTTCGCTGATCTTCAGCGCCTCCATGACGCCGGCCGCCGTGGCCGCCGCCAGCAGGGCCCTGGACATCATGATCGAAGAGCCCGAGCGCCGCGAGAACCTCTGGAAGGTCACCCGCCACGCGCAGGAAGCTTTCAAGAAGGCCGGTTTCGACACGGGCCACACCCAGAGCCCGATCATCCCGCTCTTCGTGCGCAATACCATGAAGGCCATGGCCATCGTTCCGAAGGCATATCAGGCCGGCGTGTTCATCACCCCGGTCATCGCCCCGGCCGTACCGGAGAACGACGTGCTCATCCGCTTCGCCCTCATGGCCACCCACACCACCGAGCAGGTGGACGAGGCCGTGGAGAAGCTGTCCAAGATCTTCCGCGAACTCGACATCATCAAGTAATATGGTCATCCTGATCACCGGCATCACCTCCGGTTTCGGCAAGGCGATGGCCGCGCGGCTCAGCGCCGACGGCCACAAGGTCTACGGCACCCATCGCAAAGCGACGGAATTCCTGCCCGGCGTCACCTACATCAAAGCCGACGCCCAGCATCCCGAAGAGTGCGAGGCGGCGGTGAAGCAGGTGGTCGACGCGGAAGGCCGCATCGACGTGTTCATCAACAACGCCGGCATGGGCATCGGCGGTCCGCTCGAGTTCTCCTCGCTGGAGGACGCGGAGCGCCAGATGGACGTGAACTGGATGGGGATGGTGCGTTTCCTGCACTACGTGCTGCCCGTCATGCGCAAACAGGGCGGCGGCAAGATCCTCTGCTTCAGCTCGATCGGCGGCCTGATGGGCCTCCCGTTCCAGGGGCTCTACTCCGCGTCGAAATTTGCCATCGAGGGCTACTGCGAGGCCCTGCGCCTGGAGACGAAGGCCTTCGGCATCCAGGTCGTCGTGATCGAGCCGGGCGACTTCGCCACCTCCTTCACGGCGCAGCGCAAGAGCGTCGCCAATCCCGAGGCGTACGAGGTGTACAAGACCTACGCGAAATCGCTGGCGAGCATCGAAAAGGATGAGACGACCGGCCTGAAGCCGGAGTACCTGGCCGGCAAGATCGCGAAGATCGTCACGAAGAAGCATCCGCGCTACCATTATATCATCTCGACGCTGGAGCAGCGCCTCTCCGTGACGCTCAAAAAGCTCCTGCCGCCGAGCTGGTTCGCGGCGATCTTGGGAAGTTACTACAAACTTTAGGAGATTCCGGGTCAAGCCCGGAATGACGGTCCGTCATGCCCGACTTGATCGGGCATCTATTCCAACCAACGCAGAAAATCCTCCACACGGGCGCGGGAAACCGTCGGCTCGAAGGGAGGCACGGGCTTCAGGTCCACCCGCAGGCGGCCGCTGAAGTGGCGGCTCACGCTCCGTACCGTCCGCCGGGAGACGATGGCGCCCCGCGAGATGCGGAAGAATTCCGCCGGGTCCAGCTCTCCTTCCAGGGCGTCCAGCGTGCTGTCGATCAGGTAGCGCTTCCCGTCGTCCGTCAACAGATAATTGGACTTCTCCTCCGAAAAGAAACTCGCGATTTCGTCCGTGCGGACGGGAATGATCTGCTCCCCGACATAGACGAGGAATCGCTCCTTGTACTGCTTCTGCGGTGCAGTGACCGCAGCCAGCAGCTTCTCCACGTCGATGCTGCTTCCCATCCGCTCGCGGCAGCGGTCCACCGCGCGCTTCAATTCCTCCTCGCCGATGGGTTTCAGCAGATAGTCCACGCTCCCGGCCTCGAAGGCCTTGAGAGCGTAAGAGTCGTAGGCGGTGGTCATGATCACCCGCGCCTTGACCGGGACCTTGCGGAATATCTCAAAGCACTCGCCATCAGCGAGTTCCACGTCCATAAAGACGACATCTAAGGGGGGGTCGGCTGCCAGGTAGGCGACGGTTTCCGCCACGGAGGCGGTGCACTGCACTACCTCGATGTCGGGGAAGTGCGTCTTCAGCAGGCGGGCGAGCTGGGCCTGCGCCATTCTTTCGTCTTCAACAATCAGGGCTTTCATCATAGGAGCGGAAGGGTGACGGTGTAGCGGTGTTCGTCCTCCAGGATGGAAATGGCTTGTCCGGAGAGATCCTGGTACTGCTGCCGGATGTATTGGAGCCCCAGTCCGGTGGATGCCGGACGGTGGGTGATCTTGGGGATGCGGTTGTTGGTCACGACCAGGCGGTCGTCCTCCACCCGCACCCCCACGCGGAGCGGGTTGGCGGGCTGGACGGCGTTGTGCTTGGTGGCATTCTCGATGAGCAGCTGCACGGCGCAGGGCACGACCGAGCGCGACAGCGCCTCTTCGGGGATGTCCACCCCGATCTCCAGGCCCTCCGGAAAGCGGACCTTCAGCAGGTCTACGTACTGCGCCACGAAGTCCATCTCGTCGCGCAGGCGGACGGTGGACTCGTCCTCGCTCTTGATCATATAGCGGTACACCTCCGCGAGTTTGTGGGTGTAGCGGCTGGCGTCTTCGCGCGGCTGCTCCTGGATGAGGTAATCCAGCACGTTGAGCGAGTTGAACAGGAAGTGCGGGTTGACCTGCTGCTTGAGGCGATGGTAACGGAACTGCGCCTGGTGGGCCTTCTCGGAAGCCGCCAGCGCGCGCCGCTGCAGGCGCAGGGCATACTCGGCAAGCACCACCACGACCGTCAGGGTCAGGGAATAGTCGAGCAGCAGCGTCACCGCCGTGTTGCGCCCCTCCCAGCGCTCGGAGAAGAGCAGCAGGATGGCCAGGCGCGTGACGAGGATGAGCACGAAGGCGATCAGCAGCCAGGTCAGCGAGGCGGCCATCTGTTCCTGGGCCGCCGGATGCCGGCGGGCG
>JAFXUS010000003.1 GCA_017535125.1 Bacteroidales bacterium | reverse complement strand
CGTCTACGGGATCAAGATCTTATAGGTCTTCGCGGCTTTGTTGGTGAGTTTGTCGCTGCGGAGCCAGAGGTTGGCTTCTTTCAGGAAGAAATAGGTGGTCCCGTGCTCCTCGGCGAAGTCCGTGAGGTCCGGGATCGCTTCGCTTACGGTGACGGTCTCCCGCGGCGGGATGTACGGGTAGCAGTCCTCCGGCTCGACGTGGAAGCCGAACTCCTCCGGGTTCTCGAAGAAGTATTTGGCCGTCAGGATGCGGAACATGTAGCGGGAAGTCTCCGTGGGCAGGAACAGGTCCATGGCCTTCTTCTTCCGCTGGGTGCTGATGCGCTGGGAGATGCCGCCCTGACCGGCGTTGTAGCTGGCCGCGACCGTCATCCAGTCACCGTATTTGGCATAGGCTTCCTTGAGATACTTGCAGGCGGCCTCGGTGGCTTTCTCGATATGGTAGCGCTCGTCCACCTCGTCGGTGACCTCCAGGCCATAGGAGCGGCCGGTGGCCTTCAGGAACTGCCACGGGCCCGCCGCGCCCGCCGTGGAGACGGACTTGGGATCCAGGTTGCACTCGATGGCCATGAGGTATTTCAGGTCCTCGGGGACGCCGTTTTTCTTCAGAATCGGAACGACCTGCGAGAACAGGCGCTCCGCCCGCTTGAGCATCAGCACGGAGTTGGTGTGGCCGTAGGTGAAGGCGATCAGCTCGCGGTCCATGCGCTCGTAGAGGTCCGGACGGTCGAAGCGATAGGTCTGACCGGCGTATTCGACGAAATCAGGCACGCGGGGGGCCTGAAACTGGACGTCCTGGGGAACATAAACGACCTGCGCGCAGGCGGAAATAGGGGCCGCAAGAAGAACGGCCGGTATAAGGAATTTCAAGGCGATATTCATAGCACAAATATCACAATTCTTTTTATTCGACGCAAATATAGATTCCGGGTCAAGCCCGGAATGACTACAAAACAGCCCGGAATGACGCACTAGCGGAGGTCCGTGACGACCCAGGAGGCGTCCAGGGTGGCGGTGTCGAAGCGGAAGGCCGACAGGTCGTCCAGCAGCGGCAGGTATTTGAGCCCGGTGATCTTCAGTTCCGCGAGGGAATCGCGGTAGGCGACCAGCTCAGCCAGGCCGTCCGCCGGTTCGATATAGACTTCTTTCGACGCGGGATCCACCGTCCAGCGCGTCGCGCCGTCGGAGTAGATCTCCACCCCGTTCCCCTTCGCCAGATAGCAGTCGCCCTGGATGACCAGGTCGCCCGAAAGTTTAACGGGCGTATCCTCGGTGTAGGTGCAGTCGTAGTGCAGGGACACGCGCTCGCTCTGCAGGTGCGCCGCGATTTCGGCCAGCTGCGGCTGGGCCGCCGCGGCGAGAGGCAGCAGCAGGGCCAGCAGGGGTAGGATCCATTTCTTCATCGTACTTCAACTGTTTTATCTTCCATCACATACCAGAGGTATGCTCCCTTGACCGTATAGCCAAGTTCGTGCCAGAGCCGGGCGTAGCCTGCCACCTGTTCGCGGTAGGAAGCGTGTTCTCCGCCGAACTTGAAATCCACGACCGTGACCTCGCGGCCGCGCAGCACCACGCGGTCCGGACGGAACTCACGGCCGTTCCTGTCGAAGAGCGTCCGCTCGTTGAGCACCCGGACATCCTTCTCCGAGGCCTCCGGGAACCATTCCGGATGCGCCGCGATACCGGCACCCAGCAGCCGCCGGGCCGCCTCACCGCCTGCGCTGTCCAATTTTCCGTCGCGGACGGCATCCCGCACGGACCGATCCAGATCGGAGGGGCGGACGACCGCCGAAAGAATGTCGTGCAGGACGATACCGCGCAGGCGCGGCGAGGCCTCCGTCCCGACGCTGCCATCTTCGCCGAAGAAGTCGCTCGCCTCCAGCGAAGGGGTCAGCCGGCCGTCCAGCGGGATGGAAGGATACTGCCCCGCGAACGGCATCGGCACGACGCGCGCTTCTCCCTCGCGTCGCGAGAAATCATACGGTTTCCCGGCAAGGAATGCCTCCTCGCCGTGCAGGAAGTGGTAGAGAATCTCCGAGAAATTGCCGTACTTCAGCGGCCCCTTCCCCAGCGACTCGCGACAGCCTTTGGAGGGGACGTCTGCAATGACATGCAGGCTTTTGCCCGCCCGCGTCAGCGCGACATAGAAAATATTGAGGTTGTCCACCCGCTGCAGGTACTCCTCGCGCTCCACGGCCGGAGCGAAAAGGCTGGCGCCCGCCAGGCTGCCCAGTTCGACCGGATAAATGCCGGCCGCCTCCCGGCTGAACGGTGTCCGGGACGTGTCCAGCCGGCTCCAATGGACATCGGATTTATAGAGCCTGACCTTCTCGGCGAAGGGGAAAATGACATGCGGGAACTCCAGGCCCTTGGCTTTGTGGATGGTCAGCACCCGGACGGACGACGCATTCTCGGGAGAGCCGATACACAGATCTTTCTCCTCCCAATGCTTGAGGTAATAGCGGAGATTGTTTCCGTTGACCTGCACCCAGCTCTGCAAGTCGTCCATGAAAGCCTGGATGAAGAGCGTCTGCCCTTCGAACGAGGCCGGATCCCAGGCACGCATCGCGCGCAGCAGTTCTTCGCAGAAGTCCACCAGCGAATGGTATTCGTCCGGGAACGTCAGGTCCATCGAGTCCGCCAGGAAGCGGCCGATGCCGTCGTCCGGATTCTCATAGCAGCTCAGCAGCGACACCAGACGGCGGACCACCGGGGAGCTCTTGAGCAGGAGCGAATCGTCGGAAATGACGGGAATCCCGTTGGCCACGAGCTGCGCCGCGACGGCGGAGCCTTCCTTTTTGCCGCGCACCAGCACGGCGATATCGCTCCATTCGGCGTGCTGCCCGCGCGCCTGCCGGATGGAGGAAACGACCTCAGCCAGCTGGTCCTCGCAGAAACTCACCCGCACGCAGCCCTCCTGAGGATCCTGCTTCATGACGTTCTGCTCCACGTCGGCATAGATGTCCTGCAAGCCCAGCAGACCTGCGGCAAACGGGAAAAAGCCGTTGTTGAAGCCCACTACGGCCCGCGTGCTGCGCCAGTTGCCCCTCAAGGTCTCGACCTCCGCATCCGGGAAGGCCCGCTGCACTTCGCCGCCCAGGAGTTTCCAGTCGGAATCCCGGAACCGGTAGATGCTCTGCTTGACGTCGCCTACGATGAGGTTGCCCCCCTTCCCCGCCTCGCTTTCCTTGAGCAGCGGCAGGAAATTGTCCCACTGGATGTGGGATGTGTCCTGGAACTCGTCCAGCAGGAAATGCTCGTAGCGGACGCCCAGTTTTTCATATACGAAAGGCGTGTCCGAACCGCCGATGATGTCGCGCAGCAGCGTATTGGATTCGTCCAGGCACATCACGTTCTTCTCGGTCATCAGCGCATCGAATTCGCGATAGAATTCGCCGGCCAGACCCAGTTTGGAGAGCAGCCCGTCCAGGATCCAGGCCGTGCTGTAATGGCTGTATGATTCCTCGAATAGCGCCGCCAGCTCGGGCACTTTCTTGAAAAGCGTCTTCTTGTTCTCGGGGCTGAGCGCCTTGCCCGGCTCCACGGGATATCCCAGTTCCTTCGCCTTGTCGGTAAAGCCCTTGATGACCTCGCGGCACTCCTCCCGGATCCGCTTCAGCCGCTCTTTGCCGAAAGCTTCACGCCCGTCGATGCCCAGCTCCTCCGCGAGTTCACGGAACTCGTCGTTCTTGAGCAGTTTGCCGATTTCCTGCAGCCCTTCGTCCACCTGGAAACGGCGCCCCTGTTCCAGCGTGTCCGCCAGCCGGTCCCTCAGCCATGCGAGAAGTTCCTTGTCTTCTTCGGTCAGGGAATCGAGGATGCGGTCCATCGTCTCGGCAATCAGCGAGTCCTTGTCCAGCTCGACCTGATAATCGGCAAACTGGCCGATCTCGCGGGAGAAGGCCTTGAGCGTCTGCTGGAAAAAACGGTCGATGGTGCTGATGGAGAAGGCGCCGTAGTCGTGGAGCATCTCGGTCAGCAGGACCTGCGCCCGGGGATCGGTTTCGGCCAGCCGGGCGAGGTCGCGCAGGATGCGCGCCTTCATCTCGGCGGTAGCCTTGTTGGTGAAGGTCACCGCCAGGATATGCCGGTACGGCTGCGGTTCGCGGCTTGCGAGCAGCAGGTCGATGTAGGTCTTGGACAATCGGAAGGTCTTGCCCGAACCGGCGCTGGCTTTCAAGATCTTCATCGTCCGCAGATATTTTTAAAGTCACACCACTGGCAGGTCTTCGCATCGTCCGTGCGGCGGAAGGGCACGGACGGATCGGCGATTTCTGCGAGCAGGCCGTCCAGCCGCTCCGCCATCAAGGAAAGGAAGCGTTCGTTGAGCGCCACGTTTTCGATTTCCCGGACGAAGAGCCGGGAAGTCTGATAAATGGAGTTGACGATGCGACAGCCCTTCACCTTCGGATCTTTCGCGACGAAGCGGTCGTATAGATAGAGTTGCAGGGCAATCTTGGGCCGCCTGCCGTTGTCCGGGCCGAAAAGCTTGTCCACGACGGCGTCGGCATTGTCCTCCGTGATCAGGAAATCATTGTCCGTTACCTTGCCGGTCTTGTAGTCCACCACGCGGACCTCGCCGGGAACGATGCTGTCCAGGCGGTCGATGAATCCGACGAAGCGGAATCCGCCGATCTCCAGATGGCGGTCCAGTTCGAGACCGAGAATGGTGATGCTGTCCCGTCCGGCAGCCGCCAGCTGCTCCAGGTCGCGCTCGACCGTCTTGCGGACATAGCTGCAGACAAGGTCTTCGAAGAGTATGTTGCGTCCGCTCAGCTCGAAGGAATGCAGGGCTTCCAGCATGAATTGCCGCACCGTCTCGCGGACGCGTCCGCTTTTCAGCAGGGACTCCAGATACGCGCGACCGACTTGCCCGTCGGGCGTCTTGTACAGCACCTGCATGGTCTTGTGAAAGACATTGCCGATATCGTTGGCTTCCAGCGCCTCCGTCACTTCCTCCTGCTCTTTAAGCCCGCATACACTATGGTAATAGAATCGAGCTGGACAGTCCAGGTACTTCTGCAGGGCCGAGGCCGACAGGGACTTTTCCCGCAGGATGCGGAGATGCTCCTCCGTCTTGGGAATCTGGCCCTCGTCATCCGGCGTACGGATCTCCGCCTGCATCACGTGCCGGGTGAGCGGCGCGTGGAAATGCAGCTCCAGCTGCTTGATGTAGCGGCTTTCCTCGCCGCCTTTCACGCCCTCCGTGCGGGAGTCGAAAAGCAACCAGACCTGCCGCGCACGGCGGATCATCCGGTAGAAATAATACGCCCACACGGCGTCCTGGTATTCGTAGGTCGGCAGCCCGAAACCGCGCCGCAGCTCCGCCGGCACAAAAGATGACGCTACGCTGCGCCGCGGGAAGATGCCCTCGTTGCAGCTCAGCAGGATGAGGTTGTCGAAGTCCAGGGCGCGCGTCTCCAGCGGCCCCATGATCTGCAGTCCCTTGAGCGGCTCGCCGTGGAACGGGTCCGTCACGCCGCCCAGCAGTTTCGCCAGCAGGCGGAAATAGGTGGCCGGCAGGACCGGCAGCTCGTGGTCGCGAAGCCGGCCGACGGCGAGATAATATTCGCGGACGAAGTCCAGCTCCAGCGCCATGCCCGGCACCTCGCGCAAAGCGGTACCGAAGAATGCGAGCAGCTCGAGCTGGTATTCCTCCAGGGCGCGGACCTGCCCGGCGGAGCGTTCGCCGGGGGCCTTCGCCACCGGCTGGAAAACGCGGTCGAAAAGCGGCAGCCCGGCCAGTTCGGCCCGGGAAACGTAATAGCGTGCCCGGCTGCGCACCGCGGCCATCCGCTCCTTGCCCTCCTCGCCCGCCAGGGTCTTGAAAATGCTGTTGGAGAAGATGGACCAGACCTGTTTGTGATAGAAATACCACTGTCCGTCCTTTTCACGCAGGTGCATCTGGAGCGCGGCCACATCGTCCATCAGGGCGCTCAGGGCGCTGCCCGACATCGGGTAGCCCATCGTCACGTTGATGTCCCGGATGCGAGCCGGAACGGAATTCAGCACACTCATCAGCAGGCTTTCGTCAGGCAGGACGACCGCCGTCTCGATGCCGCCGGCGCCGAGCCGGTCCAGAATGGCCGGAATCTGCTTGGCCTGGCCCACGGCGGAAGGAATGCTCAGCACGTGGATCTGCGGCTCCGGAAGCGGCTCCGGGTCGGGCTCGAAGGCCTGCGGGAACTCGAGGACGTTGTCGCGCAGGAAGAAGGAAGACTTGTTGTGCGGATCGCTGATCCAGCCCTTGCCGTAGTCCCAGCAGAATTCCGCCAGGCGGGCGTCGCGCAAGCGCCGCATCAGGCGCTTCTCGCATTCGTTAAGGGCGTTCTGCCCGACGAAGACGAATTTCCGGACACCCGGGAAACGTTCCGCCATCAGGTCGGCCGCAGGCGTATCCGCCAGGCGCTCGGCCAGCGTACGGTACACCTGCCCGGGACACGACATGCCCAGGCTGCGCAGGCGTTCGTTGAAAGATTCGTAGAGCGGCAGGAGAATGTCCCAGATACGCCGGAACGCTTCTTTGTATTTGCCGCCGGTCTTGAAGTGGGAAAGGAAATGCCGGATGGCCTCCACCTGCCCTTCCTCGAGATAGTTGAAATCGTCCTGGAGCGCACGGAAATCCGCGATGTTGTGGAAGAGGCGCTGCGGATCGACGAGGTATTTGTCCACGTCGCCGAAGTCCGACAACAGCACCCCGCCCCAAAAAATGAAATCGTCCAACTCCTCGGCCTTGGCGCCCTGCGCCTCGTACAGCGGCTTGTAGCAGGCATACAGTTCCAGCAGGAGATGGACCTGGTCGGTCTTATGCGCCCCGGCGAGGGTGTAGAAGAAGTCGTCCATCGTGAAGACCGCGGGGGCGCACAGGGGCCGGCCGGCACGGGCAGCGCAGGCTCCCAGGTATTTCTGGAAGAACAGCACCGCACGCCGGTTCGGGAAGATGAAGCACAGGTCTTCAACTCCTCCTGCGGCATCGTAATGCCGGGCCACCTGGTCGAGAAACGGGGTCATACATACAAATATACTGATAAAATATTTATCTTTGCACGATATGTCCCGCGAGAACGATTTTTCACGCCTGGAGCTGCGCCTGCCCGCCTGCAGGAGCAACTACCGCTATTTCCGCGGCCTGCTGAAGCCGACCACGAAGCTGCTGGTGCTCGTGAAGGCCAACGCCTACGGCCACGGCGCGGTGGAGTTCGCCTCCATGATGCAGCAGGAGGGCGCCGACTACCTGGCGGTGGCCCTGCCCGTCGAGGGCATGGAGCTCCGCCGCAACGGTATCTCCCTGCCGATCCTCGTCCTCACGGCCGGCACGGACTTCTTCCCCGAAATCATCGAAAACCGCCTGGAGCCGGGCATCCCCAACCTCTATACCCTCGAAGCCCTCTGCGCGGAACTGCGCGCCCGCGGCATCAAACGCTTCCCCATCCACATCAAGCTGGACACGGGCATGCACCGCCTCGGCTTCATGACCGGCGAGCTGCCGGCGCTGCTGGATTTCCTGCGCACGCACGACGAGGTCCGCGTGGTCTCCGTGTACTCGCACCTCGCCGCCGCGGAAGACCCGGCCGAGGATGCATTCACGCTGGGGCAGATCGCGATGTTCGAGCAGAATGCGAAGGCCATCACGGACGCCCTCGGCTACAGGCCGATGTGGCACATCCTCAACTCCGCGGGCATCGAGCGCTTCCCGCAATACCAGCACGATATGGTGCGCCTGGGTATCGGCATCTACGGCATCAGCGCCTTGCCGGGCGTGCATCTCCAGCCGGTGGCTTCCCTGAAGGTCAAGGTCCTGCAGGTCAAGACCCTCGGCCCGGAAGACGGCACCATCGGCTACGGCCGCCACGGCCACGTGGCACCGACCGGCACCGTCATCGCCACCATCCCGGTGGGCTACGCCGACGGCATGGACCGCCACTTCGGCTGCGGCGCCGTGACGTTCAGCGTGAACGGCCACCGCGCGCCCACCATCGGCAACATCTGCATGGACATGTGCATGATCGACGTCACGGGCATCCCCGTGCAGCCGGGCGACACCGTGACCATCTTCGGCGAGGATCCGACCGTCGAAGAGCTGGCCGGCATCCTCGGCACCATCCCCTACGAGATCCTGACCTCGGTGCCGCGCCGCATCGAACGCATCATCCTGAGGAAATAATGGCCGCCCCGCAGCAATACGAGCAGATGATCGCGCTCTACCGCGAATGGAACGAGCGCATCAACGTCGTGTCCCGCAAGGACATCGACATGCTCTACGAGCACCATATCCTGCATTCGCTCGCTATCGCGGAATATTTGCGCCGGTACTATCCTTCCGTCCATCGTGCGTGGGCGCCGGATCGCGACAGCGATTATCCGGCCATCCCCCTTGAGGGGGTGCAGGGGGTGAAGGCCCCAGGTGCCCAGATCCTGGACCTGGGCACGGGCGGGGGCTTCCCGGGCATTCCCCTGGCCGTCGAATTCCCGGCCGCACAGTTCACCCTCTGCGACTCCATCGCCAAGAAGATCAAGGTCGCGCAGGCCGTCGCCGACGGACTCGGGCTGCAGAACGTGCGTTGCGTCAACGCTCGCGCCGAGAGCCTGGGCGAGACCTTCGACTGGGTGGTGTCGCGCGCCGTCACTTCGCTGGACAATTTCTACCCCTGGGTGAAGGGAAAATTCCGCCGCAGCATCCTCTATCTCAAGGGCGGGGACGTGAATGCGGAGATCTCCGAACTGAGCCGGAAATGCCGGGTCGAGCCCGGAAAAATCCGGACCTGGAGGGTCGATGAATGGCTGAAAGATGAATATTTTGCAGAAAAATTTGTAATTGAAATCGGAAAAGATTACCTTTGCCCTCCCAAAATCTGAAAACTAAAAAATAGAAGATATGAAAAGGACTTTTCAACCCTCCAACCGCAAGCGTGTCAACAAGCACGGCTTCCGCGAGCGTATGAGCACGCCGAACGGCCGCCGGGTCCTCGCGTCCCGCCGCGCCCACGGCCGCAAGAAGCTCACCGTTTCTTCCGAGGACCGCTGGTAATATCCGGATTCTCAGAAACAAAAGCGCCGACCCAGCAAGGGCCGGCGCTTTTGCTGTTTTTTTATATCTTTGTAATATGAATCCAACCGTCCTCCTACAAACCGATTCCACCCGGGTGGCGCTGAGCCGCTTCAAGGAAATGCTGGCCGCCGATCCGGGCACCGCCCTGCAGCAGCTCGGCCGCGAGGTCCTGCAGTTCGGCCTGAAGGTACTGCTGGCGCTGGTCCTCTATTTCATCGGCGCCTGGGTCATCAAGCGCATCAAGCATGCGCTGGAGCGCTATTTCAAGCGCAAGCAGACCGACCGCGCCATGGCCTCGTTCATCTCCAGCTTCATCTCCATCGCCCTGACGGTCCTGCTGATCATCGTCCTCGTGGGCACGCTCGGCGTCAACACCACTTCGCTCGCCGCCCTGCTGGCAGCGGGAGGCATGGCCCTCGGCATGGCGCTCAGCGGGACGGTGCAGAATTTCGCCGGCGGGCTGATGCTGATGATCTTCAAGCCTTTCAAGGCCGGCGACTACATCGAAGCCCAGGGCTATGCCGGCGTGGTGACGGAAGTCAACATCGTGGGCACGCACCTGACCACCATCGACAACCGCCGGGTGGTCCTGCCCAACGGTACGCTCTCCAACGGCAACATCGTCAACTACAGCAGCTTCCCGCTGCGCCGCATCGACCTCCCCGTGAGCGTGGAATACGGCACGGACGCCGCCGCCTGCAAAGAGAAACTCATGGCCATCGTCCGCGAGGACGCGCGCATCCTGGATGCGACGACGCCCGGGGCAGCCGACCCCTTCGTGGCCGTGCAGCGGCTCTCCGAGAGCTCCGTCATCTTCATCATCCGCGCTTGGGTGAAGGGCAGCGACTACTGGCCCGCCCAGTTCGACCTCAACGAACGCATCTACACCGAATTGCCGCAGGCGGGCATCAATTTCCCGTTCCCGCAGCTGGACGTGCACGTCCACAACGGAGATTCCGGGTCAAGCCCGGAATGACTACTTTGATGCCCGGAATGAATTCTATGCAACGACTCCTTCAACTCTACCGGGACCGGTTTGGTTCGGAACCGGACCGCTGCGAAATCCTGCCCTTGTCGGGCAGCGCCCGCAAGTATTACCGGATGACCGGGGCAGGCGGCACCGCCATCGGCTGCATCGGCACCAATCCGGCCGAGAACCGCGCCTTCCTCACGCTCGCCGCCAAGTTCCGCGCATGCGGGCTCCGCGCCCCGGAGGTGTACGGCGTGTCGCCGGACAGCCTCGCCTACATCCAGGAGGACCTGGGCGACGGGCAGCTGTTCGAACTGCTCAAGCCCGCCCTCGCGGACGGCTCCTTCACGGTGGAACAGCACGCCTGGCTGCGCGACACCATTGCGCTGCTCCCCGCAGTGCAGTTCCGGGTCGGAGCGGGCTTCGACTGGAGCGTCTGCTTCCCCGACCGGGAGTTCAACGCCCGGATGGTGGACTTCGACCTGTATTATTTCAAATACGACTTCCTCAAGCTCACGGGCCTGGAGTTCAACGAGATCCGCCTGCAGGACGATTTCGACCGCCTGCGCGCGGACGCATTGGAATTCGAAGGCGACACCTTCATGTACCGCGACTTCCAGGCGCGCAACGTCATGATCAAGGACGGCGAGCCCTGCTTCATCGATTTCCAGGGCGGCCGCCGCGGCCCGGTGCAGTACGACCTCGCATCCTTCCTCTGGAACGCCGGAACGCATTTCTCCGCCGCGATGCGGCGCGAGCTGGAGGGGGTATATCTGCGCGCGCTGGGCGCTTTCCGTCCGGTGGACGAGCAGGAATTCTACTTGCAGTATCGCCTGCTGACGCTGGTGCGCCTGCTGCAGGAAACGGGGGCCTACGGCTTCCGGGGCCTGGTGGAGCGCAAGCAGCTCTTCATCGACTGCATCCCGACGGTGCTCGGCTGCTTCCGCGAACTGACGGCCGAGCCGTTCGCGCGCTACCCCTATTTGACAGAAGTCCTGCAGCGGCTCGCGACGGACTGGGACGGCCGAACCATCCTGCCCGGCATGGAGGTGGCCCTATGAAAGCCATGATCTTCGCCGCCGGGCTCGGGACCCGGCTCCGTCCGCTGACGGACAGGATGCCCAAGGCGCTTGTCCCCGTGGCGGGCGTACCGATGCTGCAGCGCGTGCTGTGCAAGCTGCGCGACACGGGCATCGACTCCTTCGTGGTGAACGTCCACCATTTCGCGGAGCAGATCGAAGATTTCCTGGCGGAAAACGGGAACTTCGGCGTGCCCGTGGCCATTTCGCGCGAGGAAGGCGAACCGCTGGAGACCGGCGGCGGCATCAAGCACGCCGCACCGCTGCTCGCTTCCCCGGAGGGGCGCTTCCTGGTGCATAACGTCGATATCCTCAGCAACCTGGACGTCCGCCGGCTGCTGGCGCAGGACGCGCCGGAGAATCTCGCCACCCTGCTGCTCATCGACGCGCCCGCCGACCGCTACCTGCTCTTCGACGACGAGATGCGGCTCGCGGGCTGGACCAACGTCCGCACGGGCGAGGTCAAGAGCCCCTACCTGCCGGATTTCGATCCCGCACACTACCACCGCTACTCCTTCTGCGGCATCCACATCGTCTCCGAGGCCATCTTCGCGAAGATGGCTTCCTGGCCGGAGAAATTCTCCATCATCGATTTCTACCTGAGCGAATGTGCCGCCGGCACGATACGCGGCGTCGTGGCGCCCGGGCTGCGCCTCATCGACATCGGCAGCCCGGAGAAGCTCGCCGAGGCGGAGGAGCACTGTCGCGATTTTTCCCTATCTTTGTAGGTTGTGAGTTTTTTGGCGCGCATAGCCTTTCCTGTCGCCGTGACGGCATTTGCCGCCACCGGGATATTCGGTATCGGACAGGAGATTCGCCGGCCGGTGCCGGCGAATGACGCATCATGGAGCATCGTTTCCGAATCGCCGGGACGGGATACGGTGATCTACCCCGTAGCGGGGTACAAGCTGCGACGGACACTGTCGCTGGAGGAGATCATTGTGCGCGACACGACATCCGATGACGAGCCGCTGGACACGGTGGCCGTCGCCGCCGTCGATACCGTGAAGCGCCTGAGTCCGCGCGACTCGCTCAAGGCCCTGCTCGATACCGCGCTCTGGGACAAGCTGGATTCCATCTATCTCGCCGATTCCGTCGCCCGCGCCAAGGCGGCCTTCGAGGCCTGGTACGCCGGTCTCTCCCGTCAGGAGCGCCAGCGTTACGACATGGAGCAACGGGTCAAGTTGAAGATGGCACGGACCGACTCGCTGAACAAGATCAAAGAAGCCAGGAAGAACGTCCGGGACAGCATCCTGGAGACGACGCCGCGCATCCTGGAGACCTACGCCCTGCCTGACTCGCTCTACTACAAGCGCCTTGTCTCCTGGACCCTCGATCCCGATTTCGGCAAAATCGACGCCTTCGTGCCGGATACCTCCTACAATGCCCATTTCCACGACTATCCCTTCCAGCGCAAGGACGTCAACGCCACCTGGCTGGGCGTAGCCGGCTCGCCGGTCCAGCACTACAACTGGTTCCTGCGGCGCAGCGACGAGGGCGTGGAGTTCTATGACGCGGAAGAGTCCTGGAGCTACTCGCACCGCACCCTGCCGCATTTCAACACGAAGGTCCCGTACACCGAGCTCGCCTACTTCGGCACCCTCTTCGCCAAGGAGGCCAAGATCTCGGACAACCTGCACCTCTTCACCACCCAGAACATCGTCCCGGCCTTCAACTTCTCCCTGCTCTACGACCGCTACGGCGGCAAGGGTTTCCTCGACCGGGAAGAGACGGCCAACAAGACCGCGGTGGTGCAGGCCAACTACCTCGGCAAGCGCTACACGGCGCACGCCGGTTTCATCCATAACGTGATCAACCGGCAGGAAAACGGCGGTATGACGGACGTCAGCTGGATCCGGGACACGACCGTGGACTCGCGCGACGTCCGCATCAACCTGCAGAACGCCAAGTCCAAGATCACCAAGAACACCGTCTTCCTCGACCAGCAGCTGCGCATCCCGTTCACCTTCATCGAGAAGATGCGCGCCCGCCGCGACAGCACCTACCAGTATGACGCCGACGGTCTCAACCGCGACATCACGACCGCCTTCGTCGGCCACAGCACGGAGTGGTCCGTCTATACCCGCACGTACACCGACGCCATCAGCGACAAATACGGCTCGGCCCTGTACAACGACGTCTTCCGCTATGGCACCTCCAGCGCCGATTCGATGCGCGTGACGCGTCTGGACAACAAGGTCTATCTGCGCCTGCAGCCCTGGTCCAGCGACGGCGCGGTCTCGCGCCTGGACGTCGGCGCCGGCGACTATCTCAAGCACTATTTCGACAGCACCACCGTGCGCCCGAAGAACCGCGTGGAGAATTCAATCTATATATACGCAGGCGCGGAGGGCCGACTGTTCAAGACCGCCTGGTGGGACGCCAAAGCCCGTTTCGTGCTGCTCGGACAGGATTCCGGCGATTTCGCCGTGCAGGCCAACGCCGGGTTCAGCGTCTTCCCCTTCCGCCGGGCGCGCAAGAGTCCGCTCACCGTCACGGCGCACTTCGAGTCCACGCTCGAGAACCCCACCTTCTACCAGCAGCACCTCAACCTCAATCACTACAGCTGGGACAATGAATTCGGCAAGATTTCCACGACCCGGCTGGAGGGCCACATCGACATCCCGTACTGGCGGCTCTCCGCCGACGTGGGCTATGCCCTGCTGGCCGGCAACCTGTATTACGGCACAGACGGCGTCATCCGCCAGAACACCTCGGCCATGAGCGTGCTGTCCGCGCAGCTGCGCAAGGAATTCAAGATCGGCCCAGCGCACCTCGACCACCGCGCCCTCTTCCAGCTTTCCTCCAACCCGGACATCCTCCCGCTGCCCGCCGTCGCCCTGAACTTCCGTTACTACCTCGAGTTCGTCGTGCAGCGCAACGAGCAGCGCCAGACCGTCATGACCATGCAGGTCGGCGCGGACGCCTATTTCAATACGGCGTGGTACTCCCCCGCGTGGAATCCCAACCTGGGCGTCTTCCACAACCAGACCGACCGGCTCTACAACAACGGCCCCTGGTTCGACATTTTCGTCAACGTGCAGTGGAAGCGCGCCTGCGTCTTCATCAAATACCAGAATGCCGGCTTGGGTTGGCCGCTGCTGCATCCCGACTACTTCAGCGCCGACCGCTACATCATCACGCAGAACGGCATGGACGGCCTGAAATTCGGTATCTTCTGGCCGTTCTACACCCAACCCGGCCGCAGAAGCGCCAGCTCCTCCTCCGGTTCCCGCAACAGTTCAAGCGCCCGCCGATGAAACGCGCCGAACGCCTCTGCCTGATTCTCGCCGCCGTCCTGATCGTCGCGGTCGGCATCGCGTCCCGCTTCAAGCCCGTACAGGAGGCACGCGTCAAGCCACCCCACATCCAGGGCGTGCTGGAGCTCGCTCCGCTGGCCGACACCTCCAAGGCCCTGGTCATCGGATACCATTATCATCTGCTCAAGCGCTTCGCCGCCGACAACGGCCAGGCCATCGACATCCGGCTCACCGAGCGGAACCGGTCCTACCTGGATTCACTGCGCAGCGGCGCCGTGGACATCGTGGTCGTGCCCTGGGGCGACAGCCTGGCCGTGGACAGCGTGCTGATTTCCGTTCCGGTGGACAACATGAGCGTCTGGCTGATGCGCCACGACGACCATGCCGGCATGCAGGAACTGAATGAATGGATTGACGCCTGGCACGCGTCCGATGAATACGCTCCGACGCGGGATATCTTCCTGAACCGCTTCAACGCCTTCCGGAGCGGCCCCCGCACGCAGATCAGCCCGTACGACAGCCTGATCCGGGTCCACGCCGACTCGCTTGGCTGGGACTGGCACCTGCTCGCCGCCGTGATCTACCAGGAGTCCCGCTTCCACATCGAGGCGCGTTCGAAACGCGGCGCGACCGGACTCATGCAGATGATGCCCAAGACCGCGGCACGCTACGGCGTCACGGATCCGCTGGATCCGGAAATGAACATCGCCGCGGGCGCCCAGTCCCTGGGCACCCTCATCAAGCGCTACTACAACGTGGGGGACAACATGACCGAGCGCTACAAATACGCCCTCGCCGCCTACAACGCAGGCATCGGGCGCATCGACGACTGCATCAACCTCGCGCGCTACCTGGACGTGGACCCGGGCTACTGGGACAACATCGTGAACCGGGTGCTTCCGCTGATGTCCAGCGAATCGATCATGGAAACCGGGGCCGTGAAACTGGGCCCCTTCAAAGGCGTGGAGACCGCCTATTACGTGGATCACGCTATCGCGCTGTACGAGCGCCTTTGCCGGATCTGCCCCTGAGGCGCGCCACGACCGGATCGGTCAGGCGCATCATCGCGCCGGGCAGCACGGCGAGCAGCAGCGTCCCGAGGCCGATGACGATGTCGGGCGTGCGCGCCAGCAGGACGTCCGCCAGGCTGGTGAACGTGCCGGCACCGAAAAGATCATGGAAGAACAGCAGGCAGAGCAACGCCGCAATCACCACCATCAGCGAATCCATCACCACCTTGACCGGGCTGAAAGCCTTATGGAACACCTGGCAGAAAGCCGCCACCGTCATCTCGGCGGAGAGCATCCAGGCGTCGGCCGCCACTTCGATGCTCACGCCGAAGGCCGTCACCAGCGCGGCCAGCAGCGTCAGGCCGAGACGCGCGGCGAAGCTTTCCGGATGCAGCCAGGCCAGCGACCAGAGACAGGCGTCGATCAGGTACCCGAACAGGGCCGAAGCCACGATCTGCATCAGGTGCTTCGCCTTGAAATCCTTGCGGAGCAATGCGACCTGGATCAGGATCAGGGAGGTGTTGACCAGCAGGGTGAAGGTGCCGACCGACAATCTCGGCCAGCGGAGGTTCAGCACGTAGGACGGGCAGGAAAGCGGCGCCGTGCCCAGGTTGGAGATGATGGACAGCGCCACGCCAAGTGCCACGAACACCAATCCGATGCTCGCCACGGTGTATCTGCGGAGGATATCTTTCGCTTTCGGGTTCATTTACGCGACAAATATCGGAATTTTCCTTAAATTCGCAGTCCGTTTCGAACGATTCAATTAATAAAAATATGAAAAGGATTTTTGCAATCATGATTCCTGTGATGATGCTGGCGGCCTGCCAGCCCAAGGAAACGAAGGTCCCGGCCCTGGATCCCACCGACATGGATCTGACCGTGGCACCCGGCGAGAACTTCTTCCTCTATGCCAACGGAGGCTGGATGCAGAAGAACCCCCTCAAACCCGAATATGCCCGTTTCGGCTCTTTCGACGTGCTTCGTGAGAAGAACGTGGAGGACCTCAACGCCCTCTTCTCCGAGATGACGGAGATGAACCCGGAGGCCGGCACCGTCGACCAGAAGATCGTGGACCTGTACAAGCAGGGCCTCGACTCCACCCGCCTCAACGCGGAAGGCGCCGCGCCGCTGAAGAAATACCTCGACGAGATCTACGCCCTGCCCGACAAGAAGGCGCTCGCAGCGCACCTCGGCAAGATGAACCTCGTGGGTGAAGGCGGCTTCTTCGGGGGCGGCGTGGACGCCGACCTGATGGACAGCAGCATCCAGATCTTCTACCTCGGCCAGGGCGGCCTCGGCATGGGCGACCGCGACTACTACGTGGATCCGGCCAACGCCGAACTGCGCAAGGGCTATGAGGCGATGCTCGCCAAGTTCTTCACCCTCGCCGGCCTGGACAACGCCGAGCAGCGCGCAGCCAACGCCGCGGGCATCGAGGACAAGCTCGCCGAGTTCTCCTGGACCAGCGTGCAGAACCGCGACATCGAGAAGCTCTACAACCCGATGAGCTCCGCCCAGATCTACAAGACCTTCTCCGGCTTCGACTTCAAGACCTTCGCCGAGGCAATGGGCATTCCCGAGATGGACAAGGTGATCGTGGAGCAGCCGTCCTTCTTCCAGGGCTTCAGCAAGCTCTTCAAGGACAGCAAGCTGGAGGTCCTCAAGGACTACCTCGCCGCACAGCTGATCAACGGCGCCGCGAGCAGCCTTTCCGATGATTTCTATGCCGCCAACTTCGACTTCTACAGCACCCAGATGAGCGGTGTCACCGAGCAGAAGCCGCGCTGGAAGCGCGCCATGAGCGTGCCCAACAGCATCCTCGGCGAGGCCGTCGGCCAGATGTACGTCGCGAAGTTCTTCCCCGAGTCCTCCAAGCAGAAGATGCTCGACCTCGTGAAGAACCTGCAGATCTCCCTCGGACAGCACATCGACTCCCTCGACTGGATGTCCGACGCCACCAAGGCCAAGGCCCGCGAGAAGCTGGAAGCCTTCACCGTGAAGATCGGCTATCCCGACAAGTGGAAGGACTACAGCACCCTCACCGTGGATCCGGAGCTGAGCTACTACGAGAACCTGCGCGCCGCGAGCGCCTGGTACGTCGCCGACAACCTCTCCAAGCTCGGCAAGCAGACGGATCCGACCGAGTGGCACATGACGCCGCAGACGGTCAACGCCTACTACAACCCGACGACCAACGAGATCTGCTTCCCGGCCGGCATCCTGCAGCCGCCGTTCTTCAACCCGGATGCGGACGACGCAGTGAACTATGGCGCCATCGGCGTGGTGATCGGCCATGAGATGACCCACGGCTTTGACGACCAGGGCAGCCTGTTCGACAAGGACGGCAACATGAACAACTGGTGGACCGCCGAAGACCGCGCCGCCTTCGTGGAGAAGACCCACGTGCTGGTGGACCAGTTCAATGAGGTGGAGATCCTGCCGGGCGTGAAAGCCAACGGCGAACTGACCCTCGGCGAGAACATCGCCGACCACGGCGGCGTGAGCGTGGCCTGGACGGCCCTGCACAATGCCCTCGGTGAGAACGTCCCCGCCCCGATCGACGGCTTTACCGCCGAGCAGCGCTTCTTCCTCGGCTACGCCCGCGTCTGGGCGCAGAACATCACCGACGAGGAGAAGGCCCGCCTGACCAAGCTCGACGTCCACTCGCTCGGCAACAACCGCGTCAACGTGACCCTGCGCAACTTCGACCAGTTCTTCGAGGCCTTCGGCATTCAGGAGGGCGATGCGATGTGGCGTCCGGAAGCCGAGCGCGTCCATATCTGGTAATTCCATGCGGGCCGAAGGCTTCATTGCCCGACGCCTGCGCGTCAAGGAGAAGATGGCTGTCGTTGCGATAGCCATCTCCTTCTTTGTGATCATCATCGCCGTCGCCATTTCCGCCGGGTTCCGGCGGGAGATCCGCGGCGGTGTTTCCGCCGTCACGGGCGACGTGCTGCTGACCAACGCGGCCGCCGACCTGACCGGCGGCGCCGACCCCGTCCGCACCCCCTCCTTCCTGAAGGACTTGGAGGGGATGCGCGGCGTGGAAAGCATCGAGCCGGTCGTCTATGGCGCCGGCATTCTCAGACTCGGAGACGACATCCAGGGGGCCATGTTCAAGGGCACGCCCGCCGACACCGCCTCCATGGGCGTGCGGGTGCCGGTTTCGCTCGCCGGGCGTTTCGGCCTCTCCGTCGGCGACGACCTGACGGCCTATTTTGCCGGAGACAAGACCAAGGTTCGCAAGTGGCATATCCTCGAGATTTACGAGAGTCCCATGGCTACGGACGAGGGGCAGCTGCTCTACGTCCCGATCCGGGACCTGCGGCGGGTCTATGAATGGGACGAAAACGAATCTTCCCTGCTGGAAGTGCGCCTGGAGCCGCGCCTGCGGGACCGCGCGCTGCTGGCGCAAGCTACTGAAGAACTGGGCTGGCGCGCCATGGCGGGCGCCGGCCACGAGGAAGAACCGCTGCGCGCCGTCGCCGCCACCGAGCGTTTCCCGCAGCTCTTCGACTGGCTGGACCTGATTGATTTCAACGTTTACGCCATCCTGCTGTTGATGACCGTCGTGGCGGGATTCAACATGATTTCCGGGCTGCTGATCCTGCTCTTCCGGAACGTATCCACGATCGGCACGCTCAAAACCCTCGGCATGGGCAACCGCGCCGTGGCCGGGGTTTTCCTGCGGGTTGGCGCCCGCACCGCCGCCGTCGGCATGGCCGCGGGCAACGTGCTCGCGCTGCTGTTCTGCCTGATCCAGGGCACGACCCACGCGATCAAACTCAATCCGGAGAATTATTTCGTTTCCTTCGTGCCGGTACACGTCAACCTGCCAGCCATCCTGCTCGCGGACGCCGCCGCCTTCGCGGGAATCCTGCTTCTGCTGCTGATTCCCACCCTCTTCATTTCGAAAGTCGATCCCGCCAAGACCGTCAAGGCGGAGTGATTCCCTCTTCAACTCAGGCTGCTGCCACAAGCGGCCCATTATTGTTTATTGGATAAACTTTAATTATATTTGCGAATAGTGCCACACTACTGGAAATTACACTAAAATATAACCATATGAAGCACAAGAAGTTAACTGCGAACCAGATTAAAAGGTTCCCGTCTTTACTGGGTATCCTCATGCTTGTAGCCGCCTGCAACGACGTAACAGAATGCAAGCAGGATGGCTCGATGCAAACTGCCTTTAACAAGCTGATCTGCCAGAATTCACCGCAGACCCTCGGCACCGACGGCACGGCCACCCTCACGTTCTATTGCTACTGGGACTGGGAAAGCAGCACGCAAGGCGTGCGGCCCAACGGCCCCGTGCGGGAAATAGAAGTCACCTTTACATCCGTCGGCGGATCCTGTACGGCGAGCGGAAAAACGGATAGCAACGGCCTCGTGAACTGCGTCTTCACGGCCCCGAACCCCGCCACCTTCGAAGGCGGCACCGTGACCGCGACCGTAAAATCGTACACGCGCTATTCAGACGGTAGCGAAAGGGAATCGCTCTTTAATGAAACCGCCGTCGGAGAGATCCTCCCGCGGGAGCGGCCGTCCAAGGAAAAGACCAAACCCAGGATCCGGATCGTGGATGTGCTGGAAGGCGGAAAGAAAACAGGCGACGAAGGCAGGATCATCCCTCTCGTCAGCGATGAAGGCAAGGCCAAGATCGTCTATGTCGTGGACGAGCGCACCCAGGGCGAGAGCGTGGACCGGCCGGTTCAAGGCGCGGAGGTACTCTTCCAGATCGCCAACAAGACCCAGCAGGAGATTGCCGAGCTGGTCAAGACCATCACCGAGAAGGCCACCACCGACGAGAATGGCCAGGCCGTCTGCGAGGTCGAGATTAAGGATCCTTCCGCCTTCAACGGAATGGAACTCACGGCCAAAACCACGGTGAAGTACTCCGACGGCGAAGTCACCGTGGAGGACAAGACGGAAGTGGGCCCTGCGGCAATCGAGTTTAAGTCTTTCTCACTAAGTGGTGCCGATTCTCCCCAGACCATCGACACGGACGGCAAAGCCACCATCACCTTTATTCTTACCGGCTCTTCCGGAGCCATCACCCGTCCCGCTCCCGGGCGAAAAGTGCATTTCTACGCTTCCAACCTTTCGGGCGGCACCCTTGAGCCCGACTCCGGCGTCACGGACTCCGAAGGCAAGGTGACAACCGTATTTACTGCTAGCAGAGGTGGCACATCGGACGGTTTCTCCTATCTGGAGTTCAATGAGGATGCGACAGATACGGAAGAGAATCTAGGAAGGGTTGGCGCCAGCTTGGATGGCAATGACTCTGGCGGCATGTCGGTGACCGCCGAGTGTACTGTGCTGGCTCCGGAGATTTCAAGGGAGGAAGTCGTGGATCTGGGCCTCAGCGTCAAATGGAGAGGCTGGAATGTGGATGCCACCAAACCGGAAGAAGCAGGTAACAAATATTGCTGGGGCGAGACCGCTACCAAGGACGACCCTTACATGGCGAACTACAAGTGGTACAACGAAGATACGGGTGTCCTAACCAAATACACTCAGACGGACGGCAGGACCGTGCTTGAGCCTGCCGATGATGTAGCCAGCGTGAAATTGGGCGGTGGCTGGCGGATGCCCACCGAGGCCGAAATGATAGAGCTTCTGGAGCAGGGCGTTTGGATTCGACGCTACTATAAAGGAACGCATGGTTTCAGCGTAACCGGCAAGACCACCGGGAAAACCATATTCCTTCCCGG
>JAFXUS010000067.1 GCA_017535125.1 Bacteroidales bacterium | reverse complement strand
TGAAGCGGATCATCGGATTGAAGAGCTCTTTAGAAAGATAGATGAGCGTTCGATTACACCAAACCAGGGTATCTTTTTCGACGGGCAAATCTACGACGCTTATGAGTTTATCTGCGACCTTATTAAGAGCACCAAGACACGTATCGTCCTCATTGACAACTTTGTGGATGATACCGTCTTGACCATGCTGGACAAAAGGGAGGCTGGCGCTTCGGCAACGATCTATACACAAAAGATATCACAACAATTCCAGCTTGATATCGACAAGCACAACGCTCAGTACCCAGCCATCGAGGTGAAAGAGTTCACCAAATCCCACGACCGATTTCTGATTCTGGACAATCAGGTGTACCTCATTGGCGCATCACTCAAAGACCTCGGCAAGAAATGGTTTGCAGTTTCCTTGATGTCAGAGACCGATCCGGAGCTTCTTCTTTCACGACTGTAGAACAATCTTTCTACTTCGCGCCAGCCGGCGCGTGGGGTGTGCGGGAGCCTGTGGCCGTTTGCCTGCGCCGTCGGGGGCCGTGGGGAGGGTGCGGCGGGGCGGCTGGCGCTGTAGGCATTTGGCGGAAAGGCGGCAGGGTGCTGGCGGGCAAGCGTTTTTTGCTTGCACGGCAGCAGCCCTGCCGGCTCCGCCTTGCAGGAGAAGGGGCAGCCTTCACTTCCGTTTCTCGTTGAATATCTCCCTGACAATAAAACAGTCATCGCAATTATTTGACCGTGACAGGACAGTTATTGGAAGGCACATCAAGAATATCTTTTCTGAAGGAGAACTGAATCCATCTTTGGTGTGTGCAAAATTTGCACATACCGGTGGATGACGGAAGGGCACAGTATTTGAGATGGAGGGAGGACGTTATGAGCAGGAGAATACTCGTTACGATCATCACACTGGCCATCGGCCTGACGCGCCTCGGAGCGCAGAACACCCCCATGACCGTCCTCGACGGCCCCCTCCTCGAAGCCGAAGACAGCCTCAGACAACAGCCCCGGCCCTACCCGACGCTGCTGAACCCCATCCCGGGCCCCATGATCCAGACACTGTCTCCCCTCTTCGCCCCCCTCAACCCCTTCGAAACCAAAGAACAACGCGCCGCAAGAATCAACGCCCGGACATTCTACAGCTTGCGGCAATCCGTAGACCAGAACCTGCGGTGGCACAGACTCCCCCACTACACCAAAGAAGAACAAGCCCTGTTCTTCGTCCTGCAACTCTTCCTCTCCGCCCCCTTCGGCTACAAAGAAGGCTACACCCCGCTCATGAACCCCAACAACCCCTTCGTCTACGCCAAGATCCCGGGCATGGCCCCTTACGACAATCCCTACTCCCCCGAGTATTTCCCGCAGACTATCAAGACGGAATATGACTTCGCAACAGGGACATACAAGACGGTGATGGTCGGCTGGGAGGACTTCCAAAAAAGCCTCCTGGTCAGGCCAGGAGGCTCTTCGTTCGGAAATGCGCCGATACCTAGGGTAGAGGTGACACCTGGGGATAGGATCGTCCGCTAGAGCGCGTGCTCGTGGACGCCGGCGACCGCACGGCCGCTGGGGTCGTTCATGTTCTTGAAAGCGGCATCCCACTCCAGCGCGATGGCCGTCGAACAGGCCACACTGGCCTCGCTCGGCACACACAGCGCCGCGGAATTGCTCGGGAAGAGTTCGGAGAAAATGCTTCGGTAATAGTACTCCTCCTTGTTCTGCGGCGTATGGATCGGAAAACGCTCCGCTGCATGCAACATCTGATCGTCGGAAACCGCCTCCGAAGTCAGCTTCTTCAGCGTGTCGATCCAGCTGTAACCGACACCGTCGGAAAACTGCTCCTTCTGCCGCCAGGCGACTTCCTCCGGCAGCAGATCCGCACAGGCCTCGCGCACGATGCGCTTCTCGATCACCTTGCCCGGACACATCTTCGCCTCCGGATTCAGGCGCATCGCCACGTCCAGGAACTCCTTGTCCAGGAAAGGCACGCGCCCCTCCACGCCCCAGGCCGACAGGCTCTTGTTCGCCCGCAGGCAGTCGTAGAGATGCAGCTTGGACAGCTTGCGGACCGTCTCTTCGTGGAATGCCTTGGCATCCGGCGCCTTGTGGAAATAGAGATAGCCGCCGAAAATCTCGTCGGCACCCTCGCCCGAGAGCACCATCTTGATACCCATCGACTTGATCACGCGGGCCAGCAGATACATCGGCGTGGAAGCCCGGACGGTCGTCACGTCGTAGGTCTCCGTAAAGTAGATCACGTCGCGAATCGCGTCCAGGCCCTCCTGAATGGTATAGTTAATCTCATGATGGACAGTACCGATGTGTTCTGCGACCACACGCGCCTTCTCCAGGTCCGGAGCGCCCTTCAGGCCGACGGCGAACGAGTGGAGACGCGGCCACCAGGCCCGCGTCTTCGAATCGTCCTCGATACGCATCGCGCTGAACTTCTCGGCGATCGCGGAGATCACCGAAGAATCCAGGCCGCCGGACAGCAGCACGCCGTAGGGAACGTCGGACATCAGCTGGCGCTTCACAGCGGCTTCCAGCGCCGCGCGCAGCTCCGCCGGATCGGCCGGGTTGTCCTTGACGGCGTCGTAGGACATCCAGTCGCGGGTGTACCAGCGGGTCATGCGGGGCTCCTTGCTCCAATAGCAATGCCCCGGCAGGAAAGGCTCGTAGCGCTCGCACTGGCCCTCCAGGGCCTTCAGCTCGGAAGCCACATAGACCTTGCCGTCCGGATCGTAGCCGATGTAGAGCGGAATTACGCCGATGGGGTCCCGCGCGATGAGGAAGGCGTCCCGCTCCGCGTCATAGAGCGCGAAGGCGAAGATGCCGCTCAGCTCCTCCAGGAAGGCGGGTCCCTTGTCGCGGTAGAGCGCGAGGATCACCTCGCAGTCGCTGCCGGTCCGGAACTCGTACTTCCCGGCATAGCGGCGGCGGATCTCCTGGTGGTTGTAGATCTCGCCGTTCACCGCCAGCACCTGCTTCCCGTCCGGGGAGATCAGCGGCTGGCCACCCGACTTCGGGTCCACGATGCTCAAGCGCTCGTGGGCAAGCACGGCACTGCCGCCGCACCAGATGCCGCTCCAGTCCGGTCCGCGGTGGCGGATCTTGCGGCTCATTTCGAGGGCCTTCCGGCGCAGGGCGTCAGACTGCTCTGCGATGTTGAATATTCCGACTATTCCACACATAATGATAACGATTTGCTTGGAGATTCCGGGTCAAGCCCGGAATGACGCGAATTAAATACCTAAGGTGAAGCCGAAGACAAAGTAGAGCTTCGAGGCGTAGGGATTGGCGGCCAGCTGCGCGAACACGGGGATCGCGAAGCTGTCGGTGATCCGGATGTCCTTCGACGCCGTCAGCGACAGGTTGGTGAGGGCGAAGCGCCCGGTGCCGTAGAAATCGGTCGCGAACGGGACCGCGCCGGCCGTGGCCGTCCAGTCCAGCCCCCCGAGGGTGAAGGGCACGCTCAGCTCGAAATAGCTGCTGAACGCCTGCTTCCCCGCCTCGGTGAAGTCGTTGCCGGCGAAGTTGGTGGACCAGGCCAGCGACAGGAAGCCGAAGTCGTAGCCCACGGTGGCCTCGAACACATGGTTCGTGACGCCGTGCCCGTAGCGGAAATAGCTGCAGGTCGGGTCGGGACCGTCCGTGAACCAGTAGTCCGTCACGCTGATGCTGAAGCCGCCGACGGTATAGCCGAGCGTCAGGTCGAGCTCCTTGGTGTCGGCCGGGTTGGACAGGCCCAGGGAGCCCCAGGCCGACAGGGACAGGCCCTTGTAGCTGACGCCGAGGGAAGGCTGCAGCGACACGTCGCCGAGGTGCTGGCCGCGCCAGACGTAATCGTTCACGAGGTCCATGCTGACGGAGGCCTCTACCGTATCTTGGGCTTTGCCGGCTGCCGCTCCGATGAGCAGCAGGGCGAATATACTAATCAATAGCTTTTTCATAATACACTTGGTTTTAAGCGTTGTAGCAGCTTTCGCCGTGTTCGTAGATGTCGAGGCCTTCCTCTTCGACACGCTTGCCGACACGCAGGCCGTGGAGCTTCTTGATGCCGAAGAAGAGCAGGATGCCGGTCGCGGCGGCCCAGAGGTCGATGACCGTGATGCCGAGGGCCTGCACACCGAAGAAGTGCCAGCCGCCGCCGTAGAAGAGACCGCCGTCCGTGGCCAGCAGGCCGGTCATGAGGGTGCCGAGGATACCGCAGACACCGTGCACGCTGGAGGCGCCCACCGGGTCGTCGATATGCAGCTTACGGTCGATGAACTCGATCGCGAAGACCAGCACGATGCCGCAGACCAGGCCGATGATCACCGCGCCGAGCGGAGACACCAGGTCGCAGCCCGCCGTGATGCCGACCAGACCCGCCAGCACGCCGTTGAGCGTCAGGGACAGGGACGGCTTGCCGTACTTGATCCAGGTCAGGAACATCGTCGCCACGCCGCCGGCAGCAGCCGCCAGGTTGGTGGTCAGGAACACGTGGGAGATCGCGACGCGGTTCACCTCGCCGGAGGCAGCCAGCTGCGAACCCGGGTTGAAGCCGAACCAGCCCATCCAGAGGATGAACACACCGAGGGCGGCCATCGTCAGGTTGTGGCCGGGAATGGCGCGGCTCTTGCCGTCCGGGGCATACTTGCCGATACGGGGACCGAGCGCGATCGCGCCGATGAGCGCCAGCACGCCGCCCACGCTGTGGACGATCGCCGAACCGGCGAAATCATGGAATCCAAGTTCGGACAGCCAGCCGCCGCCCCAGGTCCAGTGGCCCTCGATCGGATAGATGAACAGGGAGATGAACGCGCTGTAGACCAGGTACATGGAGAACTTCGTGCGCTCGGCCATGGCGCCGCTCACGATGGTGGCGGACGTGGCGCAGAACACAGTCTCAAAGATCAGGAAACCCTCCACGGGGAGCTCGCTCTTGTAGAAGGAAAGGTCACCCCAGTTGGGGGCGCCGATGAAGCCGGCGCCGTCGCTGCCGAACATGAAGCCGAAACCGACGAACCAGAACAGCAGGGAGCCGAACATGAAATCAACGAAATTCTTCATCAGGATGTTCGCGGTGTTCTTGCTGCGGGTAAAGCCCGCCTCGCACAGCGCGAAGCCCGGTTGCATGAAGAAAACGAGCATAGCTGCAAGCAGCATCCATACAGTATCGAGGGAAATAGCAATATCTTCCATAAGGCAATAATTTTAAATGAAATGACTACAACTAACAACAACTACTTCTTGTCCCGGAGCACGGTGTCGCCGTTCTCACCGGTGCGGATGGACCAGGTGTCGATCACGTCACTGATGAAAATACGGCCGTCTCCGATCTCGCCCGTCGAGGCGGTCTCGAGAATGACCTTCACGGTCGGATCCACGAACTGGTCGCGGCACACGATGGTCAGCGCGACGCGTTCGATCACGTCCGTAGAATACTGCACGCCACGGTAGATGCGCTCCTGGCGGCTCTGGCCGATGCCATGCACGTTGTGGTACTCGAACCAGTTGATGTCTGCGTTGAGCAAGGCCTCCTTGACCTCCTCAAACTTCGTCTTGCGGACGATTGCTTCAATCTTTTTCATACTACTAACTAACTATAAAACGGTTAACAACTCTTTCAAAAAAACAAAAATATCCCCTTACAAGCAAACTCTTATAAAATTTGCAAGCAACTATAAATCAAATATTTAAAGAGCTAAATAGCTTAGGTTCCGTCAGTTTCAGGCAAGCGTCCGGAAGCTGTTACCGGAAAGGCGTTTCCGAGCGAAGCGAGTGAATCATTTTTCGCCTTTCCGGAATAGCTTTCGGCGCTGCCGGTTTACTGTCGGCCAAGATCTGCTGCCTGCGCGATGCAGGCCTTGACAAAACTGACGAAAAGCGGATGCGGACGGAGGACGGTGGAACTGTACTCCGGATGGAACTGCGTACCGATATACCAGCGGAGCTCCGGAATCTCCACGACCTCCACGAGATCGGCCTCCGGATTCACGCCGACGCACTTCATCCCGGCCTTCTCGTATTCTGCGCGATAGCGGTTGTTGAACTCGTAGCGGTGGCGGTGGCGCTCCCGGATGGAAGCCGTGCCGCCGTACGCCTCCAGCGCCCGGCTGCCGGCGCGCAGCTCGCAGGGATACTCCCCGAGGCGCATGGTGCCGCCCATCTGCGTGATGTTCTTCTGCTCCTCCATCAAGTCGATGACGTTGTTCGGCGTGTTCGGATTCATCTCGCTGCTGTCGGCGTCCTCGAGCTTGAGGACGTCGCGCGCGAACTCGATCACCATCATCTGCATGCCGAGGCAGATGCCGAAACAGGGAACGTCATGCGTCCGGGCGTACTCCGCGGCGAAAATCTTGCCGGGAATGCCCCGCTGGCCGAAGCCCGGGCAGACCACGATACCCGCCATGCCGGCGAGCTTCTCCGCCACGTTCTCCCGCGTAATTCCCTGGCTGCCCACGAAGTGGATCTTCACCTTCACGTCGTCATAGATGCCGGCCAGGTTCAGGCTCTCGCGAATGCTCTTGTAGGCATCCTGCAGGTCATATTTACCCACGAGGGCCACATGCACCTCGCGCTTGGCGTTGCGCTGCTTGTCCAGGAAATCGTGCCAGGACTTCATCGCGGGCGTCTCCCCCACGGGAATACCGATCTTACGCAGGATGGCCGCGTCCAGCCCCTGGCGCTGCATGTTCACCGGCACCTCGTAGATGCTCGGCAGGTCCTCGCTCTGCACCACGCACTCGAGATCGACGTTGCAGAAGGAAGCGACCTTCATGCGCAGGCCGTCGTCGAGATGGCGCTCGGTGCGCAGCACGAGGATGTCCGGCTGGATACCCATCCCCTGCAGCTCCTTGACGGAGTGCTGCGTGGGCTTGGTCTTCAGCTCCTCGGCGGCCTTCAGGTAGGGCACGTAGGTCAGGTGCACGCACACGGCGTCACGGCCCAATTGCCAGCGCAGCTGGCGGATGGCCTCCATGAACGGCGCGCTCTCGATGTCGCCGATGGTGCCGCCCACCTCCGTGATCACGAAGTCGAGGTCCTCCCCTTTCACGTCCTGCCGCAGCATGCGGCGCTTGATCTCGTCGGTGATGTGGGGCACGACCTGGATGGTCTTGCCGAGGTAGTCGCCGTGACGCTCCCGGTCGATCACGGTCTTGTAGATACGGCCGGTGGTGATGGAGTTCTCCCGCGTGGTGCGGATACCCGTAAAGCGCTCGTAATGACCCAGATCCAGGTCGGTCTCCATGCCGTCGGCGGTGACGTAGCACTCACCGTGCTCATAGGGGTTCAGCGTGCCCGGATCGATGTTGATGTAGGGGTCGAACTTCTGGATCGTCACCTTGAACCCGCGCGCCTGCAGCGGCTTGCCCAGGCTGGCGGAGATGATGCCTTTGCCCAACGAGGAGACCACGCCTCCGGTGATGAATATGTACTTGGTAGCCATTACTTTTTCGGTTTACGGAAATAAGCGTCCACAGCGTCGGCCGCGGCATGGCCGGAAGCCATCGCGCGGACCACCAGCGAAGCGCCGCTCTGCACGTCGCCGGCGAAGAAAACGTTCTTGCCCACCTCGGGCAACTGCGGCTTCAGGAAGCCCATGGCCAGCAGCACGATGTCCGCCTTGACCAGCTCCGGCTCGCCGGCCGGGACCATCAGCGGACGTCCGCCCTCGGGGTTCGGTTTCCAGTCGATGGGCTGGATCTCGACACCCGTCAGCTTGCCCTTTTCGCCCACGAAACGCAGCGTATTGATGTTCCAGCGCCGCACGCAGCCCTCTTCGTGCGAAGAGGAGGTCTTGAGCGTGCGCGGCCAGTTCGGCCAGGGGTTCGCGGGATCGTCCGGACCCACCGGCGGCTTGGGCATGATCTCGATCTGCATCACGGACTTGCAGCCCTGGCGGTGCGCCGTGCCGATGCAGTCGGAGCCGGTGTCGCCGCCGCCGATCACGAGCACGTCCTTGCCCTTGCAGGTCACGCGGTGCGCGGCGTCGAACTCGGCGCCGTACAGGACGCGGTTCTGCTGCGCGAGCAGCTCGAGGGCGAAATACACGCCCTTCAGTTCGCGCCCGGGCACGGGCAGATCACGGGCGACCGGTGTGCCGGTGGCGATGACGTAGGCGTCAAATCCCTTCGGCAGCGCGTCCGGCGCCACTTCTTCGCCGTAGCGGAAGCTGATCCCCTCCTCCTCCATCAGCGCGATGCGCCGGTCGATCACGGTCTTGTTCAACTTGAAGTTCGGAATGCCGAAACGCAGCAGGCCGCCCGCCTTCTCGTTCTTCTCGAACACGGTCACGGTGTAGCCCCGGCGGTTCAGCTGGTTGGCCGCGGCCAGGCCCGACGGGCCCGCACCGATCACGGCCACCTTGCGTCCGTTGCGCTCGGGCGCCACCGGACGGATATAGTTCTCGCGGTACGCGATCTCCGTGATGGCCGCCTCGTTCTCGCGGTTGGTCGTCGGCTCGTGCATCGTAAGGTTCAGCACGCAGGCCTTCTCGCAGAGGGCCGGGCACACGCGTCCGGTGAACTCCGGGAAGTCGTTGGTGGCGTTGAGCAGGCGGTACGCCAGCTCGAAATCCCCCTTGTACACGGCGTCGTTCCACTCCGGCGGGCGGTTGCCCAGCGGGCAGGCCCAGTTGCAGAACGGCACGCCGCAGTCCATGCAGCGGGACGCCTGCAGCCGGCGGTCACCTTCATTGAGCGTCTGCTCCACTTCCCCGAAATCCAGGATACGGTCGTGGACCGGCCGGTAGCCGGCTTCCTTGCGGGGTATCGTCAAAAATGCTTTGTAGTCTCCCATAAGGCGTCAATATTGGATTTGGAGATGCTGCACCTTCTCCGACAGGGCGCGCAGGCGCTCCTGCTCGAGAACATGCTTGTATTCGATCGGAATGACCTTGATGAAGTCGTCGACGGAGCGGGTCCAGTCGTCCAGCAGCGTCCGCGCCAGGTTGGACCCGGTGTAGAGGTAGTGCTGGCGGATCAGCTCATGCAGCTCCTTGCGGTCGAGCTTGTCGTCCACGAGGGAAATCTCGACCATGTCCAGGTTGCAGTAGTAGTCGAACACGTGCGTGGGGTCATAGACATAGGCGATGCCGCCGGACATGCCGGCCGCAAAGTTGCGTCCCACAGGTCCCAGGACGACCACGCGGCCGCCCGTCATGTATTCGCAGCAATGGTCGCCCGCGCCTTCCACGACGGCCTTGGCCCCGGAGTTGCGGACCGCGAAGCGCTGGCCCGCCCGGCCTGCGACGTACATTTCGCCGCCCGTGGCGCCGTAGAGGCAGGTGTTACCCGCGATGATGTTGTCCTCGGCCTTGAATGCGGCGCGAGCGGACGGGCGGATGGCCACCCGGCCACCGCTCAGGCCCTTGCCGACATAGTCGTTGGCCTCGCCCTCGAGGCGCACGTTCACACCCGCGGCAAGGAAGGCGCAGAAGCTCTGGCCGGCGGAGCCCTTGAACTTGATGTTCAGGGTCGAATCCGGCAGGCCTTCGGCACCGTACTTGGCCGCAATGCGGCCGCTCAGCATGGTGCACGTGGCGCGGTCGGTGTTGGCAATCGGGTATTCGAGGCTGATTTCCTCCTTCCACTCGATGGCCGGCTGGGCCGCCTTGATGATCTCGAGGTCGCGCACCGGCGGGAGCGTATGGAAGGCAGCCCCCGACCAGCCGCACGATCCGTCTTCCTTGTAAAGAACACGGGACAGGTCAACCCGCGCCGCCTTGGAAGACGGATCGATTGGCTTCCGGAGAAGCAATTCCGTGTGCCCGACGATGTCGGACAATTTGGTATAACCCATCTCGGCGAGGTACTCGCGCACCTCCTGGGCGAGATAGGTGAAATAGTTGACGAGGTAGTCGGCCTTGCCGAGGAAATGCTTGCGCAGCTCGGGATCCTGCGTCGCCACGCCCGTGGGGCAGGTGTTCAGGCTGCACTTGCGCATCATCACGCAGCCGAGCACGATGAGCGGCAGGGTGCCGAAACCGAACTCGTCCGCGCCCAGCAGCGACATCAGGATGACGTCGCGGCCGGTCTTCAGCTGGCCGTCCACCTGCAGGCGCACCTGGCTGCGAAGTCCGTTGCGCGCCAGCGTCTGCTGCGCCTCGGAGAGGCCGATTTCCGGGCTGATGCCCGCGAATCGCATCGAGGATGCCGGAGAGGCTCCGGTGCCGCCCTCGGCCCCGGAAATGACGATCAGGTCCGCCTTGGCCTTGGCCACGCCGGCGGCGATCGTACCCACGCCGCTCTCGGACACCAGCTTCACGCTGATGGCGGCGGCCGGGTTGACGTTCTTGAGGTCGAAGATCAGCTGCGAGAGGTCCTCGATGGAGTAAATGTCATGGTGCGGCGGCGGGGAGATCAGGGAGATGCCCGGGATCGAGTTGCGGGTCTTCGCGATGATGGCGTTGACCTTGAATCCCGGCAGCTGGCCGCCCTCGCCGGGCTTGGCGCCCTGGGCGACCTTGATCTGGATTTCCTCGGCGTTGACGAGGTATTCCGCCGTGACGCCGAAGCGTCCGGAAGCCACCTGCTTGGTCTTGCTGGACAGCGAAACGCCGTCCACGTCGCTGTGGTAGCGCTCATTGTCCTCGCCGCCCTCGCCCGTGTTGGAGCGGGTGCCGAGGCGGTTCATCGCCAGGGCGATGGCCTCGTGGGCCTCGATGCTCAGGGCGCCGAAGCTCATGGCACTCACGACGAAGCGCTTGACGATGTCCTCCACGGGCTCCACCCGGTCGATATCGACCGGGGTGCCCCGCTTGAAGTCCAGCAGGTCGCGCAGGAAGAGGAGGTCCGCCTTGCCGTCCACGGCGGCGGTGAACTCCTTGAATTTCTTGTAGCTGCCCAGGCGCGTCGCAATCTGCAGCGCGGAGATGGTCTCGGGGTTCCAGGCATGGACGATGCCACCCTTGCGGTAATGGAACTGGCCCACGTTGGGCAGGAAGTCGGTGTGCGGCGCGTCGGCGTACGCCTGCGCATGGAACCACATCGCGTCGCGGGCGATGGTCTCCAGGCCGATGCCGCCGATGGTCGAGGTCTCCGTGCCGAAGTACTCGCGCAGCAGGCCCTCGTCCAGGCCGATGCTCTCGAAGATCTTGGCGCCGCGGTAGGAGCGGATGGTGGAGATGCCCATCTTGGCCATGATCTTCAGCAGGCCTTTCTTCATCGCCTCGATGTAGTTGGTGCGGGCCGTGGCGTAGTTCAGCTGGATCTTGCCGCCGTGCGCCAGGCTCGAGATGATGGCGAAGGAGAGGTACGGATTGATGGCGGAGGCGCCGTAGCCGAGCAGCAGCGCGGCGTGCATCGTCTCGCGGATCTCGCCGCTCTCGACGATCAGGGCCGTCTGCACGCGCTTGCCGGCAGCGATCAGGTGGTGGTGCACCGCGCTGACGGCCAGCAGCGAAGGGATGGGCGCGTGCGTCTCGTCCACGTCGCGGTCGGACAGGATGATGTAGTTCACGCCGTCGTTCACACATTTCTCCGCCTTCTGGCAGAGGCCCGCGAGGGCGCGGCGCAGGTTGTTCGCGGCAGCCGCCGTGTCGGCGGCGCACTCGAACAGCATCGGCAGCTTGACGGTGTTGAAGCCCTTGTAACGGATGTTGCAGAGCAGGTCAAGCTGCGTATTGGTCAGGATCGGGTGCGGCAGGCGCACCATCTTGCAGTTGTCCTCGTCCGGGGTCAGGATGCCCGTACCCACGCGTCCGATGTACTCGAAGAGCGACATCACCATCTGCTCGCGGATGGAGTCGATGGGCGGGTTGGTCACCTGGGCGAACTGCTGCCGGAAATAGTTGAAGAAGCTCTGCGGACGCTCCGTCAGCACGGCCAGCGGGGTGTCGTTGCCCATCGAAGAGGTGGGCTCTATCCCCTTCTCGCACATCGGCTTGAGGGCGTTCTCGACGTCCTCGGCCGTGCAGCCGAACATCAGCTCCTTGTGCAGGAGGTCATCTTCGTTGTGCTCGATCTTGCGGCCGCTGTGCAGGTCTTCGAGCTGGATGCGGCCGGCGGAGAGCCACTTGCGGTACGGATGCTCCGTGGCCAGCTGCTCCTTGATCTCGGCGTCGTACCATATCTTGCCTTCCTTCGTGTCCACAAGGAGCATCTTGCCGGGCTCCAGACGGCCCTTGCACTCGATTTCGGTCGGGTCGAAGTCCAGCACGCCCACCTCGCTCGCGACGACCAGGAAGCCTCGCTTCGTGATGGTGTAGCGGCCGGGGCGCAGACCGTTGCGGTCCAGGATGCCGCCGGCGTAGCGGCCGTCGCTGAAGAGCAGCGTGGCCGGGCCGTCCCAGGGCTCCATCAGGATAGAATGATATTCATAGAATGCGCGCAGGTCCTCGGAGATCGGGTTGGTCTCGTCGAAACTCTCCGGCATCAGCACGGCGACGGCCTGCGGCAGGCTGAGCCCGCTCTGGGTCAGGAATTCCAGGGCGTTGTCCAGGCTGGCGGAGTCGCTCATATCCGGCTGGATGATCGGCGTGAGGTCGCCGATGTCGCCCAGCGCGCCTGAGCCCAGCACGCTCTGGCGGGCCTGCATCCAGCTGCGGTTGCCGCGGATGGTGTTGATCTCGCCGTTGTGGCAGAGCATGCGGAACGGCTGCGCCAGGCTCCACTGGGGGAAGGTGTTGGTCGAGAAGCGGGAATGGACGATGGCCATCGCGCTCGTGAACCACTGGCTCGTTAAATCCGTATAGTACTCGCGGAGCTGACGGCTGGTCAGCATGCCCTTGTAGACGATGTTGCGGGTGGAGAGGGAGCAGATGTAGCCGTCCTCCCCCAGCCGCTCGACGTGCTTGCGGATGCGGTAGAGCTTGCGCTCCAGGTCCGCCTCTTCCATGAATTCCGCGCTGGTCACGAAGATCTGCGCCGTGTAGGGCTCGCCCTTGGCCGCCTCTTCTCCCAGGCAGCCGGAGTTGACGGGCACCTCGCGGATGTGGCTGAGCACGCAACCTTCGTGCTCAACCTCCGCGCGGATGGACTCCAGGATGCGGTCGCGCTTGGTGGCTTCCTTGGGCAGGAAGACCAGGCCGGTGCCGTAGCGTCCCTTCTCCGGAACGGGAATACCCTGGAGCAGAATGAACTCATGGGGAATCTGGACCATGATGCCGGCTCCGTCGCCCGACTTCCCGTCGGCGCCCTCGGCGCCGCGGTGGCTCATGTTTTCGAGCACCGTCAGGGCGTTGTCGACCAGCTCATGGGTCTTGTCGCCACGGATGTTGACGACCATACCAACCCCACAGGCATCGTGTTCCGATGCCGGATCGTATAGACCTGTTTTCATACGTTAACTAGCTGATAAACAACAGTTCGCGATACTTCGGAAGCGGCCACATCTTGTTGTCCACCACTTCTTCGAGCTTATCGATGGGCTTGCGCAGGGCGAAGAGGCTTTCCGCGATCTCGTGGTAAGCCAGGGCGCGCTTGTACTCGTCCTCGATGGCGTTGGCTTTCTTGCGGGCTTCCTTCATGGCGGTCGCCTTCACGCGGACTTCCTCGACGTATTTGTTGATGTCCTCGAGGATCTTCAGCTCGGTGGTGCAGCCGTCCAGGTTGCCGAAGATGCCCTTCGCGAGGGTCACCTCCTGCAGGAGCTTGGACTTGTACTCGAGCGCGGCCGGGATGATATGGTTCAGGGCCATGCGGACCATCACGCGGGATTCGATCTGGACCTTCTTGGTGTAGGTCTCCCACTTCACCTCGTTGCGGGCCTCGAGTTCCTTCTCGGTATAGACGCCGGTCTTGGTGAACATCTCCACGGCAGCAGGCTTAGTGAACTCGCAGAACATCTTCGGCACGTTGGTCTCGACGTCGAGACCGCGCTTGACAGCCTCTTTCTTCCACTCCTCGCTGTAGCCGTTGCCGTCGAAGCAGACGGTGCCGAGGACGGACTTGATGATGGGCTTGAGGGCGTCCATGATGGCCACGTTGGTCTTCTTGCCCTTGGCGATTTCCTTCTCCACGTCGGCCTTGAAGGCGATGAGCTGCTCCGCCACGGCGGCGTTGAGCGTGGTCATGGCGCCGGCGCAGTTGGCGCAGGAACCGACGGCGCGGAACTCGAAGCGGTTGCCGGTGAAGGCGAACGGCGAGGTACGGTTGCGGTCGGTGTTGTCCACGAAGACCTCCGGAATCTCCACGAGGCCGACGCTCTTGCTCTTCTTGCCCGCGATCTCGATCGGGGTGTCGGAAGGAACTTCCAGGAGCTTGTTGAGCACTTCAGTCATCGTGCGGCCGAGGAAGGCGGACACGATTGCGGGCGGCGCCTCGTTGGCACCCAGACGATGGGCGTTGGTGGCGCTGGCGATGGAGGCCTTCAGCAGGGCGTTGTGCTTCTGGACGGCCGCGAGGACGTTCACGAAGAAGGTGACGAACTGCAGGTTGCCCTTGGCATCCTTGCCCGGAGCGAGCAGCTGCGCGCCCTTGTCGGTGCCGAGCGACCAGTTGTTGTGCTTGCCGGAACCGTTCACGCCGTCGAAGGGCTTCTCGTGCAGGAGCACCACGAAGCCGTGCTTGCGGGCGATGCGGCCCATCAGGTTCATGACGATCTGGTTCTGGTCGTTGGCGAGGTTGGTCTCGCCGTAGATCGGCGCCAGCTCGAACTGGTTGAGGGCCACCTCGTTGTGGCGGGTCTTGATG
>JAFXUS010000066.1 GCA_017535125.1 Bacteroidales bacterium | reverse complement strand
TGCTGGGCCTGCTGGCCCTGACCGCCTGCCGGCAGGAGCCGGCGGATCCCGCTTACGTCGTCCAGGTGTCCCTGGGCGCCTGGAACGCGCCGCAGTACACGGCGGAGCAGATCATCAGCCGCCTCGACGAGGTCAGCGCCCGCATTCCCGTGCAGAAGGTCATCATCGGATGGAGCCTCGACAAGGACATTTACCGCCAGGTCGGGGAATTCCTGCACGCGAAAGGCATCCAGATGTTCTTCTGGCTCCCGGTGTTCGCCGAGACCGAGGACGTGTGCGAGAATACGCCCGCCGTGGACCTCTGGGGCAACATCCCCGCCAACTACGACCTCGCCGAGGGCGAGGGATTCCGCTTCAGCTGCCCCACCGATCCGGAGAACGCCGCGCACATCGTGGCGGTCTATGACCGCTGCTTCAGCGACTGCGGCTTCGACGGCGTCTTCATGGACCGCATCCGCACGCAGTCCTTCGTGGGCGGCGTGAGCGGCGTACTGAGCTGCGGCTGTCCGCTTTGCGCGGAGCGCTATGAGGCCGAAGGCGTCCATTTGGACGAAGTCCGGGCGGCCTGGGAGGCCAAGGGCGACGATTTCCTGTCCGTGACCGGCTATTCGCCGAAAGGCGGCTTCCAGTTCGCGGATCCGCTCGCAGCGGACTTCTTCCGCGCCAAGGGGCACATCGTCAGCGGCGCCGTGGCGGCCGTTGCCGACAGCCTCCGCAGCCGCGGCCTCGAGATCGGCATGGATCTGTACGCGCCCTTCATGGCGCCCTTCGTCGGCCAGGACTACGCGATCCTCGCGCAGCACGCCGACTTCATCAAGCCGATGCTCTACCGCAAGACGACCGCGCCGGCCGGCATGGGCTTCGAGTACGAACTCCTGCGGAAGGCGGTCCCCGACGCCGCCGGCTACCCGACCTTCGCGATGGACGCGGACTTCCTGGAGTCGCAGCTGGAGGCCATGGAAGGCTATCCCTGCGGGAAATATCCGGGCATCGAGATCAACTTCCGCGCGGGCGTGGCCGAGACCACGCCGGAGTACGTGACCGAGTCGCTGGACGCCGTCATGCGCCATGGTTTCGAGGGCGCCGTGCTGTCCTGGAACATCATGGAGGCCCCCGACGCCCACATCGACTGCCTCGGAAAATAATCAATCCGCCGCATGAAGAGCCAGTTACTGGAGGTGTACGACGTGCACGGCAGCGAGGGCAAGGCCCGCCTGACCGTGGACGGCAAGGTGCTGTTCACCACCGATGTGTACGTGGGCAGGAACGGCCTGGGCAAGACGGGCGAGGGCGACGGCAAGACGCCCCTCGGCATCCTCCGCCCGCTGACTGCTTTCGGCATCATGCCCAATCCCGGCACCGCGATGCCCTACCTCGACGTGACGCCGGCCACCTTCGCCTGCGACGAAGACTGCCAGTATTATAACCGGATTGTCGATACCGCCGCGACAGGGCACGACTGCAAGGGCGAAGCGATGTATTCGCTCCGGCCTTACTACAACTACGGCATCGCCACCGACTTCAACAAGGCGTGCATCTACCCCGAAGGCAGCGCCATCTTCATCCATGTGAAAGGGCCCAAGCCCTACACCGGCGGCTGCATCGCCTTCGACGAGGACCGCATGGTCGAGATCCTGCGCCGTTGCGACCTGTCGCTGGTCATCTCCATCCGGGAATAGACATGCACAAATTTGGCTCCGTGCCAAAATCACGCATCATCCGGCTTGCGTGGAATGCCCCTATTTGCTATCTTCGTGCCCGAAGAGGAGCGCGACGAGCTTTTGAAGCGGGTTCTTGCTGCCACGGATGCCATCCAGCAGTTCAAGCACCAGTTCGGCATGACCCCCACGGAATACCGCCAGAACCTATAACTGCTCTTTTCATTTCTTTATTCGTTTTTTCCTATCTTTGCAGATAGAACACGAACAACTAATTACCAATATGAAGAGAATTCTTTGGATTCTTGGCATCTCTGCCATGGTCTTGGGCCAGGTTGCCTGCGACAGAAATTCGCTTACGCTTTCCATGCAGGGAGAAGACGGCGACAACATCGTCGTCAATCCGAACAAACAATGGACGAAGAGCAAACTGCCCGCATATATCGGGGATATTTCCGCATATCCGCAGCATCTGCAGACCGTCATCCGCGGGCGCTTTACCAAGGAAGTCGGCCTGGACGCCGCCGGGATTATTTTCGCGGGAGCGAGCGATATGGCGACCGACGCGGATAAACTCTCCGCAGCGGCGGCGAACGGCGCATTCGTCGTGGTGCCTCCCAGCGTGGACCTTTCCCTGCTGGGTGCGGACCCGCTGCTGGCCCCGGACGCGAATGACGCCCTGCCTCCGCTGTTCTACTGCTACAGCGGCTGGGGCCGGGGAGAGTTTTACGTGATGTACAATGAGGCGGAGATGTTTTTCGCCGAAGAAGGCGAGCCGAGCATGACTGAAGAGGAATGGAAGGCGCTCTCGCTCAAGAACCAGGGCCTGGGCGACGACGGCGGCTCCTCGATGACGGACTACGACAACGATTCGTCCCACAACGAGAACTATTTCCAGGCCCGCATGGACCCCTTCGTGGATTGGGTCGATGCGGCCTATGTACAAAGGCATTCTTTCCACGCACCCCTCGTCTCGAGTTACGACGAACTCCGGGAGAACATCGAACAGTCCGGCCAGCGCCTGTCGTTCAATTATCCCTTCTCCATCAACGCGTATATCGACAAGGCTACCTGGAGCGATCCCGACTACCTCAACAAGAGCGGCTCCATTTCCGTCGAGTTCTACGTATATCCCATCTACATGCAGTCGTCCAACGGGAGTTCCAAGGCCGGCGACTATTATGGCGTGGTATCGACCGTGACGCCCCACAACCAGAGCATGTGGGGGCCGTATGTCGGCGCGCACGGAGCATGCCGGAACCGCATCTACGGCTTCTGGTTCAACGACATGGACGTGGAGACCTACCTGATGGATGCGAATGGCAACGACATCCCGGGGCTGGAATATTTCGAGCGCCCCATCCCGGAAAACAAGAACGATTCGAAGACCTACAGCAACGGCAAGACGTTCTCGATGTCCGGCGGTATCTCCGGTGGTGCTTCCGGTGGTCATGCCTATGTAGTCGGCAATTTCTCCCTGGGCGGCACCTGGACCAGCTCGACCAACTATACGCTGGAGACCATCAGCTACTCGCGCAACTCGTCAAACGCTACGGTCAAGTATCATTACTGGTCGGAGAACGTGAAGTTGACGGACGACTGGGATGACTGGACTTTGATCAACCAGAATTTCCCCGCGCCGGTCCGCAACGAGTTCTCCGCCCACACCATGTGGGTATGGCATGTCCCTTCGAGCGTCGTAAGCGACGGCGATACCAAAACCTTCCGGATGGGGACTGAAATCCAGATCCATTACAGTACCTGGTATCACTGGCGCGCCTCCGCGGAGTTCGACAGCAACAAGAAGGACCATCTGGTACGCATCCCTGTCCGGGCCTGGAACCTGGATCGGCCTGACCGCACGCCGTGGGGCTTCATCCGGCTGCGCAATGCCGCGAACAACGAGATGGCCCACGTGTCGTTCTACAAGAAAGGCGAGGAAAGCGGCGATCCGGTCGCAACGCTCACCACGTCTTACGGCAAGGGCGAGGAAGCCAGGATTGCCCTGCCGGAAGGCACGTACAGCGTGACCTGGGATGCCGTCGATGGCGACACCGGCGCCAGGCTGAGCTCCTGGATCTATCGCAACGTCAAGGTCCACCAGGGCGCCAACGAGGAGACAGCCACCGTCCGCATCTCCTCCGTTGACGGAGAGAAGGTGGAATAATGTTGGTATAAAAAGCCGCCCGGGATTGCTCCCGGGCGGCTCTATTTTAGAAATCAGATTATTTACCTAAATTTGCAGTCCCAAAACCCGGAGGTGTGGCCGAGTGGTCGATGGCGGCAGTCTTGAAAACTGTTGTACGGCGACGTACCGGGGGTTCGAATCCCTCCGCCTCCGCGATAAGCTGGCTATTTGCCGGCTTTTTTTGTTTCAGGGGCCTTCTCGTCCGTCGTGAAGAACTTCAACTGGAAGATGAGCAGGTAGAAGGCGCCGACGGTGACGCAGGAATCGGCGAAGTTGAAGACCGGACTGAAGAAGATGACCCGGGCGCCGTCGCGGATGATCGGGAAGAAGAACATGTCCACCACCTTGCCGAACATGAACGGGGCGTAGCCCCAGATCAGACCGTAAAACAGGCAGTCGATGATATTGCCGATGGCGCCGGCCGTGATCAGCGTCAGGCCCACCGGTACGCCTCTCGGGACATTCCCCTTCTTGATCAGCGAATGGATCCACCAGATCAGCGCGCCGCTCAGCACGATACGGAAGAGCGACAGCAGGAACTTGCCGACCTGCCCGCCGAACGACATCCCGAAGGCCATGCCTTCGTTCTCCACGAAGCACAGGCGGAACCACTGCCCGATCACGAAGATCTGGTCTCCGAGCTCCATGTTCGTCTTGACCAGATACTTGATCACCTGGTCGATGACGACGAGCACGACGCCGAGCAGCAGGAGCCGCTTTCCCTGGGACAGCTTCATCTCCTGTTTAGTTCTTTCCCTGCTTGGCGAGCATTTCCTTGGCCTCGACGGTCAGGGTGGCGTGCGGCACGAGGCGCAGGCGCTCCTTGGGGATGAGCTTACCGGTCACGCGGCAGATGCCATAGGTCTTGTTCTCGATGCGCACGAGAGCACCTTCCAGGTTCTGGATGAACTTGTATTGGCGCTGAGCCATCTGGCTGGCCTCCTCCTTGGAGAGCTGGAACGCGCCGTCATCCTCGACGGTACGGAACGAGGGCGTGGTGTCCTCGATGTCGTTGGTGCCGTTATGCATCACAACCTGGCGGAGGGTGTTGTACTCCGCTTTGGCTTTGGCGAGCTTCTCTTCGATAATGGCCTTGAACTCAGCGAGCTCAGCGTCCGAATAACGGGTCTTGGCCGATTGATCAATCTTTTCCATACTTATAAACGGTTAACGATTCTATCTTTTCACTGCTATGCGAATGGCGCCGTCGCCCCATTCCACCTCGGCGGCCTCCTGCGGGGCCTCGGCGAGCGGCCGGAGCTCCAGGGAGCGGGAGAGGGTCTGGGCGGAGACGTAGTCCGCGTGTTCGGCGAGGGCGGCGCGGATCTCCTCCGCAGCGGCGCCGTCGGCGTAAATGACGGTATCGATCCGGTCCGTGATCTCGAATCCGCTGTCCTTGCGGAGGTTCTGGATCGGATGGATGAGTTCGCGGGCGTTGCCCTCGCGGACCAGCTCCGGCGTCTGGACGATGTCCAGCGCGAGCGTGAGCGAGCCCTCGGTGGCCACGAGCCAGCCCGGCATGTCCTCGGAGCTGATCTCGTAGTCGCCCTTGTTCAGCGCGACGTCGCCGGACGGCAGGTGCAGCACGTACTCCGCCTCGGCGCGCTCGATGGCGGCGATCTCCTCCTGGGAGAGCTGCCCGAACGCGGCGGCGATTTCCTTCATCTGCTTGCCGTAGATCTTGCCGAGCGTCTTGAAGTTAGGTTTGATCTTCTTGGTGATGAGGCCCACGGTGTCGTGCAGGAACTCGATCTGCTTGACGTTGACCTCGGTCAGGAAGATGTCGCTGACGCGCTCGATGTGCTCCTTGACGGTGTCGTCCAGCACGGGCACCAGCACCTTGGCCAGCGGCTTGCGGACATTGATGCCGACCTTCTTGCGCAGCGCCAGCACCATCGAGGAGGCCTTCTGGGCGAAGCCCATGCTCTCCTCGAGCCCCGCGTCCACGAGCGACGCGTCGAAACGCGGCATCGGGCAGTAGTGCACCGAGTCGGCGTCCGGCACGAGGTCGAGCCAGAGGCGCTCCATGAAGAACGGGGCAATCGGGGCGCCCAGCAGGGCGACGCCCTTGAGCACCTCGTAGAGGGTCTGGTAGGCGGCGAGCTTGTCCTCGCTCATGCCCGCACCCCAGAGGCGCTTCTTGTTCAGGCGGATGTACCAGTTGGACAGGTCGTCACAGACGAAATCCTGCACCAGGCGGCCCGCCGTGGTGATGTCGTAATCTTCGTAGGCGGCCACGACGCCCTTCACGAGGGTGTTGAGCCGGCTGATGATCCAGCGGTCGAACATCGGACGCTGCGCGTACGGGACCGCTGCCGCGGAAGGATCGAATCCGTCCGTGTTCGCGTAGAGCGCGAAAACGGAGTAGGAATTATAGAGCGTGCCGAAGAACTTGCGGCGCACTTCCTCCACGCCCGCCTCGTCGAACTTGAGGTTGTCCCAGGGCTGGGCGTTGGTCATCATGTACCAGCGGAGCGCGTCGGCGCCGTATTTCTCAATCGCCTGGAAGGGATCCACGGCGTTGCCCAGGCGCTTGCTCATCTTCTCGCCCTTCTTGTCGAGCACGAGGCCGTTGGAGATCACGCGCTTGAAGGCAGGCGTGCCGCTGACCATCGTGTGGATGGCGTGCAGGGTGTAGAACCAGCCGCGCGTCTGGTCGACGCCTTCGGCGATGAAGTCGGCCGTGCAGCCGAAGTCCGGGCTGTCGATGCCGCGCAGGCCCGTCTGGGCGTACGGCATCGCGCCGGAGTCGAACCACACGTCGATGAGGTCGGTCTCGCGGGTCATCTTCTTGCCCGAAGGACTGACGAGGAAGATCTGGTCCACGTAGGGACGGTGGAGGTCGATCCTGTCGTAGTTCTCCTTGGACATGTCGGCCGGATCGAACCCGCGCTCGCGCAGCGGGTTGGCGGTCATGAAGCCGGCCGCGACGGCCTTATCTATCTCGGCGTACAGCTCCTTCACGGAGCCGATGCAGATTTCTTCTTTTCCGTCCTCGGTGCGCCAGACGGGCAGCGGGGTGCCCCAGTAACGGCTGCGGCTGAGGTTCCAGTCCTGGATGTTCTCCAGCCATTTGCCGAAACGGCCCGTGCCGGTGGATTCCGGCTTCCAGGCGATCTGCTCGTTGAGCGCCATCATCTGCTCGCGCACGGCCGTGGTCTTGATGAACCAGCTGTCCAGCGGGTAGTAGAGCACCGGCTTGTCGGTGCGCCAGCAATGCGGGTAGGAGTGGACGTGCTTCTCGATCTTGAACGCCTTGCCGGCGGCCTTCAGCATGACGCAGAGGTCGATGTCGAGGGTCGGGGCGTCGGGCGCGAGGGAAGCGTCATAGGCGTTCTTGACGTAGCGGCCGGCCCACTCGGCGTAGTCCGGGCTCACGTGCGAGGCGACGTACTGAGGGTCGAGGTCTTCCAGGCGGAAGAAACGGCCCTGCAGGTCCACCTGCGCCTGCGGATCGCCGTTGCGGTCGATGACCTGCAGGGGCACGATGCCCGCGAGGCGGGCCACCTTGGCGTCGTCCGCGCCGAAGGTCGGCGCAATGTGGACGATGCCCGTACCTTCCTCCGTGCTGACGTAGTCGCCGGGGATCACGCGGAAGGCGTCGCCGTCCGGGCGGAACCAGGGGATCAGCTGCTCGTAGCGCATGCCCACGAGCGTGCTGCCCTTCACGCTGCCGGGCAGCACCTCGAAGGGGACCTTGCCGTTGAAAAGGGTGCCCACGAGCGCCTCGGCGACGATGTAGGTCGCGGGAGCGCCGGTGTACGGGTTCGCGGAGCGGACTTTGACGTAGTCGATATTGGGGCCGACGCAGAGCGCCGTGTTGGAAGCGAGGGTCCATGGCGTGGTGGTCCAGGCGAGGAAATAGAGGTCCTCCTCCCCCACCACCTTGAACTGCACCGTGCAGGTGGTGTCCTTGACGTCGCGGTAGCAGCCGGGCTGGTTGAGCTCGTGCGTGCTCAGGCCCGTGCCGGCGGCCGGGCTGTACGGCTGGATGCTCTTGCCCTTGTAGAGCAGGCCCTTGCCGTAGATGTCCTTGAGCAGGTACCAGAGCGTCTCGATGTAGCGGTTGTCGTAGGTGATGTACGGATCGTCCATATCGACCCAGTAGCCGATGCGCTCGGTGAGGCTGCGCCACTCGGCGGTATATTTCATCACCTCCTCGCGGCAGGTGCGGTTGTAGTCCTCGACGGAGATCTTGGTGCCGATGTCCTCCTTGGTGATGCCGAGCTTCTTCTCGACACCCAGCTCCACGGGCAGTCCGTGGGTGTCCCAACCGGCACGGCGGCGGACCTTGAATCCGGCCTGCGTCTTATAGCGGCAGACGGCATCCTTGATGGAGCGGGCCATCACATGGTGGATGCCCGGCATGCCGTTGGCGGAAGGCGGGCCTTCGAAGAAAATGAACTCCGGAGCGCCCTCGCGCAGGGTCAGCGAACGCTCGAAAGCGTGGCGTTTCTGCCAGCGCTCCAGCACTTCTTTCCCCACGGAAACCAAGTCCAAGCCGTCATACTCTTTGAATGTCATATTTTTTGCCTATTTTTGCGTCTGATTTAAGTCTGCAAATTTAACGATTTTTACGCAATCAACAATAAAATGGCTATTCTGGACATCATTCTTTTGCTCTGCTTCATTCCCGCCATCGTCAGCGGCATTTCCAAGGGCTTCGTGAAGCAGGTCACAGACCTGGTGGCGATCCTGCTCGCCGCCTGGGCGGCGTTCCATTTCTCCGCTCCGCTCTCCGCGTGGCTGGGGCAGCGCATCACGCTGGATCCCACCGTCCTGAAAGTCATCAGCTTCGTGCTGATCGCCGTCATCGCGGCCGTGCTGCTCAACCTTGTCAGTGCGCTGATTACCAAAGCGTTGAACGCTCTCTCGCTGGGCTTCCTGAACCGCCTGCTCGGCCTGGTCTTCTCCATCCTGAAGGTCGCCCTGATCCTTGGCCTGCTCATCCTGCTCTTCGAGTCGCTCAACAGCACGCTGCACCTCCTGAAACCCGAGACCACGGAGAACGCCGTGGTGTACGGCTTCCTGCGTGATGCAGCCAACAGCATCTTCCCCATCCTGAAGACCTTCGTCACGGGCGGAACCGACAGCGCTGCCGCCGCCGCGACCACAGCTGCAGCCCATGTCTAGATTTCTCCTCATCGAGACGTCCACCTCGCTCTGCTCGGTGGCCCTGGCGGAGGACGGCCGCGTGACTGCCGTCCGCGAGAGTACGGAGCCGCGGGCCCATGCGGCGCTGACCGCTCCCTACGTGCAGGAAGTCCTGCAGGAGCGGGGTCTGCGCGCCGCCGACCTGGACGCCGTGTGCGTGAGCGCCGGCCCGGGGTCCTACACCGGCCTGCGCGTGGGCGTGTCCACCGCCAAGGGAATCTGCTTTGCGGCCGGCGTGCCGCTCCTGTCCGTCGGGACGCTGGAGCTGCTGGTCTGGCAGGCGCGCGCCGAGGGGCTGCTGCCCGACGGCTGCCGCCATGTGATTCCGATGATCGACGCTCGCCGCATGGAGGTTTACACGGCCGTTTTCACGCCGGAAGGCGAACGCCTGACGGAGGTGGAGCCGCGCGTGATCGACGCGGAAAGTTTCCGCGCGGAGCGCGCCGGGGGGCCGGTCCTCTTCATCGGCGACGGCGCCGCCAAATGCGAAAATGCGCTCGCCGGTCCGGGAGCGCATTTCGTGCAGACTTGTCCGCGTGCCAGCGCGATGCTGGTGCCTGCGACGCGGGCGTATGAGGCGGGAGAATTCCGCGATGTGGCGTATTTCGAGCCCTTCTATCTGAAGGATTTCGTCGCCACCGTCAGCCGCAAAAAACTCTTCTGAACGTCATCCCCGACCTGATCGGGGATCTAGCGAAGCTTGCTCGCCAGCATCTTCCGCAGGCCGTCGGCGCCCGCGGGAAGCTGCTCCGTGCTCAGCTCGCCGTTCACGATCAGGAACGCGCTCGGCACCTTGGTCACGCCATAGGTGACGACCGCCGTAGAGGCGCCGCCCAGACCGTCATTGACGTTGATCCAGGGCAGTTTCTGCGCCAGCACGCTGGAAGCCCACTCGGGCTTGTCCGGCGTCACGCAGACCGAATAGATCTCGAATCCGCGGCCATGGAACTCATTATACAGCGGCAGCAGCGCGTCGAGGTTGTACATCTTCTGCGTCGCATCGGAGGCATCCCAGAAATACACCAGGATCACCTTGGCATCCACCTCGGAGAGCGCCTTGCGCTCGCCCTTGATGTCCGGCATGACGATGTCCGGGAACGAAGTCACCGGCGCGTCGCTCAGCTGGTTCGCCAGCTCGAACGCCTTCATCCGGCGGTCCGCCTCCCTGGCGAGGGCCTTGACGTAACGGGAGTCGGGATAGACGGTCGCCAGGGAATCCGCGGTATTGCGGAAAATGATGGCGTCCGTGTTCGTCGCGAAGATGTACGCATCGCCCAGGCGCTCGAAGAGCACGGGAATGGACGTCAGCGAATAAGGATGCTCCAGCACGTATCTCATGCTTTCGCGGTAGTGCTTGATGTAGTCCCGCGTCATCTCGGTCGGGGTGTCCCGGTGGGACTCGAGCGCCGCCTGGAAGTCGGCCGAGGCCTTGTCCACCTTCGCCAGCTCCTCCGAGCCGGCCGATCCGCTCACGGTGTAGCGGCCGAGGGTGTCGGCCTGGACGGTCGCGGTCTCACCCTTCTCGAGCAGCAGCGCACCCACGCGCGTGTCGCCGTAGAAGAGGTAGATGAATTCGGGTTCGCCGGCCTTGACGGCCACGTCGTAGCTGAAGGAACCGTCGGCGCCGGTCTTGACGGTGTCAAGATCCTTGTACACGTTGACGTCCAGCTGCTTGACGACGATCTGCTTGTTGGGTGCACCGGCGAGCGTGCCGCGGATGTGGGCCTTGTCGGCGCAGGCGGCGAGGGTGAGCGCCGCAAAGGCGAGCGCCAGGAATTTATTGCAATTTTTCATATTCGGAGAGAATCGCTGCGGCGGTCTGCGCCATTTGTTCCGGGGTGAAGGTCGGGCGCGTCTTGCGGAAGTCCAGGTCGCCCTCGGTCTGGAGCGGCACGAGGTGGATGTGCGTGTGGGGCACTTCCATGCCCAGCACGGCCACGCCCACGCGCTTGCACGGCACGGCGGCCTTGAGGGCCGTCGCGACCTTGCGGGCAAAAGCCCACAGGCCGGCGTAGGTCGCCTCATCCAGGTGGAAGATGTAGTCGTCTTCGACCTTCTTGGGAATCACGAGCGTGTGCCCCTGCGCGAGGGGGCTGATGTCGAGGAAGGCGTAGTAGTCTTCGCTCTCCGCCACTTTGTAGGACGGGATCTCGCCCTGGGCGATGCGGGTGAACAGCGTTGCCATCAGAACGTGATATCGAGGATTTTGAATTTCATGACGCCGGAGGGCACGTTGGCCTCGACGACCTCGCCCTTGCCGTGGCCCATGAGGGCCTTGCCGATCGGGGTCGTGGCAGCGAGCTTGCCCTTCGAGAAGTCGGCCTCGCTCTCGCCCACGATGGTGAATTCCATGATGCGGTGGTTGGCGAGATTCTCGACCTTGACCGTATTGAGCATCTGGACCTGATCGCAGTTCAGCTGCGAGCTGTCGAGCACCTTGGCGTTGACCACCTGGTTCTGCAGCTTGGCGATCTTGAGCTCGAGCAGGCCCTGCGCTTCGCGGGCGGACTCGTACTCCGCATTCTCGGAGAGGTCGCCCTTCTCGCGCGCTTCGGCTATGGCCGCCGCGATGACCGGGCGCTGAGCCAACGCCTCGGCGAGTTCTTTCTTGAGCTTATCCAGCCCTTCCTGGCTCATGTAGTGTGTTTCAGACATGTTTTCTAATTGGTTCAGTTAACTAAAAAGGAGTCCTGCCTCGCTGGCAGAACCCTTGTGTTGATGCAAATATAGCAATTTATTTGATAAAAGACAATTTTCCCGTATTCAACCAGATTCCGGGTCAAGCCCGGAATGAAGCGACCAGCGCGCGGCAGGCGGATTCGTCGGCGGCGAGCTGCTCCTTGAGGGCGTCGAGGCTTTCCATGGCGCGCATGGGGCGCATCCAGTGGCGGAAACGGATCTCGAGGTCGAGGCCGTAGATGTCTTCGTTGAAGTCGAAGATATGGGTCTCGATGATGTCGCCGACGTTCGTCATGCCCCACCAGTGGCCGCCCAGCACCTCAACTTCCGTCAGGTACACGCCGCGTGCAGGGATCAGTTTCATCGGATCATACAACCGCAGGTTGGCCGTCGGAAATCCGATCGTCCGGCCCAGCTGCTTGCCGCTCACCACGACGCCCCGCAAACCATACGCATACCCCAGCATCGCTTCCGCATCCTCCACTCTCCCCTCTTCCAGCGCTCGACGAATCTTCGTCGAACTGACGGCCTCCACAGGCGGAGCGGACTCGGCAGTAGCGGAGGCCGCCGGGACAACGACGATTTCCAACCCAAGCCGTGCAGCGATGGGCTGGACCAGATCAGGTGTAAGACAATCTGAACCTAAGCGGTTGTCGTAGCCGAGGACGAGGAGGGTGGCGCCGAGGCGGTCGCGGAGGACGGTGCGGAGGTATTCTTCCGCCGTCAGGCGGGCGAAGCTGCGGTCGAAGGGCAGCGTCTCCACGCGATCGACGCCGAGGGCGCGGAGGAGCGCCTCCTTCTCCTGCGGAGAATTCAGCAGGCGGAGCGTGCGGGCGTCCTGCTGCAGGACGGCGCGCGGGTGCTGCCCAAAGGTAACGACAATCGCCTCCTCGCCCCTTGCGCGGGCGGAGGAGACGAGTGTCTGTATCACCTGACGGTGTCCCAGATGGACGCCGTCGAAGAAGCCGGTGGCGACTACAGCCATTTCACCAGCGGGAAGTCCTGCCGGTGCGCCAGCAGCGGATTCTTCGGGAAGA
>JAFXUS010000065.1 GCA_017535125.1 Bacteroidales bacterium | reverse complement strand
GTAGATGACGCTGTCGCTGTAATGGTAACCGCTGCAGCCGTCCCAGTCGCCCGCCTGCGGGCGTGTGTCCGGACTGAGCTGCACCATCCCGAACGGCGCCACGGCGCCCGGGAAGGTGTGTCCGTGGGCATCCGTGCCGACGAAGGGATTGACGTATGGGAGAAGGCTCAGTAGAAAGGTTATCAGCAGGTTCATCGCGACGCAAGTGTTTATGCAAAGATAGCTTTTTAACACAAAATATTTTAACTTTGCCTTGTTATGCCACATAAACCGATTACCCTGACCGTTCTGCTGCTGACCGTTCTGCTGTCCGTCTCCTGCGTGGACCGGACGGCACCTTCGTCCCGCGAACTGGCAGAGCTGGAAGGCTACATCGCCGCGCGTCCGGTCTATGAAACGCGCAAGAAGGATCAGCTGGAGGGCATACGCAAGATGGCGGAGGCCACGACCAACCGCCGCCGGCTCTTCGATTACGGGATTTTTGCGGCCAACGAGTATTTCTCGTACAGTTTCGATTCCACGTCGTTCTACCTGAAAAAGTGCCTGGAGCTCGCGGAGCAGTTGAATGACACGGACCGCTATAACCAGGCCTCCATCTTGCTGGGGCATCTGTATGCGAAGGCCGGCCACTACATGGAAGCCTACAACCGTCTCTTCAATCAGATCGACACAAGCACGCTCTCGGAAGCCCATCGGATGGATTACCTGATGGCGCTGTATGACTTCAGTCGCGACCTGGCCGGCAATTCCGGCATGGTGGAGCGACCGCCGATCCAGGAGCGGGACGTGTACCGGCAGCAGTTGTACTCCCTGGTTCCGAAAGACTCCCGGCGGTGGCGCGAGCTTCGCCTGGACGAACTGGTCACGTCGGGCCGGCTGGAATCCGCCGACAGCCTGGTCCAGATCCTGCTGGCCGGCACAAAACCGGATGAGCACGAATACGCCATCTATGCCTACGAGCGTTCCGTGATTGCGGAACAGAGCGGTCGTCCGGAGGACCAGCTGAGCTGGCTGATCAAGTCGGCGGAGAGCGACATCATCAATGCCGTCAAGGACTACGCTTCGCTGACCGTGATTTCGCAGATTGTGCTGCCGACGGACGTGGTGCGGTCTTTCAGCTATTTGCGGATTGCACAGGAAGACGCTATCGCTTACAACGCGAAACTGCGTCCCTGGCAGATTTCTCAGTTCTTCATGGAAATCGAGGACGCCTATGCGGCGCGGCGCACCCGGGCGCACCAGCGGATGCTGATTTCTTCCGTCCTGCTGGGCCTGCTGGCCGTACTTCTGCTGGTGCTGGCCTGGTTCCTGGTGAAGCGGTCCCGGAAGCTTTCCCGGATGCGGAAGGATCTGGAGGAGCGCAACGTGCAGTTGGCGGCGGCCAACGATTCGCTGGCCTTGCTGAACAAGGAACTGTCGCGCGCCGATCAGGTCAAGGAACGTTATATCGTGGATTTCCTGCGCCGCCTGTCCAACAACGTGTCGCAGATCCAGGGTGAAGAAAATTATGCCCGGAATCTGCTCAAGCTGGGCAAGTCGGAGCAGTTGCTTAAGGAAATATCCCTCTCCACCCGCTCGGAGAAGACGCTCAAGGAGTTCTGCCGGAATTTCGACGCGACCTTCCTGCAGGCCATCTGCCCCGATTTCGTGGACCAGTTCAACGCGCTTCTGCGCGAAGAAGCCCGGTTCTCCCCGAAGCCCGGTTCGTTGAACACCGAGCTCCGGATTTTCGCCCTGATCCGCCTGGGCGTGGACGATTCCCGTGAAATCGCCGACATTCTCCACTACTCCCACAGCACCATCTATAATTACAAGGTGTCGGTCAAGAACGCGGCGCTCGGCGATCGCGAAGCGTTCGAAGAAAAGGTGAAACGGATAGGAAAGTAGCGGTTCCAGAGTTTTACAACCACTACTAATTTCGCCCAAAACGAATTATTCAACCGGCTGATTCCCAGCCGGTTGAATTTTACATTTCACTACTATTTCATTCTTGTCGGCGGAAGGGATATTCCATCCGTCTATATTTGCCGTCGACACAAGGTCGAAACACCTTCAACATTTAATAACCAACGCACACAACTTTAAAAAGCGTATGAAAAAAATTTTCACCCTGATCCTTTCATTAGGATTGAGTCTGGCGGCCCTGGCCCAGGGCGTCTCTGTCAAAGGAGTCGTCGTGGATGCAGCGGGCCAGCCGGTTGTCGGCGCTTTTGTAGTGGAGCGCGGCACGACCAACGGTACCATGACCGACGTGGATGGAGCATTCTCCTTCCGCGCGACGGAAGGCGCCTCTCTGGAAGTGACCTGCATCGGCTACAGGAGCCAGAACGTGACCGCTACGGCGGCCCGCGAACTCCGCGTCGTTCTTGAGGATGACGCCGAAATGCTGGAAGAGACCGTGGTCGTCGGCTACGGCGTCCAGAAGAAGAGCGTCGTGACCGCTTCCATCTCCAAGGTGGACGGCGAAGCCCTCAACACGGTTCGCGCATCGACGATCAACGACGCCCTCAAGGGCAAAGTGTCCGGCGTACAGATCACGCAGGCCTCCGGCCAGCCCGGTTCCGGTTCCCAGATCAAAATCCGCGGCGTCGGTACCATCAACAATTCCGATCCGCTCTACATTGTGGACGGCATGCCGGTTGACGGCGGCATCGATTATCTGAACCCGACGGACATTGCCTCCGTAGAAATCCTGAAGGATGCCGCTTCCGCGGCCATTTACGGTGCCCGCGCAGCCAACGGCGTAGTTCTCGTGACCACCCGCAGCGGCAAGCAGGGCCAGGCTACCATCACTTATAATGGCAGCTATGGTTGGCAGAATCCGTGGAGAAAGAAGGAAGTACTCAACGCCACAGAGTACATGGTGATTATGAATGAAGCCCGCATCAACGACGGCGGCGCTCCGCTCTATTCCGCGGCCGAGATCGCCGCGGCCGGCAAGGGCACCGACTGGCAGGGGGAGACCTTCAACTTCAACGCTCCGATCACGCAGCACCAGCTGTCCGTGAGCGGTGGCACCGAGAAGGCAACGTATTTCGTTTCCCTGGGTTATTTCAAGCAGGACGGTATCATCGGCGGTAATTATGGCAAGTCCAATTACAGTCGCCTGAGCATCCGTTCCAACAACAGCTACATCCCTTACGAGACGGATTCGCGCAATTTCCTGAATAAATTGACGCTCACCGCCAATATCGCATATTCCCGCATTGTTTCAACGGGCATCGAGACCAATTCCGAGTATGGTTCCATCCTGGGTTCCGCCATCGGCTTCAACCCGGCAATTCCTGTCTATGCCGATGACGCTACCGCAGCAGAGATTCTCGCCGCCCATCCGACCGCTGTCGTGGACAAGGACGGCCGTGTCTTCTCCTTGCCGCCGTCGGGTTTCCAGGAACTGACCAACCCGCTGGCGCAGCTGGCCACCAATTCCAACAGCACCGGCAATTCGGATAAGTTCGTCGCCAACTTCGGCGCAGAGCTGAACATCCTCCCCGGCCTCAAATTCAAGACCAGCTACGGTGTGGACCTGAGCTTCTGGGGAAGCGATTGGTATGGCTTCCCGTACTATCGCGGCACGATGAGCATCCTCGAGCAGAGCTACGTGGGCAGCTCGATGAACCGCGGTCTCCGCTGGCAGACGGAGAATTATTTCTCCTACAACAAGCAGTTTGGCAAGCACAGCATCAGCGCCGTGCTCGGTCAGTCCGCGATGAGCTATTCCTATCGCTATGTTTCCGGCAGCGACAACCAGCTGCTTGAGACCGATCCTTCCAAGGCCAATATCGACTCCGCTATCGGTCCGCGCACAGACGAGAAGGTGGACGGTGGCACCGGCGGCTACGACTACCAGCGCTTGGCCTCTTATTTCTTCCGTTTCGACTACAACTACGACGAACGCTACATGGTCGAGCTCACGATCCGTCGCGACGGTTCTTCCCGCTTCGGTCCCGGCAACAAGTGGGCTACTTTCCCGGCCGCCTCGCTGGGTTGGAACATCTCCAACGAGCCGTGGTTCAAGAACAACCGTCCGGGCTGGATCGACCAGCTCAAGCTCCGCGCCAGCTGGGGCAAGAACGGTAACGAGAACATCGGTAACTTCCGTTACACGTCCTTGATGGACGGTAACCAGAACTACTACTTCGGCCCCAATGGCAGCGCCTCGATGCAGTACGGCCAGTCTCCGGGAGCCCTCGCCAACTCGACCATCCGCTGGGAGGAGTCCGAGCAGCTCGACTTCGGTTTTGATGCCCGTCTCTTCGACAGCCGGCTGACCTTCGGAGTGGACTACTATATCAAGAACACCAACGGTATGCTGATGAATCAGCCGATTCCTTCCTACGTAGGCCAGAGCGCCCCGATGTCCAACCTCGGCAAGATGAAGAACTGGGGTGTGGAGTTCGAGATCGGCTGGCAGCAGCAGGTCGGAGATTTCCACTATTCCATCAACGCGAACGCCTCGCTGCTTCGCAACCGCCTGATCGACCTGGGCAATGCCTCCGGCGAAACCGTGTATGAGAATGCAGGTGCGTCCGGTGTCGGTGCCTTCGTGAAGGGCAAGAACGACGAGGTCTGGCCGTACTTCTATGGCATGAAGACCGACGGACTCTTCCAGAACTGGGCGGAAGTGAATGCCTACACCAACGCCAGCGGCAATCTCCTTCAGCCTGCCGCCCAGCCGGGCGACGTCCGCTTCGTGGACACCAACAATGACGGTAAAATCAACGATGACGACCGCACCAAGATCGGCAAGGGTATGCCCGACTGGACCTACGGCATCACGTTCGCCGCGGAATGGAAGGGCTTCGACGTGAACCTCTTCTTCCAGGGATCCTGCGGCAACAACATTTTTGATTTTGCCATGCGCGGCGACATCCCTGCGATGAACCGTCCGGCCTGGATTCTCGACCGCTGGATCGGCGAAGGCACGTCCAACCGCATCCCTCGCATGACCAACGCCAATCCGAACCAGAACTGGCGTTCCTCCGACCTTTACATCAAGGACGGTTCCTACCTGCGCCTGAAGACGGCACAGATCGGTTATACCCTGCCGCAGAAAGTCGTCCGTGCGATCTCCCTCAAGAGCGTGCGCGTCTATGTGGCCGGCGAGAACCTTCTCACCTTCACCAAGTACGACGGTTTCGACCCTGAAATGGTGTCCGGCGGCTATACCACCATCGGTATCGACCGTGGTATCTATCCGCAGGCCCGCACGATTACCGTCGGTGCTACCATCACCTTTTAATGAAGGAGGAAACAGATATGAAACTCAATAGATTATTTCTCATTCTCGCGATAGTCGGGCTCGTCTCCTCCTGCGGAGACCAGTTCCTGACCGCCCACTCTACGGGTAAGGCCGAGGCCGGCGGCGAGGCCACCGAAGGCGCCATCGTCTCCTATCTCGCTTCCGCGTACCAGATACTGCTTTTTGACAGCTACGCAAACCAGAATTACAATGCTGTCCTGCTCATGTCGGATGTCCGTTCCGATGATATCTATAAGGGAGGCGGAGATGCTTCCGACCAGGCCTGGATGGGCCAGATGGCGGAATTCACTGTCTCGGCGAACACCAGCCCGACCGGTCTGTGGAGCATTTACTTCACCGGCATTCAACGCTGCAACAACACCATCATCGCCTGCGAGAACGCAGTCGGCATGGAGGCGGCTCCCGAGCGCCTGGCCCAGTACAACGCCGAGGCCCATTTCCTGCGCGCCTATTATACCCACCTGCTGTGGAAGTTCTATGGCAACATCCCGTACTTCGAGGAGCCGCTCTCCGTCGATCCTTATATGACGAAGCAGCTGACGGCCGACCAGGTGTACGAAGAGATTCTCGAAGACCTCGAGGTTGCCGCCGCCGATGGTGTCCTGCCGATGACTTCTTCCGTGATCGGCCACGCCAACCGCGCCGCCGCCCTGATGCTGCGCGCCCGGGTGATCCTGTATCAGAACGACGCGGCCCGCTACGACCGGGCGGCTGCCGACATGGCGGCCATCATCTCCAGCGGAGCCTACCGTCTCTTCGACGATTTCGACGCCATGTGGCTTGAGGAGAACGAGTTCTGCTGCGAGTCCATCTTCGAGAGCAACCAGCTGGACGCCCCGACCGGCGGCGACCAGAAGGACTGGGGCAGCGGCTGGCACGGCTATGGCACCAACCTTCCCGCATTCATTTCCCCGAACGGTCTCGAGGACCCGAACGGCGTGTTCAAGGGCGGCTGGGGTTTCGGTCCCGTCCGTGCCGAGGCGTGGGAAATGTTTGAGGACGGCGACATTCGCCGCGATGCATCCATCCTCGACTGGAGAGACGCGAAATACAATAAGCGCCACCAGGACACCGGCTTCTTCCAGAAGAAGTACGCCGCCCGCGAGGGGTATAACCCGCCTCCGGGAGATCAGGATCTGAACTACGACAACAACCTGCGTCTGTTCCGTTATGCGGAGACGCTGCTCAACTACGCCGAGCTTGTCGGTGTGCTCGGAGTCTCTCCGGTGAACGGAATCACGGCCCAGGAGTGCCTGGATGCCGTCCGCACCCGTGCCGGCCTCGCCTCCGTTCCCGTCAGCCTCGAGAATCTCAAGAAAGAGCGCCGCTACGAGTTCTTCGGAGAGGGCATGCGCTTCTGGGACCTTATCCGCTGGGGCGATGCCGAGAAGGTTCTTTCCGAATCGGTTGACGGCGGTACGTGGAACTACACCCGATCCTTCAGCATGGGCAAGGACAAATACCTGCCCATCCCGCAGCACGAGATCGACAACACGAAGGGCTTCGGCGAATTCGAACTCAAGCAGAACCCCGGTTATTAATCGTTGAAAACAGCATAACAACATGAAACAGATATTCAAATCCATTCTCCTGGTCGTGGCTGGCAGTGCCCTGTTGTGGTCCTGCAACCCGATGGACGCGGATCTCCACAAGTTGGGACCCGCCCCCTCGGAGAGTCAGCTCGCTTTCACGGCGACGCCCACCACGGCTTCTCCGAACATCGTCGAGCTCCAGAACACCTCGTCCATACCCGGTGTCGCCCTCTGGGACCTGGGCAACGGCACGACGGTCAAGGGCGATAAAGTATCCGCGACGTATCCCTTCAAAGGGGATTACACCGTGACGATGTCCCTTTATACGACGGGCGGGTCCGCCACCATTTCCCAGGTGGTCTCGATCGCCACGGACGACTACGGCCTGCTTGACACCCCGGGCTTCAACGCCCTGACCGGCGGCGCCAATGCCACCGACGGCAAGACCTGGGTCTTCGCCCGCTACACCTATGGGCATTTCGGCGTGGGCGACGTGAACGCGGCGCCTGAAGCCAACGGACCGGCCTGGTGGCAGTGCGAACCCAAAGGCAAGGAAGGTTGCTCGCTCTATGACAACGAATACACCTTCATCCAGAAGGGTACCAAGCTCATCTGGAAGAACCAGGGTTACATCTACACCAACGAGAACGGTATGAACCATCTCGGCATCCCCGGCACGCCCAATGCTGCCGTCGGCGACTACGACGTACCCTACACGCCGGCCGACAACCTGACTTTCACGCTGGATGAGGACAACAACAAACTTATCCTCGGCGGCGACTCCTTCTTCGGTTTCTACACCGGCGTCAGCGAGTACAATATCATCACGCTCAACGAAGATATGCTGTATGTCTGGTGCCGTAGCGAAGCCGAGACCGGCAATGCCTGGTACTTTATCCTCGTCCCGAAGGACAAGCTGGTCGAGCCCGAACCGGAGCCGGTCGAGCCGAAACCGGAGTCCGAGGACGCCTGGTTCCGTCCGAACGCGCCGACCAACCTGCTCGGCGTCTCCGTCAACTACGAGAGCTGGTTCAGCGGCGCTGACTGGGCCGGCGGCCTCGAGCCGGGCATCGCGATCAAGAACGACATCGTCATTACGGTCCCCGAGGGAGTCGGCGGCAGCGAGTGGATGGGCCAGTTCAAGATCAAGACCGGCGTGCCTGCCGGCGCCCGCGAACGTTTCGACTTCAGCTGCGACATCGCTGCCACCCAGGCCGGTACGGCCACGGTGAAGATGACTTCCGCAGCAGACGGTGACGACTCCTTCTTCTACGACGGCAACGTCGCCGTAGCCGGTGGAGCAACGGTCAACTTCGAGGCGGCGGACCACATGCTGTTCGATGCGACCGAGAGCATCCTGCTGGTGTTCGACTTCGGTCGCTTCCCGGCCGGTACGGTCATCACCCTGTCCAACCTCTGCCTGCAGAAACACATTCCGCTCAGTGACAAGCCCGAGGTGGTCAACCTCTGGCCGGACGCCAACGTGACCGCGAGCAGCTGGTTCAGCGGCCCCGACTGGCTCGGAGGTCTTGAACCCACCTTCCAGATGCTGGAAGGCAACGGTTTCGAACTGACGGTCCCCGAGGGGGTCGGCGGCAGCGAGTGGATGGGCCAGTTCGCCCTGCATTCCGACATCCAGGCGTTGAACTCTCACCGTTACGAGTTCTCTGCCAAGATTACCGCGACCGAGGCCAGCACCATCACCGTCAAGCTCTCCAACGATCCCGAGGAAGACGACGCCCACCTGCTCAACTACGACAACGGTGTCGCCACCGTCGCGGGAACGGTCACCTATAAGCTGAAGGATATCTATCCGAAGCCGAACGATGCGGACGCCCTGATGCTGATCTTCGATTTCGGCCGCACGCCGGCCGGCACCAAGATCACGGTCACCGACATCGTTTTCCAAGAGTACATAGATTAAAGGTTATTGGTTAATAGTTTTGGTTGGTTGGAGGGGGCAGGAAATCGGTCTTGCCCCCTTTTAACCAAAGAATCCCCAAGAATGAAGAAAATGTTGTCCTTGATAGCCACGCTCGGCCTGCTTGTCGCCTGCGGCGAGAAGCTGCCCGATCCGGAACCTGCGCCCGCGGCGCCCACGATTACCTTTTCCGTTCAGGAACTGAGCGCCGGAGCGGAGGGCGGAGAGTTGTCCGTCCGTGTCAACGCCTCGGCGGTCTGGTCCGTGGAGACGGACGGACAGGACTGGTATTCGCTGACGACTGCCACGCAGATTTACAAAGGAGAGAGCATCCTGCGCGTTTCAGTCCAGGCAAACCGGAGCTTCGAGGCCCGCCGGGCCGCGTTGCATTTCAAGAGCGGCGACAAGGAAGAACAGCTCGCGATAGTCCAGGAGGCGCGTGCGGCTGATGCCTACGTTCCGGCCGGATATCAGCTTGTATGGGCGGATGAATTCTCCGCCACCTCAAACGAGCTTACGTCGAAATGGCGTTTCGAAGACTGGGCGCCGGGCCGTGTCAATCACGAGCTGCAGCGCTACGTTCCCGACGATCGCCGGACCGCTTTCGTCAAGGACGGGGCCCTGAATATCGTGGCATGCAAAGACGGAAACCAGGTGATTTCCGCCCGCATGAATTCCAGCGGGTCCTGGCTCTATGGTTATGTGGAAGCGGCCATCCGCCTGCCCAAGGGCAAGGGCACCTGGCCCGCCTTCTGGATGATGCCGGATGATTTCTCCAAGGGCTGGCCGGCCTGCGGCGAGATCGACATCATGGAGGAAGTGGGCGTGAATCCCGACTATACCTCCTCTTCCATCCACTGCACATCCTACAACCACGTCAAGGGCGCGCAGAAGACGGCTGAGCGCCTGACGTCCGGCGCGGAAAACGAATACCATGTCTATGCGCTCGAGTGGACGGAAGATTATATCAAGACTTACGTTGACGGCGAGAAACTGCTTGAGTTCAAGAACGACAAGGCCGGCAACGACGATACCTGGCCGTTCAACAAGAAATTCTACATCATCCTCAATCTCGCCTGGGGCGGTGACTGGGGCGGCTGGAACGGCGTGAATGAAAGCGCACTGCCCTGCACGATGCAGGTGGACTATGTGCGCGTTTACCAGAAACAGTAATGAAGACGATACGAAACCTTATCCTGTTGGTCCTCGCGGCGGCTGCGACTGCCTGTGCCGGGCCGCGTCCGGCCCCGACGGTCGGTACGACCCCTGAAGTGGAACGCCGCGTGGAGCAGCTCCTCGCGAAAATGACCCTGGCCGAGAAGATAGGCCAGATGAACCAGATATCCGCAGGCAGCGACCCCGCCAATTACGCGGAAGCCGTCCGCGGCGGCCAGGTCGGCTCCATCCTCAACGAGGTGGATCCGGCCCGGCTCAATGAGTTCCAGCGCATCGCCGTGGAGGAATCCCGCCTCGGTATCCCCCTGCTGGTGGGCCGCGACGTGATCCATGGGTTCCATACGGTCTTCCCGATTCCCCTGGGCATCGCCGCGACCTTCGATCCCGTGCTGGCGGAGGAGGGAGCCAGGATCGCTGCCCTCGAGGCCACGGCGCAGGGCATACGCTGGACCTTCTCCCCGATGCTGGACATCGCCCGCGACCCCCGCTGGGGCCGCATCGCAGAAGGCAGCGGCGAGGACACCTGGCTGGACGCCCGGATGGGCGAAGCCATGGTGCGCGGCTACCAGGGCACACAGTGGGATGCCACGGCGATGGCCGCCTGCGTCAAACATTTTGTGGGGTACGGCGCAGCGGAAGGCGGCCGCGATTATAACAGTACTTTCCTGTCGGAGCGCCAGCTGCGCAATATCTATCTGCCGCCGTTCGAGGCGTCCGTCAAGGCCGGCGCATTGACGCTGATGACCTCGTTCAACGACAACGACGGCGTGCCTTCGACAGCCAACCGGTTCGTACTCAAGGACATCCTCCGGGACGAATGGGGCTTCGACGGCCTGGTCGTCACCGACTGGAACTCCATGGGTGAAATGATCTCCCACGGCTACGGCACCGACCGCAAGGAAGTAGCGCGGGAGGCCATCGAAGCCGGCGTGGACATGGATATGATGACCTATGGATACATCTCCCATCTGGAGGAGATGGTCCGTGCGGGCATCGTGAAAGAATCCGCCATTGACGCCGCTGTGCGCAACATCCTGCGCGTGAAAGTTTTGCTCGGTCTCTTCGAGCACCCCTACGTGGACGCGGCGGCCGCCGAGGCGGTGCAGTACGCGCCCGCACACCTTGACGCCGCCCGCCGCACCGCAGAGGAGTCCGCCGTCCTGCTCAAGAACGACGGTGTCCTGCCACTCGATGCTGCGCGCGTCCGGACGGTTCTCGTCACCGGGCCGATGGCCGACGCGCCGCACGACCAGCTCGGCACCTGGGCCTTCGACGGCCAGAAGGAGCACACCGTCACGCCGCTGGCGGCGCTCCGCGAGCGTTTCCCGGGCCGCGTAGTTTACGTGCCCGGCCTGACGTACAGCCGCGAGAAACGGGCCCGTTTCGACGACGTAGTGGCCGCCGCGCGGAAAGCCGACGTCGTGCTGGTTTTCCTGGGCGAGGAAGCCATCCTTTCCGGTGAAGCCCATTCGCTCGCGGACCTGAACCTGAAGGGTTCCCAGAGCGAACTTCTGGCCGCCCTGCGGACTGCCGGCAAGCCGGTCGTGGCCACGGTAATGGCCGGCCGGCCGCTCACCGTCGAGCGCGACCTGCCGAACTGCGGCGCCATGCTATACGCCTTCCATCCCGGTACGATGGGCGGTCTTGCACTCGCCAACCTGATTTTCGGCGACGTCGCCCCGTCCGGCAAGACGCCGATCACCTTCCTGCGTACGGTGGGGCAGGTGCCCATGTATTATAGCCACAACATGACCGGCCGCCCGTATCAGGGTGAGACCCTGATCGACGATATCGAAGCCGAGGCCGGGCAGACCTCGCTGGGGAACACGTCCTACTATCTGGACTACGGCGCCTATCCGTTGTTCCCCTTCGGCTATGGCCTGAGTTATACCACCTTCGCCTATTCCGACGTGGCGCTGGATGGCGCGTCCTACGCGCGGGACGGCGTAATCCGGGCTTCCTGCACCCTGACCAACACGGGCAGCCGCGCGGGCACCGAGGTGGTGCAGGTCTACGTGCGCGACCTGGTCGGCTCGCTCACGCGTCCGGTCAAGGAACTCAAGCACTTCGAGCGCGTGGCCCTGCAGGCCGGCGAGAGCCGCCGGCTGGAAATGGAAATACCCGTTTCCGACCTGGCCTTCTGGGGTCTGGACGGCACGAAAAAGGTGGAGCCGGGCGACTTCCAACTGTGGATCGCCGGCGACAGCGCTTCCGGCGAGCCGGTAGCCTTCAGCGTCCGGTAGCCATGCGTGCCGTTTCCGTTCTCTCCCTGGCCCTGGCCCTGTCGCTGGCCGCCTGTGGCGGCTGCACGCAGGGCCAGGCGGATCCGGATCCCGCGCCTGCGGCAGAGGCCCTGGTCTGGACGACCACGGCCGACGGCGGCCGTCAGATGAAGGCCGGGACCGTCCGGCTGATGAAGCCGGCGGATGCCAGTTTCAACCGCATCACCCTGTCCGGAGAGACGTTCCAGTCCGTGGACGGCTTCGGCATGGCCATCACCCAGGCCAGCTGTTATAATCTGCTCAAAATGACCCCCGCTGACCGGACGGCTTTCCTTAAAGAGGTATTCAGTCGGGAGGAGGGCCTGGGTTCCTCGCTGATCCGGGTCTGCATCGGCGGTTCCGACTTCTCGATGGACGAGTTCACCTGGTGCGACGAACCCGGCCTGGAGCATTTTGCCGTCCATCCGCTGGACGAGCAGTACCTGTTCCCCATCCTGGACGAGATTTTCGCCATCAATCCCGCCGTGAAGATCATCGCCTCGCCATGGAGCGTTCCGCTTTGGATGAAAGTGGCCGAAGACGGCAAGACGCCGTACAAGATCTGGTACGGCGGCCATTTGGGCGAGGCTTATTATCAGGACTATGCCAGCTACTTCGTCCGCTGGGTCAAGGAGATGGAGCGCCGCGGCTATCCCATCATGGCCGTGACCCTGCAGAACGAGCCGCTCAACCGCGGCAATTCGATGTCCACCTACATGTCCTGGCAGGAGCAGAGCAACTTGATCAAGTGGGCTGTCGGCCCTGCTTTTGCGGCCGCCGGCCTGAAGACCAAGGTGCTGGTCTTCGACCATAACTATAGTTACGACAATGCTTCCGGCCAGCAGGATTACCCGCTCCACATCTTCGAAGACCCGGAAGCGAACCGCTACGTGGCCGGCTCCGCCTGGCATAATTACGGCGGCAGCGTGTCGGTCCTGGACGGCGTGCATGACCGGTTCCCGGAGAAGGAAATCTATTTCACGGAAGCGTCCATCGGAACGTGGAACTACAAGTTCGGAGACTGCCTGATCAACGATTTCCGGGACGTCTTCCTGGGTACGCTCGGCCGCTGGGGCAAGGGCGTGACGCTGTGGAACCTGATGCTGGACTACCAGGGCAAACCGTTTCGCCCGAAAGGATGCAGCACCTGCTACGGTGCGGTGTCCATCAACTCTTCCGATTATTCCCTGGAATCCGTCGTGCGCAATTCGCACTACTACGGCGTGGCGCACTGCTCGAAGGTCTTGCAGTCTGGCGCCGTCCGGCTCGGGACGGCCGGCAACAAAATCTCCGGCGTGACTTATCAGTGGTATCGCAACCCGGACGGTTCCTACGCCGCCCTGATTCTGAACGAGGGCGGTTCCGATGCGCAGGTCAGTTTCGTGACGGGGAAATATTCCGTCCAGTGCCGCGTCCCGGCACGGGCGGTCCAGTCCGTTCTCTGGCGGGAATGACCCGTCATCCCCGACCAGATCGGGGATCTCATCCTAGCGGGATTCCAGCACCGGGGCGTGCGGGTCGCGGGCGACGGCAGCCTTCCATAGCTCGTTGTAGCCGCCATACTGCAGGCCCTTCGGGAAACCGGGGCCGTACTCGGTGTGGGCGAAAGAGCCGTCTTCTTCCTGGGC